>NZ_JBEZDS010000008.1:222070-308525 GCF_040648435.1 Dactylosporangium sp. NPDC049140 | reverse complement strand
CAGCCGGTCGCGGCGCTGGTTCTCGGTGTGCATCAGCCAGACCAGGTAGCCCAGCGCCGACATCCCCGCGAAGAACCCGGCGAGCAGCTTGTTGTTGTGGGCCATCCAGTTGAACGCGACAGCGAACGCCGCGATCGCCGCCGACAGGATCCGCGAGGCCACCGCCCGCTCACCCAGCCGGCGCCGAACGTCGGCGTTGGCGAGCACGACGATGCCGCCGAGCTCCAGCGCGCCCACCGCCGGGATCGCCCAGATCATCGGGATGCCCAGCGCCTCCACCGCACCGGACACCTGCCCGGCCAGGGCCACGAGCAGCACCACGAAGTAGAACAGCTGCCGCATGTACGAGGTGCGCTTGACAGTCTTCTGCAGATCGGCGTCGAGCTGGTTGATGCCCGGCGTGCTCACCGGCTTCTCCCGTCGTCGTCGGGCCGGGGCAGCCGATAGCCCCGCGCCTCGAGAAATTCGGCCAGCGCGAGATCCACCGAGCTCTGCACGGTGGTGTTGTGGTCGACGACGAACCGCTGCAGGGTCTGCTCGATCTCGACCCGAACCCGGGTGTTGAGCTGGACCCGCTCGAACCGCGGCCGCTGCGGTGGCATCGCCACCGCCTTCTCTGTCGCTTCCAACATCACTCCCGCTAGCCGTTTGCTAGCGCGCACGCTAGCAAAGCAACCGTCGATGACCGAATCCGACACGCCGGACGTATGTTCGAACCCGAAATACCATTACGACGGTCGCTCCGCGAAGGTTCAGCACTACTTTCCGTGTTCATTCGGCCGCATTCTTGGTGCTGTGCGGCGCCTTTCCGGTTCGGTACGCTCGGCCGCATGCGGCGCCGGGTGCTCATGCTCATGGTTGCGGCGCTCGTGCTGATCGGCGCCTGGGCCGGCCCCGCG
Source organism: Dactylosporangium sp. NPDC049140 (assembly GCF_040648435.1). Lineage (NCBI taxonomy): Bacteria > Bacillati > Actinomycetota > Actinomycetes > Micromonosporales > Micromonosporaceae > Dactylosporangium > Dactylosporangium sp. NPDC049140. The sequence goes on along the minus strand of NZ_JBEZDS010000008.1, from coordinate 307,626 downwards.
GGCGCGGCGCCGGGCGATCCGACGGGTGCGCCGAACGAGGGCACCGATCTCACGCTCGGCGAGAAGCTGGACGCGGCCAACACGGAGTGGCTGCAGGCCCAGGCGGTGCTCGACACGTCGAAGAAGCACCAGGCCGAGCTGACCGCGCAGATGGACTCGATACAGAAGGAGCTGGAGCCGGTCCGCGCGAGCGTGAACGTCATCGCCGCCGCGGCGTACCGGACCGGCGGCAACGTGCGCCTGACCGCCGCCCTCGTGAACACCGGCTCGGCCGAGCAGTTCATGGACCGCGTGCTGCTGGTGAACACGATCGCGCAGTACAACGACCGCCAGATCGCCCGTCTGACCAAGCTCGAGAAGGAGCTCGCGGACGCGAAGAAGGCGGCCGACGACGAGGTGGCCAAGCAGCAGGCGCAGGCGGTCATCCAGGCAAAGAAAAAGGCCGACGCCGAAGCGGCGCTGGCCAAGATGAAGGGGAAGGCCGACGGCTACGTCAGCGTGAACTCACCGCTGGCGACGCCCGCCCCGCGCAACGCCGACGGCTCCTGGCCGGCCGAGAACTGCATCATCGACGACCCGACGACCACCGGCTGCATCACGCCGCGTCTGCTGCACGCGGCGCAGGAGGCGCGCAAGGCCGGCTTCACGCACTTCTACTCGTGCTTCCGCCCGTCGGGCCCGTACGAGCATCCGAAGGGCCGGGCCTGCGACTTCGCCGCGGCGTCGGACGGCTTCGGCGGCGTGGCCAGCGGGGCCGACAAGACCTACGGCACGAACCTGGCGGCCTTCTTCGTGAAGAACGCGTCCTCGCTGGGCGTGCTGTACGTGATCTGGTTCCGTCAGGTCTGGACGCCGGCGGCGGGCTGGCACGCGTACAGCGGCGGCAACGGGGACCCGTCCAGCGACCACACGAACCACGTGCACCTGTCGGTGTTGTGACGGAAGGGCGATAAATCCGGACACGTCGGTGTCTGGATTTATCGCCGGTATCCGGGGACCGGCCGGCTCATCGTGCACCGGCCGCGGTCAGCGCGCGCTCGCAGACCGAGCGGGCCCACTGAATGCGGTTCAGGGCCACATCCGGGCGGTCGCCGAAGACCTCGGCGGCCCGGGCGTAGCACTCTTGCGGGCCGAGCCGGTCCAAGGTGTCGTCCACCGTGGCGCGGACCTCGGCGTCGTCGGGGTTGGAGAAGCACGGAGTGTCGGAGACGAACAGTGCCATGCACAGCACCGGGTCGACCGGGCGAGTCGTCATGGTGGATCACCTGTTCAAGGGGGTGTGTTTGACTGTTCCACCGTGCCTCCGGACGGGTGTCCGATGCCTCGCGGCCAGCGGGGTTTCCCTGTGGTGGGTTTTCCGACCCCGGCATACCTGCTGGCTGCCACCGGCCCCTCAACCGGCCTCACCCTCCGGGAGGGGGATGCCGATGCGCAGGCGGGTCCCGGCGCCGGGGCGGCTCGAGATCTGCATGGTGCCGCCCAGCGCGGCCACGCGGTCGCCGAGGCCGGTCAGGCCCGTGCCCGTACCAGGATCCGCGCCCCCCACGCCGTCGTCCTCGATCGACAGGGACAGCCGGGCGTCCGTGACGGCGGCCGACACCGAGATCACCGTGGCGTGCGCGTGGCGGATGGCGTTCGTGAGGGCCTCGGCCACGACGTAGTACACCCCGATCTCCACCGAGGCGTCGAGCCTGGAGGGCAGGTCGAGCCGCGTCTCCACCGGGATCGGGGAGCGGCGCGCCAGGGAGCGGATCGCCGGGGACAGGCCACCCTCCGACAGGATCGACGGATGGATGCCGCGGGCCAGCTCGCGCAGTTCGTCGATCGCCTCCGACAGGTCGCTGCCGATGCCGTGCAGGCGGTCCTGCAGCGGGCCCGTCACCTGCGTCTCCGTCGCGCGCAGGGCCAGCAGCAGGGCGATCAGCCGCTGCTGGGTGCCGTCGTGCAGGTCGCGCTCGATGCGGCGGCGGCTCTCGTCGGTCGCGGCCACCACGCGGGCGCGGGAGGCGGTCAGGTCGGCGCGCGCCTGGGAGTTGGCAATCGCGCTGGCCACCAGCTCGGTGAACTCGGCGGCCCGCTCGGCGTCGTGCTGCTGCAGCGGGGACGCGCACGTGGAGAGGGCCTTGAGGGCGCCCCAGGTGCGCCCGGCCACGGAGACGGGGGCGCCGATCGCGGAGCGGATGGTCCCGTCGCCGAACTCGTGCTGCAGGAAGTCGGCGCTGCGCATGCCGGCGAGGCGGATCGGGCGGCCGGACCGCAGGATCTCCCCGGCCACACCGCTGTCGGCCACCTTCACCCGGCCCAGGCCGACGCGGTGGACGGGGTCCTGGCTCCAGCTCGCCACCACGGTGCCGTTGCCGTCGGGCTCGAAGCGCAGCAGCACGGCCGCGTCGGCGCCGAAGAGCTTGCCGGCCTCCTCGGTCACCGCGGCGAAGACGTCCTCGGCGGGCATGCCGCGCGCCGCGACGGTCGCCACACGGCGCAGCGCCGCCTGCTCGGCCGCCACCGCGCCGAGCATCCGGCGGCCCTTGTCGAGCGCGGCGACCATCGAGTTGAAGGTCCGCTGCAGCGCCCCGATCTCCACCGGGGCGTCCGTCGGGACCCTCACCTCCAGGTCGCCGCCCGCCACCCGGTCGGCCGCCAACACCATCCGGTGCAGCGGCCGCACCACCATGACCGCCAGCGAGCGAGTCAGGATCGCGACCGCGAGCAGGGCCACCACGAAGCCGGCGATCCCGGCGAACAGGGCCTGCTTGCCGGCCCGGGTCGCCGCGGCGTGCATCTGGTCCACGGTCATGCGCTGGCTGTTGATGAAGTCGTTGAACTCCATGCGCATCGCGGCGATCTGCTTCTGCCCCTCGGTGACGGACTGCGGGTCGATGTTGGCCGGCTCCCCCGACTCCCCCTCGGTGATCGCGGGGTCGGCGTAGCTGTCGAGGTACGCGGTGACGTCGCTGTTGAGCCGGGCCACCCGCGCGGCCTGGGCCGGGTCACCCGCCACGGACGAGGCGAGCTCCTGCTGGCGCAGCGGAATCTGCTGCTGGGCCCTGATCCAGGGCTCCAGCAGCGCCCGGTCGTGGGTGAGGGCGTACCCGCGCCGGCCCGCCTCCACGTCGAGGACCAGCCGCTCCAGCGTGTTGGAGGCCGAGACGGCGTGCTCGGCGCGGGTGACGACCATGACGGAGGCCCGCAGCTCGTAAACGGACACGAGGATCACCGCGAACGCCGCCGAGATCAGGACGGTGAACAGCGCGCTGGTCAACGCGAGGCGGAAGGTCAACCCCCCGTGCATGGGGTGGTGACTACCCCGGATCGCGGGGATATGTTGGATTTGATGGCATTCGAGGCAAGCGCGGCGCTGCGTCGTTCGGTGGTGATCGCGGACGACGACGTGCTGCTGCGCGAGGGGCTGGCAAGCCTCCTCGACCGGCACGGGTTCGACGTGATCGGGCTCGCCGACGACGGCACCCACCTACTGGACCTGGTCGAGAAGGCGACGCCCGACATCGCCGTGGTCGACATCCGCATGCCCCCGACGCACACCACCGAGGGGCTCGGCGCGGCCCGGGAGATCCGCCGACGCTTCCCGTCGGTGGCGATTCTGGTGCTGTCCGCCTTCGTCGAGGTCGAGCACGCGATCGAGCTGCTGGCCAGCGGTGAGCGCATCGGCTACCTGCTGAAGAGCCGCGTCACCGACGTCGACGAGTTCGTCGAGACGATCCACCGGGTGCACGACGGGGGCACCGTCGTCGACCCGGCCGTCGTCCAGGAGCTCGTGGCCGCCCACCGCCGCCGCGACCCGCTCGACGTGCTCAGCCCGCGCGAGCGGGAGGTGCTGGCGCTCATGGCCGAGGGGCGCTCGAACGCGGGCGTGGCCAAGGCGCTGTGGGTCACCGAGGGCACGGTCGAGAAGCATGTCCGGTCGATCCTGACCAAGCTCGACCTGCCCGAGACCGACGAGACGCACCGCCGGGTCCTCGCGGTCCTCACATTCCTGGAGGCGGCGTCTTCCGCAGCAGGTACGTGATCGCGCACCCGGACAGCTGGTCCTTGGGCAGGAAGCCGATCGCCGGGCTCTCCTCGAGCAGCTCGGCCAGGTCGTCCGGGGCGAGGCTCGACACCATGATGACGGCGCCGTGGCGGATGCGGGGGGCCAGGTCGAAGCCGCTCTCCGCGCCGAGGCCGACATCGAGGAGTACGACATCCGGCTCCTGCTCCTCGACCGCCCGCAGCGCCTGCCGGCTGTCCGAAGCGGTCGCGACCACTGCGATGCCCTGGCTCGAGAGAAGCCGCCGGGCGCTGGCCCGGAACCGCTCCGAGTCGTCGACGATGACGCAGCGGATCGTCATGATACGACCGTGCCACGAGGCCGGGTGGGACCGCCTTGCTGGTAGCCGGAAGACTCAGGGCGACGCCGAGGGCGATCCCGGGATCGCGGCGGTGGGCGTGCGGTGGAACCGCAGCCAGTTCACGTTGACGAAGTCGCCGCCGTGTTCGCTGCGGATCAGGACGAACACGGTCTGGAGGCCGGTCCGGCCCGTGGTGCTCACCCGGGTCTTCGTGGTCCAGCTCTGCCAGCCGCCGGTGTTCCCGACCTGGTAGCTGGCCAGCAGTTCGCCGTCCGGGGCGCCGGCCCGCAGCTCCACCGTCCCTCCCGTGCGGCCGCCCGCGGCGACCCGCACGCTCGCGGTCAGCGAGCCGGGGCCGCCGAGGTCGACGTTGTCGTACCGCATCCAGTCCCCGTCGGCGAGCCAGCCCACGTTCCTGCCGCCGCCGGCGTCGCCGGTGTTCTCGGTGCGGGCGCCGCTCTGGGCGGCCCACGCCTCGGCCTGCACCACGCCCTCGGTGTCGACCTGCTCGGCGCCCGCCGACGTGGTGACGATCAGCGAGGTGGCCACGGCCCCGGCGATCGGGACCAGCACGAGCGCCAGCAGCGCCGGGCGCCGTTTCGGCTCGCGGCGCGGCGGCACCACGTACGGGTTGAGCCGAGGGTCGAGCGGCATTTCCCGACCGTATGCACGACCGGGCGCTCGCTGAAGCCTCCTAAGTCGAACGTAAAGCAGGTCTAAGCCGTCTATGCGTCGCGTCGCCGGAGGCTGACGTGCCCGGCGGCGAGCGCGAGCGCCGTCCACAGCGCCATGATCCCGATGCCGCCCCAAGGGCCGAACGCACGGTCGTAGCGCGGCCCGTCCGGCGCCCCGAAGTAGTGCAGGATCGCCACGCCGGCCTGGTCGGGCAGGAACTGGGTGACCCGGCGCAGCCCCGGGATGTTGCCCAGGCCCTGCGAACCGAGGAAGAACAGCGGCAGCAGTACCGCCAGGGCCGCGGTCGACCCGCGCAGGGTCTGCGCCACGCCCGCCGCGAACAGGGCGATGAGCACGAGGTAGACGAACGCCCCGGCGACCGTGCGCGGCACCCCGTCGGCCGTCAGCGTGGTGTGCCGCGACGCGAGCCCGGCCTGCCCGGCGAACCACGCGGCGGCGACGGTCAGCGCCGAGACCGCCGCGGCGCACAGGGCGAGCACGGCGAGCTTGGCGAGGTAGTACCGGCCGCGGCGCGGAACGGCGGCGAGGGTCGGGCGGATCGTGCCGGAGCCGTACTCCCCACCGACCGTCAGCACCGCGAACACGACGAGCGCCAGCTGGGCCAGGCTCAGCCCATAGAAGGAGGCGAACAGCGCGTCGAAGTGCTCGGGCTCGGCGCGGCGCAGGCTCCAGCCGGTCAGGTACGCCAGCCCGCCCCCGGCGACGACGGTCAGCGCGAGCGTCCAGGCGGTCGAGCGCAGGGTGCGGACCTTGACCCACTCCGCCGCGAGCGCGGCCGGGCCGCTCATCGCCCGACCGCCAGCAGGAACGCCGCCTCCAGCGACGGGGCGCCGGCCACGAACTCGTCCACGGTCGCGTCGGCGACGAGCCGCCCGCGGCTGATGACCACGAGCCGGTCGGCGGTGAGCGCAGTCTCGGCCATCAGGTGGCTGGAGACCAGCACGGTGCGACCCTGCGCGGCGTACCCCTTCAGCAGCGCCCGCAGCCAGTGCACCCCCTCGGGGTCGAGCCCGTTGACCGGCTCGTCGAGCAGCAGGATCGGCGGGTCGCCGAGCAGCGCCGCGGCCAGCCCGAGCCGCTGGGCCATCCCGAGGGAGAACCCGCCGGCCCGCCGCCGCGCGTCCCCGGCCAGCCCCACGAGCTCCAGCACCTCGTCCACGCGCCGGTCGGATATGCCGTTGCTGCGGGCCAGGTACAGCAGGTGGTGCCGCGCCCGCCGGCCCGGGTGGGCGGAGCGGCCCTCCAGCATCGCCCCGACCGCGCACAGCGGACGGTCCAGGGCCTCGTAGGGCCGCCCGTCGATCCGGGCCCGCCCGCCCGACGGCCGGTCGAGCCCGAGGATCATCCGCATGGTGGTCGACTTCCCGGCCCCGTTGGGCCCGAGGAAGCCGGTCACGCACCCCGGCCGGACGGCGAACGACAACCCGTCGACGGCGACGGTGCGGCCGTAGCGCTTGCTGAGTTCCTCCACAACGATCACGTCCCGTGACGCTAGGGCGGGCCGGCCGCGGCCACAGTCGCCGAAAGTCGCCCCGCCACCGCGACGAACGTCGGCGGTAGCCTGCTCGCATGCGCCGATATCTCGCCGCCGCGGGCATCGTCTGCGTCGACAGCGTGCTGCTCACGTATGCGCATCCGGGAATCGTCCGGCCCTGGCTGCTGCCGGTCTGGGCGCTGGCCGTGGCCGGCGTCCTCGCCCTCGCCCGGCGCCGGCCCGGGCTCGGGTTCCTCGCCGCGCTCGGCCCGGCGCTGGTCACGGGCGGGGCCGGGGCGCTGCTGCCGTTCACCGCCTACCGGGCCGGGAAGGCCTCGACGCCGTGGCTGGCCCTGGCGGTGGCCGGGTTCGCCGCGGTGCAGGCCGGGCGGGCCCCGGCGGTCGCGCCCGTCGTCGTGTCGGCCGTCGTGTTCGCGCTGCTGCCGCTGCTCGTCGGGGCCTACGTCGCCGAGCAGGAGCGGCACGCGGCCGCGCTCGCCGCGCAGGAGCGGCTGCGGATCGCCCGCGACATGCACGACGCGCTCGGGCACCGGCTCAGCCTCGTGTCCATCCAGGCCGCGGCGCTGGAGGTGGCCGGCCTGCCGGAGGCGCAGCGGGAGGCGGTGCGCCGCCTCGCCGAGTCCGCCCGCGGGGCCGCCGGCGACCTGCACGACGTGCTCGGCGGGCTGCGGGCGCCGCGGGCCGGGCTGGTCGAGCTGGTGGAGCGGGCCCGGGCGGCGGGCGTGCCGGTCGAGCTCGTCCGGCGCGGCCGCGAGCGGGAGGTGCCCCCGGAGGCGTACCGGCTGGTGCAGGAGGGCCTCACCAACGGCTGCAAGCACGCGCCCGGCGCGCCGCTGACCGTGCGGGCCGAGTGGGACGACGACGCGCTGCTGCTCTCCGTCGTCAACCCGGTCCCGCCCGGCACCGTGCCCGCGCCCGGGCGGGGGCTGCTCGGCCTGGCCGAGCGGGCCGAGCTCGCCGGCGGGCTGGTCGGGCACGGCGTCGACGGCGGCGCGTTCCGGCTGTGGGCGGTCTTCCCGGACGCTCCCGTGCGCCGCCCGCCCGCGCTGCTCGGCGTGGCCCTGGCCGGCATCATGTTCGGCCTGGTGCCGCTCAGCCTGGTCGTCGGCGTCGCCGGATGAGCCGGATCAGGGTCCTCGTCGCCGACGACGAGCCGCTGATGCTGGCCGGCATCCAGGCCGTGCTCGAGTCCGCGCCCGACCTGGAGATCGTCGCCGTGGCCGGGGACGGCGCCGCGGCCGTGGCGGCGGCGGAGCGGGTCGCGGTGGACGTGGCCCTGCTCGACGTGCGCATGCCGCTGCTCGGCGGCCTGGACGCGATGGCCGCCCTGCGGGCCGCGCGCCCGGGCGCGGCGATCGTGCTGCTCACGTCGTTCGGCGACGAGGCGAACGTGCTGCGCGCGCTGCGGCAGGGCACGTCCGGGTACGTGCTGAAGACCTGCACCCCCGAGGAGCTCCTGCGCGCGGTGCGGGCCGCGCACGCCGGCGACGCGTACCTCTCGCCGCCGGTCGCCCGCCAGGTCATCGGCCTCATCGGGCCGTCCGGCGCGGCCGGGGCGCAGCGGCGCCGGGCCGCCGGGGACCGGCTGGCCGCGCTCAGCCCGCGGGAGGCCGACGTGTTGCGGCTGGTCGCGGAGGGGCTCTCCAACGCCGGCATCGGGGCGCGGCTGCGGATGAGCGAGCCGAGCGTGAAGACGTACGTCAGCCGCGTGCTCACCAAGCTCGACTGCACGAACCGCGTGCAGGCGGCGCTGCTGTACCGCGAGTCAGCAGACCAGTAGCCCCTTGCGCACGGCCAGGGCCAGGATGCGCGCGGTGCGGTCGGCGATCGCGGGGTCGAGCGGCTCCCCGGTGATGTAGGCGCGCGCGTAGTAGGGCGCGCCGACGAGCCGGATCACCTCGGCCGCGTCGGTGCCGGCCGGGGCCTCGCCGCGCTCCACGGCCCGCTCGACAAGCGTCGCGGCGAGCACGATTCGCGTCGCGAAGAACCCGGTGAGCACCTCCCGGACGGCCGGGTCGTGCACCGCCTCGCGCACGACGACGTCGAACACGGCCCGCAGCGGCGGCGCCGACAGCAGCGCGATGCTCGCCCGGCCGAGCTCGCGCAGGTCGCCCTCGAGCGTGCCGGTGTCCGGCGGCGGGATCTGCGCCGCCGCCGTGCCGGCGAACAGGTCGGCGACGAGCTGGCCGACGGAGCCCCAGCGGCGGTACAGCGTGGTCTTCGCCACCCCCGCCCGCTGCGCGATCCGCTCCATCGTGGTGCCCGCGTAGCCGACTTCGAGCAGCTCGGCCTGCAGCGCCTCGGCCACCGCCGCGCGCGTGCGGGCGGTGCGCCCGCCGGGCCGGGTGTTGCCGGTCAATGCAACTCCAGTTGCGTTAGTGGCGGTCGTCCTGTCATGCTCATGCTAACGCAACTGGAGTTCACTTAGTGAAGGAGTATCCGAGATGGCGTTCTTCGTGGGCGCGATCCTGTTCGCCGCACTCGTCGGCGCGCTGGACGCGAAGCTGCCCTGGCCGAAGCGATGATCACGGGGCACTTCGGCCTGGCCGCGGCCGTGAAGTCGGTCGAGCGGCCGGTCCCGCTGTGGTCGCTCATGCTCGCGACGGTCTGGCTCGACGTCGTGTTCGTCCCGCTGTACCTCGCCGGCGCCGAGCACATCGACCCGGTCCCGGGCACCGACGGCGGCTATGGCGACGGGATCATCTACGCCGACTACACCCACTCCCTGCTGGGCGCGCTCGTCATCGCGGCCCTCACCGGCCTGGTGGCCGCCCGCTGGTGGGGCCGCCGCGGCGGGACGGTCATCGGCGCCGTCGTCTTCTCGCACTGGCTGCTCGACCTGCTCGTGCACCGCGCCGACCTGCCGCTGCTGCCCGGCAACGCGGGCGACCTGCCGCGGCTGGGGCTGGGCCTGTGGCGGTACCACCTCCTGACCGCCGTCATCGAGGGGCTGCTGATCCTGGTCGGGGCCGCCCTCTACTGGCGCGCCGCGCGCCGGACCGGCGGCGCCCCGGCCCGGGTCAACCTGGTCACCGGGCTGCTCGTCGCGTGCGGCGCGGTGACGCTGGCCCTCGACGTGGCCGGCCTCTGACCCGGCAGGACAGGGCCTAGCCAGGCGTCGGCGAGCATCGTGGTCGACACCGCGATGCTCGCCCGCACGGCCAGGCGGCCCTCGCTCGTGGGGAACGGCCTGTCGAACACGGCCCGCAGCGCCGGGGCCAGCCGGTCGGCCGTCGCGGCGTCCGCGCCCGGCAGCAGCACCGCGAACTCGTCGCCGCCGAGCCGGGCCACCACCGAGCGCTGCGGTGCGGTGCGCGGCCCGGCGAAGGCGGCGTCGCGCAGGCGGTGCCCGACCACGCTCAGCAGCTCATCGCCGGCCTGGTGGCCGTGGGTGTCGTTACGGGAGTCAGCCGCTACCGGCGCGCCTCCCGCATCGCCGCCCAGCTCAGGGACCCCGCGACGAAGACGAGCGCGGCCCCGGCCCAGAAGGCGGCGCCCGGTCCGCCCCGGAGGATGCCCATGTAGTCCAGCGCGTCCGTATCGTTGATCATGAGGTACCAGAGCAGCGTGTACACGGCCTGGAAGACCCTCGGCGCGCCGGTCAGCGTGCCCAGCAGCAGGGCCAGGGCCGGGATGAACAACGCCCCGGCGGCCCACCCCGCCAGCCCGCGCCAGTCGCCGCCGATCGCCAGGCGGACCGCCGAGCCGAGCCCGATCGCCACCGCCAGCAGCACGCCCGCGCCGAACTCGGCGAGCCGGCGCCGCCGCGGCGCCGGGTACGCGCCCAGGATCGCCGCGGTCCCGGACAGCGCCGGCTGCGTGCCCAGCCGCGACCACAGCAGCAGCGGCCACACCCAGGCGAACGCGAGCACGGCCCCGCGCGGCAGCGCGAGCCCCGCCAGGCCCAGCGCGCCCGCCCCCAGCCACCACCACGGCGGCGCCCCCGCGACCAGGATGCGCGCCTCGCCGGCCAGCAGCCGCGCGAACGTGGCGCCGCGGCGGGGCGCGGTCCGCGGCAGCCCCGCGTACCGGGCCGGCGGCTCGGCGGCCGGCGCCGCGCGACCTGCTCGGGCCGGGCGGTCGAACCGGTGGAACCACAGCGCGGGCAGCAGCGCGAGCGCGAGGGCCACGAGCAGCAGCCCCGCCCGGCCGCCGAGGAACTCGGGCGAGAGGCGCAGGCCGGGCCACTCGAAGACCTTGAGGGGCTCGTCGACGTACATCAGCCCGAGCCCCACGTCCTGCGACGCCCCCGCGGGGAGGTTCACCGGCTGCAGGCCGAGCCCGCCGAAGGGCGCGTGCGCGGACTGCCCACCGATCGCGCCGACCATCCACACGAAGACCCACAGCACGTTGCCCAGCCCGCCGCGCAGCACCGGCGTCGCCTCGAACAGCAGCGCCACCGCGCCCGTGACCACGAGCATGGGCAGGGCGACGAGCCCGAACGGCAGCAGCAGCGCGACCGGGTCGACGACCCGCGACTCGCCCCGCAGCAGCTGCAGGACCAGCGCGGTGCCGGCCAGCACGGCGGTCATCGAGACGAGCACGGCGACGTTGCTGAGCAGCTTCGCCGCGAGGTAAGCCGGCGTGCGCATCGGCGAGGCCGCGATCAGCTGCCCGACGCCGGTGCGCTCGTCGCGGGCCACGGCGTCGCGCACCAGGTAGAAGCCGACCAGCGTCAGCCAGAGCGCGCTGGTCAGAGCGGTCACCATCCCGACGTACCCGCTGGTGTACCGCCCGCGGAACCCCCCGATCACGAGGACCGACCAGTGCGCGTCGACGGCGGGCACCGCGAGGAGCCCCAGCCCGATGGCCGAGATGAGCATCAACAGGTACGCCGGGCGCCGCACCCGCTCCCGGAAATCGGCGACGGCCGCGGCGATCACGCGTGCACCGCCCCGACGTAGGCGTCCTCGAGGTCGGGCGCGGCCGGCACGGCGTCGGGCAGCGGCCGGTTCACGGCCAGGATCCGCAGCCGTACCCCCTGGGCCGTGCGCACCGCCCGCGTCGTCAGCAGCCGCTGCTGCAGGGCCGCGGCGTCCGCGGGCGCGACGGTCGCCTCCCACACGTGCCCGGCGACGCCGCGCACGAGGTCCTCGGGCGCCCCGTCGAGGCGGATCCGGCCGCCCTTGACGACCGCGATCCGCGCCGCGGCCGACTCGACGTCGCCGACGATGTGCGTGGAGAGCAGCACGACCCGCGTAGCCGCGAGATCGCTGAGCAGGTTGCGGAACCGCACCCGCTCCTCCGGGTCGAGCCCGGCGGTCGGCTCGTCCACGATGATCACGCGGGGATCCCCGAGCAGCGTCTGCGCGATGCCCACCCGGCGCAGCATGCCGCCGCTGTACCCGCCCAGCGCCCGCTTCGCCGCGTGCGTGAGGTTCACCAGCTCGAGGACCTCGTCGATCCGCGCCCGCGCCGAGCGGGCCGAGAGCCCCTTGACCGCGGCGAGGTACCGCAGGAACTCGACCGCGTTCAGGTTCGGGTACACGCCGAAGTCCTGCGGCAGGTACCCCAGCGCCCGCCGCAGCCCGTCCGGGCGCGCGACCGCGTCCTGGCCGTCGAAGCGCACCTGGCCGCTCGTGGGCCGGGTGACGGTGGCGGCGATCCGCAGCAGCGACGACTTCCCGGCGCCGTTGGGCCCGAGCAGCCCGACCAGCCCCGGCGTGAGCCGCAGCGTGAGGCCGTCGACGGCGCGTTTCTGTCCCTTGTAGACCTTCGTGATCTCGACCAGTTCGAGCATGCCTCAAGGCTGCGGGCGGCCGTTCCCGGGCACATCTGCCGAACGGGAGAGATCGCAGCGCACTTCCCACCGCCCGTCGCGCGGCCCGGCGCCGAACGCGCCGCCCACGGCTTCGACGCGTTCGCGGAGTCCTTCGAGTCCGTGGCCGCCGGTAGGGCGCGTGGCCGATATTTCCGGCATATCCGAAACGACGGTCAAGATGCCCGCCGTTGACAGCGTGATCGCGACGCCGGCCGCCGGCGCGTGGCGGCGCACGTTCGTCAGCGCCTCGATCACGACGTGGTAGGCCACGCTCCCGGCCGCCGCCGGGAGCGCGGCCCCCGGCTCGATCGCCAGCGTGGCCGCGGGGCCGAAGCGTGAAACGACCCCGGGCAGGTCGGCGAGCCCGTGGACCCGCGGCGGGACGTCCTCGTCGGAGGTGCGCAGGGCCGCCACCATGTTGTCCATCGCGGTGAGCGCCCGCTGCCCGGCCGCCTCGATCCGCTCGTATGACCCGGCGGCCGGCGCGACCCGGGCCGCCTGCGCCTCCAGCACGATCCCGGTGACCTCGTGGGCGACAAGGTCGTGCAGGTCACGGGCCAGCTCCAGCCGCTGCGAGCGCCGCGCCGCGGCCAGGGCGTGGGCGCGCCGGCCGTCCTGCGCCCGCCGGTACAGTCCGAGCCCGGCGGCGGCCACGGCGCACGCGAACGCGGTGGCGACCACGAGGACCGAGCCGTCCAGGTGGTGGGCCGGCTGGTGGAGGGTGACCCGCAGCGGCAGGACGGTGACGGCGAGTGCGACGAGGGCCGCGACCGACCGGCCCGCGCGGGCGGTGCGGGTCAGCAGGACGAGCAGCGGGGTGAGCTCGAAGATGAGCCACAGCCCCGGCGGCTGCGGCGGGCCCCGGTAGATCACGGTCACCCCGATCGAGACCGCGGCCGCCACAAGGCCGAGGGACGGGCGGACCGCCGCCGCCACGGCGACCATGGCCGCGATGCTCACCAGGATCCCGGCCGGGCGGGTGAAGGGCAGCCCGCACAGCACCGGGACGACCAGGAGCAGCAGCCAGTACGCCCTCACGGCACGACGACCCCGTGGTTCCAGGCCCAGACCGCGATCCCGACCCGGTTGCGCACGGCAAGCTTGCGCTGGACCGCGGCCACGTGCGTCTTCACCGTGCCGGCCGAGATGAACAGCTCCGCGCCGATCTCGGCGTTGGTGTGGCCCGCGCCGACGTGGGCGGCGATCTCCAGCTCCCGCTCGGTCAGCGGCTCCGGCGACTCCGGGCGCGGGCGGGAGAGATGCCGCAGCAGCTTGACGGTGATCGCCGGGCTGATCAGGCTCTCGCCGGAGACAGCGGCCCGGACGGCCTCGGTGAGCAGGGCCGGGCCGGAGCGCTTGAGCAGGAACCCGGCCGCCCCGTTGCGCAGGGCCGCGTACACGTACTCGTCCAGGTCGAACGTGGTGACCACGACGACCCGGGTGGGGCCGCCGGCGAGGTCGCGGGTGAGGGTGAGCCCGTCCATGCGCGGCATCCGGATGTCGACAAGCGCCACGTCGGGCCGCACGGCGCGCACCAGTTCCAGGGCCTCGACCCCGTCCGCGGCCTCGCCCACGACCTCGATGTCCCCGGCCGCCCCGAGGATGCGCCGCAGGCCGTCGCGAACCATTGCCTGGTCGTCCGCGATGACCACCCGAATGCCGTTCGCACCCGCGTCGCCGCCGAACCCGTTCACGAGAGCGCTCACGATCATTGAGCCTAGACTTTGCCGCTATGGCCGACCCGTCGACCGAGGGCGGAAAATCCCTCTGGCGCCGCGACATCGCGGCGCCGCTGCGCACCTTCATGGCGACCGAGTCCGGCAGCGCCGGGGTGCTCGTCGCCGCCATCGTCGCGGCCCTGATCTGGGCGAACGTGGACGAGGGCGGCTACGAGCGGCTGTGGCACACCGAGCTGGCGCTGAAGGTCGGCGGCTGGGAGCTCGCGTGCGACCTGCGCACCTGGGTCAACAGCGGGCTCATGACGCTGTTCTTCCTCGTCGTCGGCCTGGAGGCGCGGCGCGAGCTGGACCTGGGCGACCTGCGCGACCGCCGCCGCTTCCTGCTGCCGTTCGCGGCCGGGGTGGCGGGCATGGTGCTGCCGGTCGGCGTGTACCTCGCGGTCAACCACGGCGGCCCCGGCACGCACGGCTGGGGCGTGGCCATGTCGACCGACACCGCGCTCGCCCTGGGGCTGCTCGCGCTGGTCGGCCGGGGCGTGCCCGAGCAGGCGCGGGTGTTCCTGCTGACCGTGTTCGTCGTCGACGACGTCGTCGCCCTGATCGTCATCGCCGTGGCCTACTCCGAGCACATCGCGATGATGCCGCTGCTGCTGGCCCTGGCGGTCTTCGGCGGCCTGCTCGGCCTGCGCGCCCTCGGGGTGCGGGCCGGCTTCGTCTACGCGCCGTTCGCAATCCTGCTGTGGTACCTCATGCTGCGCTCCGGAGTCGACCCCGTCGTGTCCGGCCTGGCCATCGGCCTCACCGCGACCGCGTACACCCCGGCCCGCGGCGCGCTGGAGGCGGCCAGCGGCCTGTTCAAGCTGTTCCGCGAGCAGCCGACGGCCGAGCTGGCCCGGTCGGCGTCGCTGGGCCTGACGCGCACGCTGTCGCCGAACGACCGCCTCCAGCGGATGTACCACCCGTGGAGCAGCTACCTGATCGTCCCGCTCTTCGGCCTGGCCAACGCCGGCATCCCGGTCGACGGGGCGTTCCTGGCGCGGGCCTTCGCCTCGCCGGTCACGCTGGGCGTGATCGCCGGCTACGTTTTCGGCAAGCCGGTCGCCGTCGTCGGCACGTCGTGGCTGGTGACCCGGCTCTCCGGCGGGCGGGTGCGGCCCGGCGCCGGGTGGGCGGCGGTGCTGGGCAGCGGCACGATCGCCGGCATCGGCTTCACGGTGTCGCTGCTCATCGCCAGCCTGGCGTTCACCGGCGACGAGCTCGCCGAGGCCAAGCTGGGCGTGCTCGCCGCGGCCGCCGTCGCGTCCCTGCTCACCTGGGTGGTGTACCGCGTCACCGCCCTCCTGCCCAAGCACAAGCGCGCCCGGGCCCTGCTGGGCGACGCCGACGTGCTCACCGACCTCATCCCGCCGGTCGACCCGGACGTCGACCACGTGCGCGGGGCGGCCGGGGCATCGGTGACCATCGTGGAGTACGGCGACTTCCAGTGCCCCTACTGCGGCCAGGCCGAGCCCGTGGTGCGCGAGCTGCTGTCCGACGCCGACCTGCGCTACGTGTGGCGGCACCTGCCGCTGACCGACGTGCACCCGCAGGCCCAGCTGGCGGCGGAGGCGACCGAGGCGGCCGCCGCGCAGGGCGCCTTCTGGCCCATGCACGACCTGCTGCTCGACCACCAGGACGAGCTCAAGCCGATGGCCCTGGTGGAGTACGCCGAGCGCCTCGGCCTCGACCGCCGGCGCTTCCACGAGGACCTCATGCGCCACGCCCACGAGGCCCGGATCGCCCAGGACGTCGAGTCCGCGGACCTGAGCGGCGTCGGCGGCACCCCGACCTTCTTCATCAACGGCCAGCGCCACTACGGCGCCTACGACCTGGCCACCCTCACCGAGGCGGTGAAGGTGGCCCGGGCGCGGGCCCTCATCGGCACGTCCACAGGCACGCGGTCGAACCGCTCCGATCGTTAGGAACGCCCTCTCCCATCGCCCGGTGGAAGGTTGCACGGATACGCGATTTCGGTCGATGCCATGGTTCCCCTAGACTCGGTCCTGCAGCACAGAGGCCTCGTAGCTCAGGGGATAGAGCACCGCTCTCCTAAAGCGGGTGTCGCGCGTTCGATTCGCGCCGGGGCCACCAACGAGAAGCGGCCCCCGCCCGGACCCGGGCGGGGGCCGTTCGCGCCGGCGGACAGTCAGGCGCGCACCGACCAGCCGAAGGGGTCCTCGGCCCGGCCGCGCTGGATGCCCACGAGGGCGTCGCGGATCGAGGCCGTGACCGGGCCTTCCGCGGCGCCGCCGATCTCGAACTCGCCGTCGCGTGAGCGCGCCCGGCCGATCGACGTGATGACCACGCCGGTGCCGCAGGCGAACGTCTCCAGCAGCTCGCCGGCGGCGGCGTCGGCGCTCCACTCGTCGACGGAGTACGGCCGCTCGTGCACCGTCCAGCCGCGGTGGCGGGCCAGCGCGATGACGGAGTCGCGGGTCACGCCGGGCAGGATCGAGCCGTTCAGCGGCGGGGTCACCAGCACGGGCGCGTCGGGCGAGCCGTACACGAAGAAGAGGTTCATGCTGCCCGACTCCTCGATCCAGCGGTGCTCCACCGCGTCGAGGAAGACCGTCTGGTCGCAGCCCGCGTCCTGGGCCTGGGCCTGGGCGCGCAGGCTCACCGCGTAGTTGGCGGCGGCCTTCACGTGGCCCGTCCCGCCCGGCGCGGCCCGCGAGTAGTCCTGCGAGATCCAGACCGTGACCGGCTTCGCGCCGCCGGAGAAGTACGCGCCCGACGGGGAGGCGATCACGGCGAAGAGGTACTCCGACGAGGGCCGCACGCCCAGGAACGGGTCCGTGGCGATCATGAACGGTCGGACGTACAGGCTCTGCCCCTCGCCCGCCGGCACCCAGTCCCGGTCGGCCTCGACCAGCGTCCGGACCGCCTTCAGGAACAGCTCCTCCGGCAACTGCGGCATCGCCAGGCGCTCGGCGGTCGCGTTCAGCCGGCGCGCGTTGGCGTCGGGGCGGAACAGCCCGACGCTGCCGTCCGGCAGCGCGTACGCCTTCAGCCCCTCGAACAGCTCCTGGCTGTAGTGCAGCGCCGCGGTGGCCGGGGAGAGCGAGAGCGGCCCGAACGGAACCAGGCGGGCGTCGTGCCAGCCCTCGCCCTCGGCGTACCGGATCGTGACCATGTGGTCGGTGAACACGCGGCCGAACCCAGGGTCGACGAGCAGGGCGGCGCGCTCGGCCGCCGGGCGGCGCTCGGCCGGGACGATGTCGAATTCGAGCATTCCGGAACTGTAAGCGGAACCTGAACGATCACTAAGCCGCATCCCGGGAACTGGTCGGTAACAACCACTCAGAACAAATTGGCCGGCGGCGGGGGGCTCGCCGTGGCCGTCGCGTCCGTCACCACTCGGGCGCCCGCGACCAGGTCGGTCAGGTCGTCGCCGGCCACGAGCCGGGCCGGGAACGGGTCGGCCGCGCCCGCCCGGGCCAGCGGCGCCTGCGGGATGCGCCCCGGCTCGGCCGCGGCGGCCAGGATCACGTTGCCGAAGCGGCGCCCGCGCAGCACGCCCGGCTCGGCGAGCAGTACGACCTCGCCGTACACCCGCCGCAGCGTGGCGACCTGCCCCCGGGTGAACGCGAGCCCGGAGCCGTCGGCCAGGTTGGCCACGTAGACCCCGCCGGGGCGCAGCAGCCGCGCGGCCGCGGTCAGGAACTCCAGCGAGGCCAGGTGGGCCGGCACCCGGGCCCCGCCGTAGACGTCGGCGATGACCAGGTCGAAGCGGCCCGGGGCGAGCGTCTCGACCGCCTCCCGGGCGTCGGCCGCGCGCACCCGGATGTCGGCCCCGCGCGGCAGCGGCAGCTCGCGGCGCACGAACGCGATGAGCGCCGCGTCGCGCTCGACCACGCGCTGGGCCGAGGCGGGCCGGGTCGCCGCCACGTACCGCGGCAGCGTCAGCGCGCCCCCGCCCAGGTGCAGCACCGACAGCGGCGCGCGGGCCGGGGCCATCGCGTCGATGACCGAGGCGATGCGCCGCATGTACTCGAAGTCCAGCTGCCGCGGATCCTCCAGGTCGAGCGCGGACTGCGGGTACCCGTCCAGCAGCAGCGTCCACCGCCCGGGCCGCCCGTCGTCCGGGCACAGCTCGGCCACGCCGCCATCGACCTGCTCGACGATTCCCGTCGCCCGCTTCCGCCCGCCCACGCGTCAATCTTGCATTCGCGCAGCAGATCCACAGACACTCGGGGGTTGTCCGATAACGGCCCGAGGACGACGATGCTGATTGTCTGTATCCGAAAGACCGGAGGCGCGATGCAAGTACCCGCCGCATTCGAGTACGCGAAGGCCACGAGCGTCGGTCAAACCCTGCAACTGCTGGAGCAGTACGGGGAGGACGCCCGGGTCATCGCCGGCGGACACAGCCTCATCCCGATGATGAAGCTCCGCCTGGCCCGGCCCACCGCACTGATCGACATCAACGATGTGGCCGAACTGTCCTATATCCGGGTCGACGGCTCGCAGCTGCGCATCGGCGCCCTCACGCGCCACGCCGAGCTGCTCGCCTCGCCGCTGGTCGAGGAGCACTACCGCATCTTCGCCGACGCCGAGAAGGTGATCGCCGACCCGCTGGTGCGCAACCGCGGCACGGTCGGCGGCTCGCTGTGCCAGGCCGACCCGGCCGAGGACCTCTCGGCCGCGTTCGCCGCCGTCGACGCGTCGGTGGTCGTGCAGGGCCCGCGGGGGTCGCGGACCGTGCCGCTGACGGAGTTCCACGTCGGGCCGTACGAGACCGTGGTCGAGGCCGGCGAGCTGCTCATCGAGATCCTGGTGCCGATCCGGCCGGGCGGGGGCTCGGCGTACCTCAAGGTCGAGCGCCGCGTCGGCGACTGGGCCGTCGCCGCGGCCGGGGCCGCCCTGTGGCTGTCCGGCGGCACCGTCCAGCGCGCCGGCATCGGCCTGGCCGCCGTCGGCGCCGAGCACTTCCGGGCCACCGCGGCCCAGGAGTTCCTGGTCGGCCGGCCGGCCACCGAGGAGACGTTCGCCGAGGCGGGGCGCATCGCCGCCGAGCACACCAACCCGGTCGCCGACCAGCGCGGACCGGTCGACTACAAGCGCCACCTCGCCGGCGAGCTCACCACGCGCGCGTTGCGCGCCGCGGCCGCCCGGGCCCGGGGGCAGGAGGCCTGAGCATGCAGATCACCGTGACGGTCAACGGCGAGCAACACACCCGCGATGTCGAGCCCCGCCTGCTGCTCGTGCACTTCCTGCGCAACGAGCTCGGCCTCACTGGCACGCACTGGGGCTGCGACACCTCCAACTGCGGCGTGTGCACCGTGACGCTTGACGACGTGCCGGTCAAGTCGTGCACCGTGCTCGCGGTCATGGCCGACGGCAAGCGGGTCGGCACCGTCGAGGGCCTCGAGCGCGCCGACGGCCTCGACCCGGTGCAGGAGGGCTTCGTGCAGTGCCACGGCCTGCAGTGCGGCTTCTGTACCCCGGGCATGCTGATCACCGCCCGCGCGCTGCTGGACCAGAACCCCGACCCGTCGGAGCGCGAGATCCGCGAGGCCATCTCCGGCCAGCTCTGCCGTTGCACCGGGTACGAAAACATCGTCCGATCGATCCAGTGGGCGGCGACCAAATGACAGTTACTGAGACGCCCATGGGCTTCGGCCGCATGCACCGCAAGGAGGACGCGCGGTTCGTGCGGGGCAGGGGCAACTACGTCGACGACGTCCGCCTGCCCGGGATGCTGCACGGGGCCTTCCTGCGCAGCCCGTACGCGCACGCGAAGATCATCTCGATCGACACGAGCGCCGCCGAGGCGCTGCCCGGCGTCAAGGCGGTCATCACCGGCGCCACGCTCGAGAGCCTCAAGCTGGCCTGGATGCCCACGCTGTCGTACGACACCCAGGCGGTGCTCGCGACGGACAAGGTGCGCTTCCAGAACCAGGAGGTCGCGTTCGTGGTGGCGGAGAACCACTACATCGCGCGCGACGCCCTGGAGCTCATCGAGGTCGACTACGAGCCGCTGCCGGTCGTCGCCGACGCCAAGCAGGCCCTCGCCCCCGGCGCCCCGGTCATCCGGGACGACAAGGAGGGCAAGACCGACAACCACATCTTCGACTGGAGCGCGGGCGACAAGGAGAAGACCGATGCGGTCTTCGCCGACTCCGAGGTCGTGGTGGCCGAGGACGTGCTCTACCCGCGGGTCCACCCGTCGCCGCTGGAGACCTGCGGCGCCGTCGCCGACTTCGACAAGGTCAGCGGCAAGCTCACGATCTACTCGACCACGCAGGCGCCGCACGCCCACCGCACCGTGTACGCGCTCGTCGCCGGCCTGCCCGAGCACAAGATCCGGGTGATCTCGCCCGACATCGGCGGCGGCTTCGGCGGCAAGGTCGGCATCTACCCCGGCTACGTCCTGGCGATCGTCGGCTCGATCGTCACCGGCAAGCCGGTCAAGTGGATGGAGGACCGCAACGAGCACCTGACCTCCACCGCGTTCGCCCGCGACTACCACATGCACGGCGAGATCGCGGCGACGAAGGACGGCAAGATCCGCGCCCTGCGGGTCAAGGTGCTCGCCGACCACGGCGCCTTCAACGGCACCGCCCAGCCGACGAAGTTCCCGGCCGGCTTCTTCCACATCTTCACCGGGTCCTACGACCTGGAGGCGGCCTCGTGCGACGTCACGGGGGTGTACACGAACAAGGCGCCCGGCGGCGTGGCGTACGCCTGCTCGTTCCGGATCACCGAGGCGGTGTACCTCGTCGAGCGCATGATCGACGTGCTGGCCTACGAGCTGAAGATGGACCCGGCCGAGCTGCGGATGAAGAACCTGCTCAAGCCGGAGCAGTTCCCCTACACCACGCCGACCGGCTGGGAGTACGACTCCGGCGACTACCCGAAGGCGCTGCGGCTGGCGCTGGACATGGTCGGGTACGAGCAGCTGCGCAAGGAGCAGGCGGAGAAGCGCGAGCGGGGCGAGTACATGGGCATCGGCCTGAGCTTCTTCACCGAGGGCGTGGGCGCGGGCCCGCGCAAGCACATGGACATCCTCGGGCTGGGCATGGCCGACGGCGCCGAGCTGCGGGTACACCCGACCGGCAAGGCGGTGCTGCGCCTGTCGGTGCAGACCCAGGGCCAGGGCCACGAGACCACGTTCGCGCAGATCGTGGCCGAGGAGCTCGGCATCTCCCCCGACGACATCGACGTCGTGCACGGCGACACCGATCAGACCCCCTTCGGCCTCGGTACCTACGGCTCGCGCTCGACCCCGGTCTCCGGCGCGGCCACGGCGATCGTCGCCCGCAAGGTGCGCGACCGGGCCCGGATCGTGGCCTCGGCGATGCTGGAGGTGTCCCCGGACGACCTGGACTGGGAGAAGGGCCGCTTCTTCGTCAAGGGCGACCCGGACCAGGGCCGGACGATCCAGGAGATCGCCATGGCCGCGCACTCGAGCCTCGAGCTGCCCGAGGGCGTCGAGGGCCACCTCGACGCGACGACGGTCTACAACCCTCCGAACCTGACGTACCCGTTCGGCGCCTACGTCTGCGTCGTGGACGTGGACCCGGCGACGGGCCAGGTCAAGGTGCGCCGGTTCATCGCGGTCGACGACTGCGGCGTGCGCATCAACCCGATGATCGTCGAGGGGCAGGTCCACGGCGGCCTCGCGGACGGCATCGGCATGGCGCTCATGCAGCTCATGGCGTTCGACGAGGACGGCAACCACCTCGGCGCGTCGCTCATGGACTACCTACTGCCGACGTCGCTGGAGTGCCCCTCGTGGGAGCTCGGCGAGACCGTCACGCCGTCGCCGCACCACCCGATCGGCGCCAAGGGCGTCGGCGAGTCCGCCACGGTCGGTTCCCCGGCCGCGGTCGTCAACGCCGTCCTCGACGCCGTCAAGCCCTTCGGGGTACGCCACGCCGACATGCCCCTCACGCCGTCCAACGTGTGGCGGGCCGTGCAGGGCAACCCGATCCGAACCGATATGGCGATCAGCTAAATGAGCCTCCTGCACCGCGCCGATCAGCTGCGCGACGCCCGCACCCCCTTCGTCCTGGCGACGGTGGTGCGGGCGGAGCGCCCCACCAGCGCCAAGGCCGGCGACCGCGCGCTGGTCCTGCCGGACGGCACGCTGGAGGGGTTCGTCGGCGGCACCTGTGCCGAGTCGACCGTCCGTCTCCAGGGGCTCAAGCTCCTGGCGACGGGCGAGTCGGCCCTGCTGCGCATCACGCCCGACGACGACGGTCCCGAGGACCGCCCGGGCGCGGAGGGGCTGCTGACCGTGGCGAATCCCTGCCTTTCCGGCGGTACGCTCGAAATCTTTCTGGAAGCCATGATCCCCGCGCCGCTGGTCTTCGTGTTCGGCGAGGCGCCCGTCGCCCGGGCCCTGGTCGACGTGGCCGGGGCCGTGGGCTGGGAGGGGCGCCGGGTGGACGAGCCCGGCGCCGCGGTCCCGCCCGACGCCGACGCCGTCGTGGTCGCCTCGCACGGCCGCGACGAGGCCGGGGTCCTGGCCGCCGCCCTGAAGGCCCGGACGCCGTACATCGCGCTGGTCGCCAGCCGCAAGCGCGCGGCCGCGGTGCTGGGCGAGCTCGCGGTGACCGAGGACGAGCGGGGCTCGATCCACGCCCCCGCCGGGCTGGACATCGGCGCGCGGACGCCGCACGAGATCGCGCTGTCGGTGCTGGCCGAGATCATCGCGCTGCGCCCCCGGCAGACCGCGCCGACGCCGGTGCCCGTCGCGACGGCCAAGGACCCGGTCTGCAACATGGACGTGGTGATCGCCCCCGACGCGCTGCACTACCAGCACGAGGGGGTCGCGTACTACTTCTGCGGCACCGGCTGCCGCCGCGCGTTCGCCGACGACCCGGCCCGGTACCTGTGATCGACGGCGTCGACGGGCTCGTCGCGGGGCTGGACCGCCAGGGGTACCTCACCGATCCCGCGCTGGGCACCGCGCTGTTCCTGGCCGTGCGGATGGGCCAGCCGATCCTGCTGGAGGGCGAGCCCGGGGTCGGCAAGACGGCCGCGGCCGGGGCGCTCGCGGCCGCGCTGGACACGCCGCTGATCCGGCTGCAGTGCTACGAGGGGCTCAGCGCGGCCGAGGCGCTGTACGAGTGGAACTACCCGCGTCAGCTGCTCGGCATCCGGCTGGCCGAGGCGCGCGGCGAGACCCCGCGCGAGGCGGACCTCTTCGCCCCCGAGTACCTGCTGCGCCGCCCGCTGCTGGCCGCGATCGAGCACCCGGGGCCGCGCCCGGCGGTGCTGCTCATCGACGAGGTCGACCGGGCCGACGACGAGTTCGAGGCATTCCTGTTCGAGCTGCTCGCCGAGGGCTCGGTCACCATCCCCGAGCTGGGCACCCGGGTCGCGGTCGTGCCGCCCGTCGTGGTCCTCACCTCGAACCGGACCCGCGACCTGCACGACGCGCTCCTGCGCCGCTGCCTGTACCACTGGATCGGCTACCCGGACCAGGCGCGCGTGGCCGCCATCATCCGCCGCCGCGTGCCCGGCGCGGCGGGGCCGCTCGCCGAGCGGGTCGCCGGCGCGGTGTCCCGGCTGCGGGGGATGGACCTGGTCAAGCCGCCGGGCGTGGCCGAGGCGATCTCGTGGGCCAACGCCCTGCAGCTGCTCGGCCTGGGGCTCGACTCGGCGTCGGCGGACATGACGCTCGGCGCCGTGCTGAAGTACCGCGAGGACGAGGAGACGGCGCGTGCCGGTCTCGCCGACATCGCTGGCTGACCTGGTCGCCGCGTTCGGCGCGGCCCTGCACCAGGCCGGCCTCTCCGTCGGGCCGGACCGCGCCGCCCGCTTCGCCCAGGCCATCGCGGTGCTGGACCCGCGGACGGTCGACGAGCTGCACCGCTGCGCCCGGGCGACGCTCGTCTCCTCGCCCACCCAGTTCGCGGTGCTGGACGCCGTCTTCGACGCGGTCTTCCGGGGCTACAGCGACATCGCCGAGTTCCGCGGTGACCTCAACGCCGCCGGGGCCCTGTCCTCGCCCAGCTCCACCGGCCTGAACCTGGCCGACGGCCCGGGCGAGTCGCCGTCCCGCGAGGTCTCGGTCGGGGTCACGGGCAGCGCCTCCGAGCGGCTGGCCACGCGGGACTTCGCCACGCTCAGCGACGACGAGCTCGCCCGCCTCGCCGAGCTCATGAAGCTCCTGCGGTTCGCCACCCCGCCGCGCCGCAGCCGCCGCTGGCGCCCGGCCGCCGACGGGCGCCGCATCGACCTGCGGGCCACCCTGCGCAAGGCCCGCCGGACGGGCGGCGAGCCGCTGGCGCTGCCCCGCCGGACGCGCCGCGAGAAGCCCCGCCGGCTCGTGGTGCTGTGCGACATCTCCGGGTCGATGGAGCCCTACGCGCGGGCCATGATCCAGCTGTTGTACTGCGCGGCCGGCGCCTCCCGCGCCGAGGTGTTCACGTTCGCCACGCGGCTGACGCGCCTGACCCGGCTCCTGGCCCGCCGCACGAGCCCGGCGGCGGCGCTGCAGCGGGCCGGGCAGGCCGCCCCGGACTGGTCGGGCGGCACGCGCATCGGGGCGGCGCTGCGGCGGTTCAACGACGAGTACGGCCGCCGGGGCCTGGCCCGCGGCGCCGTCGTGCTCATCGTGTCGGACGGCTGGGAGACCGGCGACCCGGCCCCGGTCGGCGTCGAGATGGCCCGCCTGCGCCGCCTCGCCCACCGCATCGTCTGGGTCAACCCGCGCACCCAGAGCCCGCGCTACCGCCCGCTCGTGGGCGGCATGGCAGCCGCGTGGCCGCACTGCGACGCCGTGGTGAGCGGGCACTCCCTGGACGCGATCGGCCCCCTGCTCGAAGCGCTCCGAGCAGGGGGCCGCCGATAGTTCTCTAACCGCAGCGGAACGTCGCCGGGGCCGCGTTCGGGCCCCACGCCACGGTCCCGACGAGCAGGACCGTGGTCTGCTCGCCCGGCCTCAGCCGCGAGTCCCGCGGCGCCAGCTCGACGCTCGCGGCGGTCTGCGTCGCCGTGCCGTTCACGGCCAGCTCCACCTTCTGGGTGCCGGTGTAGGCGAAGCGCACCCGCACGTCGTTCAGCGTCTGCCGGCTCGTGTTGCGCACCGTCGCCTGCGCGATGAACACGCCGCCGAGGTTGAGCACGGTGCTGTACTGCACCGAGCACGCCGACGCCGCCGGCGCGCCGCCCTCGCCCTGGTCGGCCATGAACGAGGCCACCCAGGACAGCGTCGAGTTCCAGTTGATGGCGATCTCGTTCGTGGAGTACGAGTTGATGTCATCCACGTAGCAGAACTGCGGCGAACAGCCCTGCAGCAGCTTCTGCGCGAGCGGGTCCTGCAGGTTGGAGTTCGGCCCGCCCGCGAGGGAGCCCGCCGGCGGGTGCGGCAGCGCCGCGTTGAGCTGGTGCGCGTAGATGCGCGTGTGCTGGTTCTGCGACGCGCGCTCGCCGTAGCCCGTGACGTAGGACTGGTTGAGCGCGTTGCGGCCGAGCAGGTAGTCCATGCCGCTCGCGACCCCGTCGCGGAAGTCCGCCGACCCGGTCAGGTCGTAGGCGGTCGCGATGACGACGAGGTTGTTGAGCACGGCGCTGTTCGAGCCCCACTCGTACTTGCCGGTGCCGGGCGCGTACGCGATGCCGTACGGGTTGGCGCGCACCGTCGCGAGGTACCCCTTCGCGCCGTCCACCACGGACTGGCGCACCCGGTCGCGGTCCGGCAGGCCGTTGGGCACGGTCGCCAGGTCGAGCCGGCCCAGCGCGGCGGTGAAGCCCCAGCTGAAGCCCTCGGGCTTGAAGACGTCAGCGGTGTGCCACTTGGAGGTGGTGACCGCGTCGCGGTAGGTCTTCTCGCCGGTGCTGATGTACAGCTCCGCCGCCGCCCAGTAGAACTCGTCGGTCACGTCGGCGTCGTCGTACGCGCCTCCGCCGTTGCCGTCGCTGCCCAGGGCGTAGACCGCCGGGTGGGCCACCGCCGCCGCGTACGCCGTCCGGGACGCCGCGAGCAGCTTGGCCGCGAACGCCTTGTCGTACGGGGCGAAGAGCCGGGCGCCCTGCGCCGCCGTGGCCGCCAGGTTCAGCGTGGCCGCGGTCGACGGCGGGTGCAGCTCGCGCGGCTGCGGGTCGGCCGCCGGGTCGAGCGGCAGGCCGGTCCAGTTCTGGTCGTGCACCTTGTGGTGCACCATCCCGGCCAGCGGCTGGCCCGCGGGCACCTGCATGCGCAGCAGGAACTCGAGCTCCCAGCGGGCCTCGTCGAGCACGTCCGGCACCTGGTTGCCGTGCTCCGGCAGGCGCAGGGAGCCGTCGGCGAGCTCCTGGGGCTGGGCACTGGTGGCCACCTTCGAGCGCTCGAAGGTGCTCATCAGCTGGTACGCCGCGATGCCACCGTTGACGACGTACTTGCCGTGGTCGCCGGCGTCGTACCAGCCGCCGCGCACGTCCAGCCGGTAGTCGCACACGCCGGCCTGGCACGGCACGTCGGTGTCGCCCTGGTTCGGCGCGACGCCGAGGTGCCCGGCCTTGCGGCCGTACCCGGGCGCGATCGCGTCGGAGATCTCGATGCCGCTGCGCTGCACGTAGAACCAGGACAGCGCGTCGGCGCGCAGCTGCTCGTAGGAGCCGTTCGCGCCGATGTCGAAGGGCACGCTGGTCTCGCCGTCGGCGGTGAGCGTGAAGCCCTTCCCCTGGGTCTTGTACCGTGAGAAGTCGGCCGTCTGCACGTTCTGCCCGCTCGTGGCGTCGACCCCGCGCGGGGTCGTGGTGCCGCTCGCGACCACGGTGCCGGCGGCGTTGCGCAGCTGCCAGGGCAGGGCCGCGGTCGCCTCGGTCACGACGGTGGCCTGCTTCGGGCCGTTCGCGAGGTACCCGACCTGGTTGACCCGCACCCGCGGACCGGTGTCCGGCACGTACACGGGCGGCGGGGCGCCGCCCTGCAGCGAGACGTCGTCGACGCAGAAGGTGTAGGCGGACGCGCTGCCGCCGACCTGGAACGCGACCTGCCCACCGCCGGTGTCGGCGGCCGCGGTGAACGTGTAGCTGAAGTTCTGGGGCTCCGGGGTCAGCTGCGGGGCCTCCGAAATCTCCTGCGTGTACGGCGGGTCGGCGAGCTGCACGTTGGCGCGCACGGTGACCGGGACCGAGGCGCTGGCCGAGAACGCGAGACGGTACGACTCGCCGGCCTGCAAGGTGATCGCGTTCTGCCCGATGATGGCGTCCCACGGGTTGGTGGTGCCCGCGGGAATGTTGGCACACAGTCGCCCGTCGATGACGGACGCCGGCGAGTTCCCGGTCCACCACCACGGGTCGGTGCCGTTGTCGAAGGTACCGTTGACGATCTGTTCCGCTGGGTCGGCGTGGGCCACCGATGCGCTCAGCGGGACGACCAACAATGCCGCCGCAATGGCGATGGGTAATTTGCGCTGCACAGACACCCCTTTGGCGGAAAGACGGTGGGAGCGTTCCCAAGGTGTCTCAGCGCGGCGGGACTGTCAAGATGTGAAGCGCTTCAACGCTTCACGGTGGGCAGGATGTACCAGATCCCGATGAAAGCTGCAGCGAACGCGGCGCTCACGCCGACCGCCCAGGACATTCCCACGACGACCTGAAAGATCAGGAATATCGCGCCCACGATCGAGAGCCACAGAAACCAGAGGCCCACACCCGCGAGATTGCTGCTCGACTCGACCAGTTCCCGCTTGCGGCCGCGCCGGAAGAGAATGCGATGGTGGCTCACCGGCGCGATGAGGCACAGCGTGGACAGACCGGTGCACACCAGTGTGGCGATATAGGTGATCTTCTGTTCCGGGGACACTGTCGCGAATCGGTCGTTGAACGGCAGCGTCAGCAGGAACGCGAAGAGGATCTGCACGCCCGTCTGCGCGACCCGCAGTTCCTGGAGCAGTTCGGTCCAATTCCGGTCGAACCGCTCGTCGGGCGTCTCACCGCGCCGGTTCGTGGGCTCCTCGCGATCGGCCATGCGGGTCCAATTACCCACCGGACGAACCGGGCGAACCTGGCGGTTCGGCTCGTCCTGGCCCGGGCCCGGCCGGGTGCGGGCATGTCGGGGCTGTGCAAGCTTGCACGCTCGGCTTATCGTCGCGACGTGAGTGCCCCATTCGATGAGCTGACCGCCGGCCGCCGCGCCTGGATCGCGCGCGCCGGTCTGGCCGAGCTCGCCAACACCATCGGCCTCCCCGGCCGCGCGGCGATCGCCGGACGCCCCGACCTGCTCGCGCGGGTCGACCAGCACGCGGCCGCGATCCGCGACTCGCTCGGCGGGTCCCTGCTCGACCCGGTCGCCCTGGCCGGCTACTCGGCGGCGATCCGCGACGCGGCCCGCGACGCCGACGACCCTCTCGACGACTGGTCGCGCCCGACGTGGGCGATGCTGCGCCTGCTCGCGGTGTGCAGCCTGGTGCCGTAACTTCCACGGCTTCCCGGGCCGCACACCGCTGTTTGCATCAGCGCAGGAAACGCTTGTCCGCGTGCAGGTTGTCGGCCAGGCGGATGGTGATGAACTCGTCGTTGTCCGGCTGGCCCGCGGTGCGGCCGCTGGAGAACGGGAAGTTGTTGTCGTTCACCACGCCCAGCGTGCGGTCGTCGAGGATCACGACGTCCTCGATGGTCTGGAACGGGAACGTGAACGTGTCGGCCGAGCTGAACAGGTGGCGCGGGTCGGCGATGTTCATGAGGTCGGCGACCAGCGTCTTGTCCATCTTGCCGTCGTGGTTGCGGTCGCGCTTGTCGGCCAGGTAGATCCGCTTGAGCTTGGCGGTGGCGCCCTGGCCCTGGTCGCGCTCGATGATCAGGAACCGGTCGTCGTCGACGGCGATCGCGTCGCCGATCGAGTTGCTGGGGTCCTCCAGCTGGTACGTGTACACCTTGCCGGTGTACTTCTGCTTGCCCAGGTCGAACTCGTTGAAGCGCAGCGCACCGGCCGGGTCGCCGGCCACCGTGCCCTCCAGCAGCGGGTAGAGCGTGCGGCCGTCGGGCGACTGCGCCATGCCCTCGAAGCCCTTGCTGCTGTTCAGGTTCGGGTTGCCCTCGGGGTTCTCCGGCGCGCGCACGCCGGGCAGCGAGATCGGGGCCTGCAGCAGGCGCCCGGCCCGGTCGAAGTGCAGCAGGTACGGGCCGAACTCGTCGCCGATCCAGTACGAGCCGTCCTTGACCCGCTGGATCGACTCGATGTCGAAGTCGGCGCCGGTGAGCACCCTGTCCTTGCGGGTCAGTGCGAACGGTACGAAGCTGTTCGGGTCGGTCAGGTTGATGCCGCCCAGCACGTCGACGGTCTTGTTGCCGTAGTCGGGCGCCAGGTGGTGGATGCGCAGCACGAAGTCGCCGCTGTTGGCCTTGTTGCCGTAGCCGTTGTCGGAGATGACGTCGAACGTGCCGTCGCCGTTCTTGACGATGCCGCTGAAGCCCTGGATCGGCTGGTCGTCGAAGGGCGGGGTGATGCCGTTGGACGGGGTGCCGCCCAGCAGCGCACCGGAGGGGTCGCTCGCGGAGACGAACGTCGCCGCCGGCAGCTGGGCCCAGCCGGTGAGGGTCGCCCGGCCGTCGTGGCCCTCGTGGGCGCCGGCACTCGGCGCCGTGAGGGTGAGCGCCAGCGCGCCGATGCCTACGCCGAGGCCGACGCGTCGAAGATTCTTCATCGCCCGCACGGTAGGCAGGCGCAGTGAACCGCTCCTAGACTTTCTGTGTCATCTGCCCGAGCAGCGTATGTAGGCGGTTGACGATTCCCGGCCCATCGGTGATCTTGCCGCTGTCGACGTAGTACACGAACGACGCGCGCAGCACCAGGTCGCCGTCAGAGGTCTCGACGTACGCCTGGCCGTCATCGAAGAACGAGAACGTCCTGGCATCCACGTCCTTGGCCCCCTGTGCCGCGGCCTTGTCGTAGTCGACCTGCTCGGGCGCGGCCATGGCCGGGCGCAGGATGCTCAGGAAGATGTAGAACGCGCCGGACGAGCCGTCGACCGCGCACGCCTTGAGGCTCGCGGTGTCCCGGCGCTCCTTGCCGGCGGCGTTCTCGCCCAGCGCGGTCTTGTACTGCTCGTCGGTGGCGAGCGCGCACACGTCGACGGCGTCGTAGGCGGCCGCGTTGGACTTCGCCTCGGGCGGCTTGGCCGCCTGTTCGTCGCCGCAGCCGGCGAGCACCAGGGCGGCGCTCGCCAGCAGCAGCACTCTACGAAGAGTGAGGGTCACTCATGCTTTCTACACGCTGTTCACACTCGGCCGAAGTCCTGCGTCCAGTACGGGTGCCGTCCGCCTTGTAGGCCAGGCCGACGCCGACCGCCACGCTCGTGCAGTTGAGGATGTCGGCGCGGCGCCCCGGGCTGTTGATCCAGCCGGTGACCACGTCCTGCGCGGTGCGGTAACCCCACGCGATGTTCTCGGCCGAGGCACCGGCGGTGCACCCGGCCGCGACCTCGCGCTGCACGAAGTTGCTGCCGCCGGAGCCCGTGTGATCGAAGAAGTTCCTGCTGACCATGTAGCTGCTGTGCTTGCGCGCGGCGGCGACGAGGCGGCCGCGTCGTCCGCGGCGACGGCACCCACCGCCTCGACGACGTGCGCGACACCGGCCGAGACGGGCGCGGCGGGCGAACCGGGTCACTGGACGTAGGCCTTCCGTTCGGGAACAGGTGAGGTCTGACGCAGTGGGCATCGGGTCCGTCACGGTGGGTGTTAGCCGGTCAACCGGCAAGCAACGCGCGGCAACCGACCGGCTACCCGTGCGGAGCAATCCCTAGTGGTTGGGGCGCACGATTTCGGTCAAAGGTTGGAGGGAAGAACGCCCGGGCATTCCTACCGTTGGAGATACACATCGACGAAGGAGCGAGGATGTCCAGTCTCGTCAGGCCCCGTGACAACCGTTGGATCGCCGGCGTCTGCTCAGGCCTCGCCCGCCGCTTCGGCATTTCGCCCAACATCATGCGGCTGATCTTCGTCATCTCGTGCCTGCTGCCGGGCCCGCAGTTCGTGATCTACATCGTGCTGTGGGTGCTGATGCCGGACGAGTCCAAGGCCCGCAGCTACAACTGAGTCCGCCCTCCTCTCTCCACAGCGGACTCGGTGGCGGGGAACGGGGTGGCCCGGGGTGCGGCCCGGGCCACCGCCTCGCCTGGTGTTCGGCCCGATAAGTCGGGCGCTCCGCGCCTCGACTTATCGGATTTATCGCCTGCCGGGGTATAGGCCTGTCAGGTCCGAATATGACGGAGTCTCGTGTTGCCACCTGGCGTTCCCGCTCATCCCGCGCGGCGCCGGGCGTGTCGGCTTTCGCCCTCGCGGCGTTCACGGCGCTTGGGACGGGTCTGGTGCGCCGTGCGGTTGCTCTGCGGAACGCTCCCAACCCGCCACGCGGCCGGCCCGGGAGATGCGGGCACCGGGCGTTCGGGAGCGGCCCGGGTATTGCGGGGTGCGGGCCGGTTCAGGCGTTTCAGCCGGGTTCGCGACGGCCGAAGTCGGTGGCATGTCCAACGACACGAGCTACACCGCAGCCGGTAAGGGCGCCTTCGGAGACTACGCGGAGGCCACCCGCCGCAGCGTCGCGCGATCGACGCTCAACGGCCTCATGACCTGGCTCGGCGAGACCGGGCTGGCCGCGGCGCGCGAGTCCGCGGGCCTGCAGGCCGTGATCGACCAGCACGCCGCCGCCGTGCGCGACGCCCTCATCGAGGCCCAGTGGCAGCTGCCCCCGACGGCCGACATCGACTGGTCGAGCGTGGAGTGGCCGGCCCTGCGCCTGATCGCGATCTGCTCCCTCGCCCGCGCGGGCGGCTACGTCTGACCCACGGCGGACGCCGCCGTACGCCCGGGCAGGAGCAGAGCGCACACCGCCCCCAGCACGCAGATGACCGCGGTGGCGAGGAAGATCTCGCGGTACTCCGTGCGCAACGCCGCCTGCAGCGCCCCCTTGTAGGCGTCCAGGAGCCGGCGCTGCTCGTCCGGGGACTTGCCGAACACGAGCGGGAAGTTCAGGTGCGCGGTGAGCTCGTGGAATCGGTGCAGCCCCCAGGCGGTGAGCGCCGCGACCCCGATCAGCATGCCCATCATGCGCGCCACGACCACCGCCGACGACGCCACGCCGTGCTGGGCGGCCGGCGTCGCGCGCAGGATCGCCGACGACAGCGGGCCGATGACGAGCCCGAGCCCGAAGCCCGCGATCACGAGGTCGGTGTCGAGGCGGGGCAGGAAGCCCAGGTAGTGCCGGGACAGCACGTCGGCGGGCCAGCCGGCCACGAGAACGTACCCGGCCGCGGCCACCACCAGTCCCGCCACGGCGACCAGACGCTCCCCGAGGCGCGCCACCAGCCACCCGCCCAGGACCGCACCGACCGGCAGGGCGACCAGGAACCGGGTGAGCACCAGTGTCCCCTGCACCCCGCCGCGCCCGAGCAGCGTCTGAGCCACCAGCTCCACGTCGACCAGCGTCACCATCAGCGCCGCGCCCGCGCAGAAGCTGGCCCCCAGCGCGGCCAAGAACGGCCGCCGCCGCGCCCCGCGCAGGTCGACCAGCCGCGTACGCGCCCGCGCCTCCCAGAGCACGAACAGCAGCGCCACGCCCCCGGCCCCGGCGAGCGCCCACCCGCCCCACGGCGGCAGCACGGCGCGCTCGGGATCCGGGTTGTAGAGCGCCACCACCGCCGCACCGAGCGTCACGGCCAGCAACAACCCACCAACGACATCAGTTTTTCGCGGCGGTACCCCCTGAGCCCGCCCCGGCAACGCCGCCCACACGAGCACAATCGCAACCGCCGCAAGCGGAATGTTGAGCCAGAAGATCCCGCGCCACGAGCCGAAGAGCGCGGCGAGCCCGACCCCGTACAGCGGCCCGAGCACACTCCCGAGCTCCTGCGCGGCCCCGACGACCCCGAGCACGGCCGCCCGCCGCCGTTCGGCCCAGAGGTCCCCGGCCAGCGCGAGCGTAACCGGCAGCAGCGCCCCGCCGGCCAGCCCCTGCACCGCCCGCCCGCTCGCGAGCAGCCAGACGGAGTCTCCGGACGCCGCGGTGAGCGCCGACCCGCCCGCGAACCCGACCAGGCACCCGACGAGCACCGCCCGCCGCCCGAGCCGATCCGAGAGAGACCCGAGCAACGGCATCCCAGCGATGTACCCGAGCAGGAACAACGTCACGACCGGCGTAACGCGCTCGAGCCGATTGGTCGCAATGTGCAGCGCGTCGAGGATGTCGGTCAGCACCCCCACAACGACGTACGCGTCCAAAGCCGCCAGCAACACCGTGACCCCGCCGACCCCGATAGCCAGCCGCCGCCGGACCCGAACGCCGCCACTCCCAGCCGCCCCGCCCACGCCACTCCCAGCCACGGCGCCCCCGCCGCCGCCAGCGGCCCCGCCCGTGTCGCTCCCAGCCGCCGCGCCCGGGTCGCCACCGGCCCACGCGCCCGCGCCGGCCAGAGCCGCCTCGGCCACACCGCCACCCGTTCCCCCGCGCGCGCCGGTCCCGTCCGGGTCGCCACCCTCGTTCGCCACGCCCACGCCGCCACCCGCCCCCGCGCCGCCAACAACCGCCCCGCCCACGCCCAAAGCGCCCGCAGGCGCCCCCACTCCGTCCCCGGAAGCGGCGCCCGCATCCGCAACGTCCCCGCCGGCCGGCACCCCCGCGCCCCCGCGGGGAACCCCAGCCTCGCCACCGCCACCCGCGCTCACATCACTCCCCGCCGCCCTGACCAGCGCCAACACCGAAACCTACCGGCAATCCGGATATGTCGGATATGTCGCGGTGCGAAGCGCCCGACATATCCGGCTTCACGCCACGCGAAGCGGCCCACGCGTCCGGGGCGAGAGCGACGGCGAGCGGCATCACTTCGGCGGCGTGATCGTCACGGCGGCGTCGAACTCCGTGAAGGTGACCGTCACCGTGCCGCCCTTGGCGTCGCCCGTGCCCGGCAGGTCGAAGGTGGCCTTGAGCACGCGCGTGTTGTTCTTGGCGATCCACACCTTGCCCGGCACCGAGCCGGTCACGCCGGGGATGATCTTCGAGAGGTTCTCGGCCGGGAACTTGGCGCCCACACGGAACGTCGCCTGGCCGTCCACGCTCTCCGACGCCTCCGTCTTGCCGTCGGTCGCGGTGCTCAGCACCTTCGCGATGCCGCGCTCGGGGTCGAGGATCGCCGACGGGTCGTAGACCGACGCGGCCAGCGCGAGCGGGAGCTGCTGGTAGTCGCCGGTCGGGCCCTTGAGGTACATCGTCTGGCCCACGATCGTGAAGTTCAGGTCGGTCGTGGTGCCCATCTGCTCCACCTGCGCCGTGCCCTGGGCGTTGCCCTCCTTGGTGAGCACGCCCTCGGCGCGCTTGAGGGCCAGGCCCGCGATCGTGCCGTCGGCGGTGATGAGGAACTTGGCGGTCTTGATGCCGCCCATCGCCGTCGACGAGTCCTTGAGCAGGTTCTGGGCGGCCGGCAGGTCGGGGTCGGTCGCGGGCTGTGAGCTCGCCGTGCCGTCGGAGCAGCCGGAGAGCGCGACGACGGCGGCCGTCAGCGCGACGATGCCGGCGACGAGCAGACCGGGGCGGGACTGGGTGCGAGACATACCGGCATGCTAGACCGACACGGGTAACAACCCGGTGTCTCAGGGGCGTCCCGCGAGCAGCTCCGCCACCGCGCGTCCGGCCGCGGCCGTCGCGCCGAAGGTCGCGATGTGCACGTCACCCAGAGGCGCGGCCGGGACGCCCATCTCGACGACTATCGCATCGGGACGTACCGATAACGCGCCTTTGAGGGAATCCGTCATCCACGGATAGCGGTGCGGGTCCCGCACGACCAGCACGAGCGGGCGCCCGATCGAGGCCGCCAGCGCGTCGGGCAGGCCGTCCGGGGACGACAGCCGCACGCCCGTCGCCGGCACCAGCTCGGCCAGCGGCGCCAGCAGGCCCCAGGGGGTCTCGGGGGCGATGGCGAGGTTGAGCTGGGGCTGGAACTCGATCACGTGCGGCGCGGCGGCGAGCGGGAACAGCGCGTCGGGGGCGGAGATGCGCAGCGCGCGCCGGGCCGCGGACAGGCCGAGGGCGGCCGCGCGCGGGTCCGGGGCGATCTTCGGGGCCGCGACCGACCAGGCGGCCAGGCGGGCGACCCGCGCGGCGGCGTCGGCGAGCCGCTCCTCGGAGAGCTCGCCCGCGTGCACGGCGGCGACGATCGCGTCGCGCAGCATGATCGCGGTCTCCTCGTCGGCGTGTTCCCCGCCCACGCAGATGGCGTCGGCGCCGGCGGCGAGCGCGAGGACTGTGGCGTTGGCCAGGCCGTAGCGGTCGGAGATGGCGCGCATCTCGATGCCGTCGGTGACGATGAGGCCGTCGAAGCCGAGTTCGCCCCGGAGCAGGTCCGTCATGATCCGGCGGCTGAGCGTTGCCGGCATTTCGGGATCCAGCGACGGTACCCGCAGATGCGCGCTCATCACCGCCTGTACGCCCGCGGCGATGGCGGCCCGGAACGGGACCAGTTCGAGGGCGTCGAGCTCGGCGCGGCCGGCCTTGATCAGCGGCACGTCCAGGTGCGAGTCGACGCTGGTGTTGCCGTGCCCGGGGAAGTGCTTGGCGCAGGCGGCGACGCCGGCCTCCTGCAGCCCGATGATCCAGGCCGCGGTGTGCCGGGCCACGCGGTCGGGCTCGGCGCCGAACGCGCGGGAGCCGATGACCGGGTTGTTCGGGTCGTTGTTGACGTCCGCGTCGGGCGCGTAGTCGAGGGTGATGCCGGCCGCGGCCAGGTCGCGCCCGATGTGGCAGGCGACGTCGCGGGTCAGCGCCGGGTCGTCGATCGCGCCGAGCGCGAGGTTGCCGGGCCAGGGGCTGCCGGTGTGCGCGTCGATCCGCGTGACGTCGCCGGCCTCCTCGTCGATGGCGACGATGACGTCCGGCTTCTCGGCGCGCAGGGCGGCGGTCAGCGCGGCGACCTGGTCGCGGTCGACCACGTTGCGGGCGAACAGCGCGACGCCGCCCAGCCCTTCGGCGAGGCGGCGCCGGAGCCAGGGTGGTGGCTCTTTGCCCACGAATCCCGGCTGGAGCACGGCGTCGGCCATGCTCCCGAGTTCGACCCCCGTGCGTGCATCCATGCGTGACCCACCCTTCGCTTGGCGAAAATGGTCACATCACGGCTTGGTAATAGTCAAGAAACTTTCCAGTAGTTAACAGGGTCTTCCCAGTTCAGAACTACCCGTTCGGGCGGATCGTCCACACCACCGTCATGGTCGTTGTGACGGCGCCGTCGGCGCGGTTGATCTCGACGTGCACGGGAAACTCGGGGCGCCCGCCGGCGGTCAGCTCCTCGACGACCTCGCTCACCGGCCGGCCGAGGGTCGCGGTGGCGCGGACGGGGCCGCGGGCCAGCTTCAGGTACGCGATCTCCGACCGCACCGCCAGCGGCGTCCCCAGGTGCATGTACGGCCCGAACGCGGCCATCCCCACGGCCCCGGACGCGGTCTCGCCGAGCGTGAACAGGGCCCCGGCGTGCGGCCCGGCCACGTGGTTGTGCAGGCGCTCCTCGTCGGGGAGCGTCGCCACAGCCCGGACGGCGTCACCCTCGGCCTCCAGATCGGTGATCTCGATGCCGAGGGTGCGCGCGAACGGTACGGCCGCGATGAGGTTCGCGGCGACCGCCTTCATGTCGAGAGTCATGCCGGAGATGTTACCGGCGAGTAGGTCCGGCGGAGCTCAGGAGAACAGCCGACCGATCGCCCGGACGATCTCGACGTAGAAGTTGCCCTCGATCTGACGGAAGATCTGGAACGGCTCGTCCGGGGACCCGAAGAACGGCCGCAGCGTCCAGGCCAGCTGCGTGCCGACGAAGCCGAACAGCAGAATCCACACGTTGAGCAGGGTCATGCTGGCCGGCCGCTCCCCCGGCGGCAGGTCGACCGGGCGCGGCATGGGCCGCGGGGGCACCTGGATCTGCCGGTACAGCGGCAGCCCGTCCGGCCCCAGCGGCACGAGCGCCCCCGGCGGCAGGGGCGGGGACACGATGGTGGTGACGAGCCCGTTCGGCTGGACGGCCGGCGCGGAGGCCGCGACGGGCGCGGAGGCCGGGACCGCGGAGACCGGCGAGACGGCCTCGGACTCGGCCGGGACGGATCCGGCCGGGACGGGTTCGGACTCGGGGGCGGCGGCCGGGGCCGAGAGCGCGGCCAGGGCGGCGGCCGCCTCGCTCTCCTGGCGCTCCCGCTCCAGCCGCCGGGCCCGGGCCGTGGCCGCGGTGTGCTCGTTGAGCGAGCGCATGCCGCTGGTCAGGAACCGCAGGCCGACGAAGGCGGTGAGAGTGAGGATGCCGACGTTCAGGACCTTGTAGAAGTCGTAGCTGAACGCGGTGATGAGAAAGAACAGGCTGATCGGCGCGAACGCCAGCGAGAGCACCGACGTCACGGTGATCGTGACCATGACGAGCGACAATGCCTGCTTCACCTGGAGCCTGGCCCCGAAGACCAGGTTGAACAGGTACAGCGTGGGAAGGCAGATCGCCAGCGTCATGAGGAACAACAGCGGCAGCTTCACCGCCGAGAGCGCCGCCATCGCGACGCTGTGGGAGGCTCCGAGTACAGCTCCGTAGCAGGCCAGGGCTACTACGGAGCTGTACAGCATCTGCCTCGTCAGCTTGCCGAGCTCGCGCTCCTCACCGATCTGCCGCCAGATTCCCTCGCGGTCACGCAGGATGCGTTCGATGATGAGCAAGCCGGAACTGGATTCGCCATAGGCTGCCATCGGCGCAGGCTAAGCGACGCACATCACTCAGCGCCACCCCACGTCGATGCGTTGTCCCCTTTCGTCGAAAAAGTGCAGAGCTTCCATGCGCACAGCGACGGTCAAAGGATGACCATGCGTGACATTCGGGTACGGCGCCAGACGCACGGCCAGTTCGGCCGGGCGCCGGTGGTGCCGGCCCGGGTCGCTCAGCACGCTCTCCCGGTTCTGCGGACGGCGCTGGGTGCCGCCGCGGCCGTTGACGCCGGCCCCGACGAGCTCGTCCTCGCCGCCACGCCCGGTGAGCTTGGTGACGAACCGGCGCAGGCCGCCGCCGTTGATCGGGACGTCGGTCGGAGGCTTGCCGATCTCGTCGACGATCACGGCGGTCGCGCCGATGTCCAGGAACGCCAGCGACTCGTGACCGTGGTGCTCGAGGTACCGGATGCGGCCCCTCAGCACGTCACCCGTGGTCGAGTCCGGCACCGGGGTCAACGCCTCCGCCCGCACCCCGATGACGATGCGCTCGCCGTGGAAGTGCGCGACCTGACGCGAGCGCAGGTCGTTCCACGGCAGGTGCAGCACCTGGTCGCCCATGTGCAGCGCGATGTGGCGGTCGAGGTGGACGTACACCTCGGCCTCGAGCAGGTTCATCCGCGGGCTGCCCAGGAAGGCGGCCACGTAGAGGGTGGCCGGGCGGCCGTACACCTGCGTCGGCGTTCCCACGTCCTGCAGGACGCCCTTGCGCAGGATCGCGACCCGGTCGGCCATGGTGAGCGCCTCGGCCTGGTCGTGCGTGACGTAGATCGTCGTGACGCCGAGCTCCCGTACCAGGCCCGAGATCTCGGCCCGTAGCTCGGCGCGCAGACCACTGTCCAGGTTGGACAGCGGCTCATCCATGAGGAACAGCTTCGGCCGCCGCACTATCGCCCGCCCCATCGCAACGCGCTGGCGCTGACCACCCGAGAGCTGTCCGGGCTTGCGCGCGAGCACGTCGCCGATGCCCAGCGCGCTGGCCACCTCCGCGACCTGCTCGGCCCGCGGCTCGGGCTCGATACCGGACAGCCGCAGCGGGAACCCGATGTTCTCGCCTACCGTCATGTGCGGATAGAGCGCGAAGTCCTGGAAGACCATCGCGACCCCCCGCTCCCGCGGCGGCAGGTCGTTTGCCAGTTCCCCGTCCATGATGATCGCGCCGGAGGTGGGGTCCTCCAGCCCGGCCACCATGCGCAGCAGCGTCGACTTCCCGCAGCCGCTGGGACCGAGCAGCACCATGAACTCGCCCTGGCCCACATCCAAATTCACTCGGTCGACGGCAACCGTGCCGTCGGCGAAGACCTTCATAACATCTTTGAGTGCGACGGTAGCCACCGTCACCTCCACCCCAGGTCAGCAATTCGCGGTTCGGTCAGTTACCCCGAGTCAAATACTGTGATGAGGCGCACGCAAGTTGGTCCATCGGGTAAATGACCAGTGTTCAAGGCGTCACCGCGCAACTACTGTCGCGAAAGTTTCCTGGTGGTCCTCCGGGTCACCCGGCGGGGAAGTTCACCGTGACCGATGTGTAGCCAAGGGCTCCCAGGAACTGCTGCAGCATCTTGCGCGTGTTGTCCTCGGCGCGTTTCTGCAGGCCGGCGTCCTTGGCGGCGTCACCGATCTTCTGCTCGGCGAGCTTGTAGACCTCCTGGAGACGGTTCGGGTCCGAACTGAACGCGTCGCCGATGCGGTTGAAGACGCCGCGCTCCTCTTGATACACGTAACTGTGGTCGTTGTCGATCCGGACCGGCCGCAGCTGCGGGGCGGGCAGCGTGATCTCGGCCGTGCGGCGGTCCTCGGACTCCTTGACCGCGCCCTGGCCGATGCTGGAGAAGTCGACGTACACCTCGACCGAGCCCGCCGCCACGAACAGGATGCGCTCGTTGAGCAGGAAGTCCGGGATGTACTTGCGGTCCTTCTGCACATCGACGATGACCTGGAAGTTACCCTCAGCCGCGACGAACTGGTTGAGGTCCTGCACGGACTTGAGCAGCGCGGGGCCGGAGCGGTCGGTCTGCTCCTGGGCGAACGGGTTCTTCAGGCCGGGGAACAGCCCGATGGTCTTGGCGCCGAGCACGAGCGCGACGACCAGGCCGATGGCGGCCACGAGCCAGAACAGCCCGCGCATCGCGCCGCCGCCCTGCTTCAGGATCACCGGCTGAGGCGGCTCGGTCTTGCGCGGCTCCCGGTCGTCGCGCGGATCGAGGCGGTCGCCTATCTCCAGGCTTTTTCCAGGACCAGACGTGACCTCCGGGTACTCGGAGGTCTTCGACTCTTCGCTGTCGGCCATGCTGACTCCTGGATGGCGGCGGATCTACCTACCGACAACGGTAAGGGGCACAGTAAAGCCCCGCGAATCGATCTCAGCCGAACGCGGCGAGTCCCGTCAGGCGCTGGCCGATGACCAGCTGATGGATCTCCGAGGTTCCCTCGTACGTGAGGACCGTCTCCAGGT
Source organism: Dactylosporangium sp. NPDC049140 (assembly GCF_040648435.1). Classification (NCBI taxonomy): domain Bacteria; kingdom Bacillati; phylum Actinomycetota; class Actinomycetes; order Micromonosporales; family Micromonosporaceae; genus Dactylosporangium; species Dactylosporangium sp. NPDC049140. The sequence continues at coordinate 267,502 of NZ_JBEZDS010000008.1, read as the reverse complement.
TGGCGGCGTGACGCATGACCGGGTACTCCGCGCTGATCCCGTTGGCCCCGAGGATCGTGCGGCACTGCCGGGCGATGCCGATCGCCTCGCGCACGTTGTTGAGCTTGCCCACGCTTACCTGCTCGGGGAGCAGCTTCCCGGCGTCGGCGAGGCGGCCCAGGTGCAGCGCGAGCAGGTAACCCTTCTGCAGCTCCACCGCCGCATCGGCGAGCTTGGCCTGGGTCAGCTGGAATCCGGCGATCGGCCGGCCGAACTGCTCCCGGGTGCCGGCGTAGTCCAGCGCGGTGTGCAGGCTGTCACGGGCCGCCCCCAGGGCGCCCCACACAATGCCGTAGCGCGCCTCGGTGAGGCACGACAGCGGCGCCTTCAGCCCGCGCGCGAGGGGCAGCTGGGCCGAGGCGGGCAGCCGGACCTCGTCGAGGAAGATCTGCCCGGTGCAGGATGCCCGCAGCGAGAGCTTGTGGCTCACCTCGCGCGCGCTGAATCCGGGCGTCCGCGTCGGTACCGCGAAACCGCTCACCCCGTCGTCGGTGCGCGCCCACACCACCGCCACGTCCGCGACGGGAGCATTGGTGATCCACATCTTGCCGCCGCTGAGCACCCAGTCGTCGCCGTCGCGCCGGGCCCGGGTCGTCATCGAGGCCGGGTCGGAGCCGTGATCGGGCTCGGTCAGCCCGAAGCAGCCGATCGCGTCGCCGGTCGCCATCCGGGGCAGCCACTCGGCCTTCTGCTCCTCGGAGCCGAACTTCCAGATCGCGAACATCGCCAGCGACCCCTGCACCGACACCAGGCTGCGCACGCCGGAGTCGCCGGCCTCGAGCTCCAGGCACGCCAGCCCGTAGGCCACGGCGCTCGCCCCGGCGCACCCGTAGCCCTCCAGGTGCATGCCGAGCAGCCCGACCCCGGCCAGCTCCTTGGCCAGCTCCCGGACGGGCACGACACCCCGCTCGTACCACTCGGCCACGTTGGGCCGGACGTGGTCGTCGACGACCCGGCGCACCAGCGCCCGGATCGCCAGCTCCTCCTCGGAGTGCAGTCCGTCGATGTCGAGCAGGTCGAGGGGGCGCGCCGGTGTCGTCACGCCCCCAGAATATGCACACCGCCTGCTTCATGACCGGGCATGGCGCAGCCCGGCCTCAGTCATGAAGCAGGCGCTATGCCTGCAGGACCCGGGCGTGGATCGAGGTTCGCTGCTGCAGCGCCGCACGCAGCGCCCGGTGCAGCCCGTCCTCCAGGTAGAGCCCGCCGTCCCACTGCACGACGTGCGGGAACAGGTCGCCGTAGAACGTCGAGTCCTCCGCGAGCAGGTGGTCGAGCGCCAGCTCCCGCTTGGTGGTGATGAGCTGGTCGAGCCGCACCGGCCGCGGCGGAATCTCGGACCACTGTTTCAGCGTGAGCCCATGCTCCGGATACGGCCGACCCTCCCGGACCGCCTTGAAGATCATGAACGCGTCACCCCCCTGACCGTGCCAGGGTACCGACTGGGTGCGACAAGAACCGCCTCACGAGACCGGCCGGTTACCCCAGTTGCCGCGGTGCGTGACGCTCGGTGACTCCCGCCGGCCCCGCTTGAGCGACGGCGACTTCTTGTCCTGCGCGCGGAAGCCGATGGTCATGGCCCCGATCGGGGTGTACGCCTCCGGGACCCCGAACTCGACCCGGAACTGCGGGATCCGGTCCGGGGTGATGCCGAAGAAGCACGCCCCCAGACCCTCGTCGACCGCGCCGAGCAGCACGAGCAGGCTCGCCATCCCGGTGTCGATGTGCCAGTAGGGCACCGGCCACCGGGCCTCGTCGCGGTCGGTCCAGCCCTTGTCCGGCTGCGCATAACGGTCGAGGTAGGCGTCGCGGTGGCTCAGCGGCACGACGATGACGGGCGCCTTGGTCATGCCCTCCATCCAGCCCGTCGGCGGCTGCTCCTCGGGCGTCGTGACGGTCCAGAACCGCTCGACGTCCCCGGGGGTGTCGAGCAGCAGGAACTCCCAGCCCTGGGAGAAGCCCGCCGACGGGGCGTGGGTGGCGTAGCCGAGCAGCCGCTCGACGGCCTCCGCCGGCACCGGACGGTCGGGGTCGTAGTTGCGCACCATCCGCCGCCGGCGGATCACCTCGGAAAGCTCCACGAAGTGCAGCCTAGATCGCGCGAATTCCCCACGTACCGCGCCAGGTCGAACCGGGCTCGAGGATCACCACGTCGCGGCCGGAGCGGAAAGCGTCCGGCGGGCAGGTCATCGGCTCGATCGCCAGGGCCTTGCGCAGCCGGTCGGTCGGGAGCGTGTCGGAGGAGTACACCTGCCACCAGGTGAAGGCGGCGTCGGCCCAGACGGTCACCCCGCGGCCGTCGGGCGCGGTGATCTCCACCTCCGAGCCGCCGTCGGGGCCGGCGTCCACATCGCCGAAGGCGGTGTCGAGCACGGTGGCGCCGAGCCGGCGGCCTTCCACGAAGTCGTACTCGGTGCCCGTCACCCGCGCCGCGCCGATGGGCAGCAGGCGCACGTCGACGAGGACGCGGCTGCGGGCCGGCACGCGCAGGGTCAGGTCGTCCACCGGCACGCCCGGCACGAGGACGTACGGGTGCGTGGCGAGCCCGAACGGGGCCGCGGTGCCGCCGTTGTTCGTCACCTCGTGCTCGGCGCGCAGGCCGTCCTCGCTCACCGACCAGGTGGTGCGCAGGCGCAGCGGCCACCGGTACCCGGGCTGGGGCACGATGTCGTGCTCGACGGTCACGCGGTCCTCGGCGACGTCCACGGCGGTCCAACGCGTCCAGTTCACGAGCCCGTGGATGGCGTTGTGCCGCTCCGGCTCGGTGAGCGGCAGCTGGTAGTGCTCGCCCTCGAACGCGTACTGCCCGTCGCGGATCCGGTTCGGCCACGGGGCCAGCACCTGCCCGGCGCTGCCGACGGCGTGCTCGCGCTCCTCATAGCCGGAGACGACGTCGCGCCCATCCGAGGTGAAGGTGCGGACGCCACCGCCCACCTCCACGATGACGGCCTCCTGGCCGCCGGAGCGGATCGTCCACTGTGTACCCGAGGGCGCCTGCTGTAGCTGCGCGGCGGCGGCGGTTTCCATGGTCAGTGACAATATCGTCACCCCGTCGAGTCGGTGTAGCGGAGGAGGACCGGGAACGCCGCCGCGAGCAGCACCGCCACCACGGCGGCCGCGATGCCGCCGGCGACCCAGGAGAACGTCGAGCCCGCCACGTCGGCCACCGATCCGGCCCGAAGGTCACCCAGACGTGGACCTCCGGCGACCACGGCGAAGAAGACGCCCTGGAGCCGGCCGCGCATCTCGTCGGGCGCGCTGAGGAGCACGGTCTGGCGGTACACCCCGCTGATCATGTCCGCCGCCCCGGCCAATGCCATGAAAGCTACACACGCCCACAGCCATGGCACCGCCCCGGCCGCCGCGACCGCGAGCCCCCAGCCGACGACGGCGCCCACGAGCGCCACACCGCGGCGGTGCACCCGGTTGATCCAGCCCGACGTGAGCCCGGCCAGCACGGCGCCGATCGCGATCGAGGAGTACAGCCAGCCCAGCGAGGCCGCCCCGAAGCGCTCGTCGGCGACGACCGGGAACAGCGCCTTGGGCATGGCCAGCACCATCGCGGCGATGTCGATGGCGAAGGTGAGCAGGATCAGGCGGTGCCCGGCCAGGAAGCGCAGCCCCACGCCGATGTCGCGCAGGCCGGCCGACTGCTTCTCGCCGGTGGGGGGCAGGGCGGGCAGGCGCAGCGTGGCCCACAGCACCACCGTGAACAGCACGGCGTCGACCGCGTAGGCGGCCGAGAAGTCGACCGCGGCGATGATGATGCCGGCCCCGACCGGGCCGCCGATCGCGGCCACGTTCGACACGGTGAAGCCCAGCGTGTTGGCCGAGGCCACCTCCTCGGAGCCGACCAGCGACGGGATGATCGCCTGGCGCACCGGGCTGTTGATGCCGAACGCGGCCGACTGGGCGGCGATGAGCCCGAGCATCAGCCAGGCGTTGTTCAGGTGCAGCACGGCCTGGACCAGCAGCCCGAGCGTGGTCAGCCACATCAGGACCGAGCTGGTCAGCAGCACCTTGCGCCGGTCGTAGGCGTCGGCGATGGCGCCGCCCCAGATCGAGAAGACGATGAGCGGGACGAGGCCGACGAAGCTGGCCACGCCGACCCACAGCGAGGACTTCGTGATGGCGTAGACCTGCACGGGTACGGCGACGGCGGTGAACTGCACGCCGAAGAAGGACACCGCGTTGCCGACGAAGATGCGGCGGTACGCGCTGTGGCGCAGCGGCCGGATGTCGATCGCGTGCCGGCGCAGCCACCCCTTGCGCTCGGTCTGCTGATGTTCGTCCTCGACCGCGGTCACGGCGCGAGCCGCTCGACCCGGGTCACGCCGTCCGCGGTGACATACCGCAGCCGGTCGTGCAGCCGGCTCGCCCGGCCCTGCCAGAACTCGACCTCGTCGGGAGCGACCCGGAACCCGCCCCAGTGCGGCGGCGCCTCGATCGGCCCATCGCCGAAGCGGCGCTCGGCCGCCGCCAGCCAGCCCTCGATGTCGGCCCGGGAGCCGATCACCGTCGACTGGGGGCTCGCCCAGGCGCCGAGCTGGGCCCCGCGCGGGCGCACCGCGAAGTACTCCTCGGTCTCCTCCCGCGGGATCTTCGTGACCGTTCCGCCGACGATTACCTGGCGGTGGAGGTGGTACCAGGGGAAGACCAGCGTCGCCCGCGGGTTCCCCGCAAGATCGTGTCCCTTGCGCGAGTCGTAGTTCGTGAAGAACGTAAAACCGCGCTGGTCGTACGCCTTGAGCAGCACCGTGCGCGCGGAAGGCCGGCCTTCCGCCGTGGCGGTGGCCAGCAGCATCGCGTTCGGCTCGGGAAGGCCGGCCTCGAGGGCGTCGGCGAACCAGGTGGCGAATTGGTCGAACCACGAAGCGGCGAGCTTTTCCTCGGCCAGTTCGCCGGTGTACTCGGTACGCATGCGGGACAAATCTTGCGGTGATGTGCTGGGTGTCACGCCCACATCCTTCCTCCGGAGATCGGATTTGCGTGAAGATGTGTCGTGCAGGACACATTTGAGCCAACGTTCAGTCGGCAGTCGCCACGCTCCTGGGCGAAGATGGCTGGAGGTTGACACCCCGATTTCATGCAGGAGTGCGTCATGTCCGATTTCAAGCCGGGACTCGAGGGCGTGATCGCCTTCGAATCGCAGATCGCTGAGCCCGACAAGGAAGGCGGCGCCCTGCGCTATCGCGGCGTCGACATCGAGGATCTCATCGGCCAGGTGTCCTTCGGCAACGTTTGGGCATTGCTGGTCGACGGGAAGTTCGGCCCCGGCCTGCCGCCCGCCGAGCCGTTCCCCGTGCCCGTCCACTCCGGCGACATCCGCGTCGACGTGCAGTCCGCGGTCGCCATGCTCGCCCCGTACTGGGGCCTGGGCCAGCTGCTGGACATCGAGACCCCGCAGGCCCGCGAGGACCTGGCCCGGGTCAGCGTCACCGCGCTCTCCTTCGTCGCCCAGGCCGCCCGCGGCCTCGGGCTGCCGGCCGTGCCGCAGAAGGAGATCGACAAGGCCGAGACCATCGTCGAGCGGTTCATGCGCCGCTGGCGGGGCGACCCCGACCCGCGGCACGTCAAGGCCGTCGACGCGTACTTCATCTCCGCCGCCGAGCACGGCATGAACGCCTCCACGTTCACCGCCCGCGTGGTCGCCTCCACCGGCGCCGACGCGGCCGCCTGCATCTCCTCGGGGATCGGCGCCCTGTCCGGCCCGCTGCACGGCGGCGCGCCGTCGCGGGTCCTCGGCATGATCGAGGCGGTCGAGCGCAGCGGTGACGCCGAGGGCTACGTCAAGAGCGTCCTCGACCGCGGCGAGCGCCTGATGGGCTTCGGGCACCGCGTGTACCGGGCCGAGGACCCCCGCGCCCGCGTGCTGCGCCGCACCGCCAAGGAGCTCAGCGCGCCCCGCTTCCAGGTCGCCGAGGCGCTGGAGAAGGCCGCGCTGGCCGAGCTGCACAGCCGCCGCCCCGATCGCGTGCTCGCCACCAACGTGGAGTTCTGGTCGGCCGTCGTCCTGGACTTCGCCGAGGTACCGGCGCACATGTTCACGTCGATGTTCACCTGCGCCCGCGTGGCCGGGTGGAGCGCGCACATCCTCGAACAGAAGGACCTGGGCCGGCTGGTGCGGCCGTCGGCGACGTACGTCGGGCCGGCCCCGCGCAAGCCGCAGGACGTCGAGGGGTGGGACAAGGTCACCCACGGCGTCTGACCGTGTAGCGGTCCGGGGCGAAGCGGAGGCGCCGCGTGTGACGAAGGTTAATTTTCCCAGGGGTGCGGCGCAGAAGGTGGCAGGATCCGCGAGGTACCCGCTCGCCCGCCGCACCCCGGAGTACTCACATGGCTGAAATCCGCATCCCCGACGAGATCAAGCCCAAGGACGGCCGCTTCGGCTCCGGCCCGAGCAAGGTGCGGCCCGAGGCCCTGCAGGCCCTCGCGGCCGTCGCCTCGACGTGGATGGGGACGAGCCACCGCCAGAAGCCGGTCCGCGACCAGGTCGCCCGGCTGCGCCGCGGCCTCGCCGAGCTGTTCAGCCTGCCCGAGGGCTACGAGGTGGTGCTCGGCAACGGCGGCAGCACCGCGTTCTGGGAGGTCGCGGTCTTCGGCCTGATCCGGGACCGGGCCCAGTTCGCCAGCTTCGGCGAGTTCGGCGCCAAGTTCGCCTCGGCGGCCAGGAAGGCCCCGTTCCTGGGCGAGCCGACCGTGATCAAGGCCGACCCGGGCACCGGCGCGTTCCTGCGTGCCGAGGAGGGCGTCGACGCGTACTGCTCGCCCCACAACGAGACCTCGACGGGCGTCGCGGTGCCGGTGCAGCGGCTGAGCGGTACCGACGCCGGCTCTTTGCACTTGACCGACGGGACGTCGGGCGCCGGCGGGCTCGACCTCGACGTCAGCCAGACGGACGTGTACTACTTCGCGCCGCAGAAGGGCTTCGGCTCCGATGGCGGCCTGTGGATCGCCCTCATGTCGCCGGCCGCCATCGCGCGGGCCGCCGAGATCAAGGAGTCGGGCCGCTACATCCCCGACTTCCTCGACCTGCAGACCGCCATCGACAACTCGCGGCTCGAGCAGACCTACAACACCCCGGCCCTGGCCACCATCTTCATCGCCGCCGAGCAGGTCGACTGGATGCTGGCCGGCGGCGGGCTCTCCTTCGCCGCCAAGCGCAGCGAGGAGTCGGCGGCGCTGCTGTACGGCTGGGCCGAGCGCTCCAGCGTGGCGACCCCGTTCGTCGCCGACCCGGCGGTCCGCTCCAACGTGGTCGGCACGATCGACTTCGTTGACTCGATCGACGCGACGGCCATCTCCAAGGCGTTGCGCGCGAACGGGATCGTGGACACGGAGCCGTACCGCAAGCTGGGCCGCAACCAGCTGCGCGTCGCGATGTTCCCGGGCGTCGACCCGGCGGACGTGGAGGCGCTGACCGTGTGCATCGACCACGTGATCGAACGGCTCTGATCAGCTTTTTGTCGGCGCGGCGCACGTGACGCCAGCTAGGGTTGCCGTACTGTGACCGGAAGGCGCCGGCCGATGGCGCCTGATGCGGGTGGGACGGAGGCACGCGATGCGGCCTGTGCGATTCGTCGCCCTCTCGGAGGACGGCCAGGCGTTCGTTCTTGCCGACGAGGTTGGGCGACTGCTGGCGCTGCCCATCGATGACCGTGTCCACGGCGCCCTGCGCGCCGACCACAGCCACCCGACCAGCACGCCCGAGACCGGCTCCTCGCAGCTCGCGCCGCGCGACATCCAGGCCCGCATCCGCTCCGGCGAGTCGGCCGAGGAGGTCGCGCGGGTCGCCGGCGTGCCCGTCGACCGGGTGCTGCGCTACGCGGGCCCGGTGCTGCAGGAGCGGGCCATGCTCGCCCAGCACGCCCGGCGGACGCGGCTGAAGACCTCGGATCGGGGCTCGTCCCTGGCCGAGGTCGTCGACACGCGCCTCGGGCAGCACGGCATCGACACGGAGAAGATCTCCTGGGACGCGTACCGCCGCGAGGACGGCACGTGGCGCATCACCGCGACCTGGCCGAGCGGCAAGGCGACGGCCCAGGCGGTCTGGGAGTTGGACAAGGCCCGGCAGCTGGTCGCGCCGCACGACGACATGGCGCAGTACCTGTGCACCGAGCGCGGCCCCAACGCCCTCGGCGCGGAGCCGCCCGCGCCCGAGCGCGCGCTGCCCAGCCGCGGCGAGACCAGCCGCGGCGACCTCGGCCTGCGCACCGACTCGATGCGCGGCGGCGGCCACGAGCCCATGCGCCCGTCCGCGCCGGAGCGCCGCCCCGGCGGCCGCACGCTCGGCAACGACCCGATCCGCGCCGGGCGCGACGCGCTGCTGGCCTCGCTGGACCGCCCGCTCGGCTCGCAGCCGGGCGCCGAGGCGGCCCCGGTCGTCACGCCGCCGGCCAAGCACGAGAGCCGCGCCCGCGGGGCCGCCGCGCTGATCGGCCGCTCCCCGTTCGACGAGGACACCGACCAGGCCAAGGAGGTGCCGGCGGTCCCGTCGCTGGCCGTCCTGCGCCCGCGGCGCAACACGACCTCGGCGGCGAACGCGGTCGAGCAGCCCTCGGCGGCCAACGAGAAGCCGCGCAAGCGCCTGCCCAGCTGGGACGACGTGCTCTTCGGCGGCGCCCCGGCGGCCCGGGAGACTTCCTGAGTAGGTTGGTGTCCATGGAGTACACCAACCTCGGGCGCACCGGCCTGTCCGTCAGCCGGCTCTGCCTGGGCACCATGAACTTCGGGCCGAAGACCACCGAGCCCGACAGCTTCGCGATCATGGACCGCGCGCTGGAGCACGGCATCAACTTCTTCGACACCGCGAACGTGTACGGCTGGAAGACCGGCGAGGGCATCACCGAGAACATCATCGGCAACTGGTTCGCCCAGGGCGGTGGCCGGCGCGAGAAGGTCGTGCTGGCCACCAAGGTCTACGGCAAGATGCAGGAGTGGCCCAACGGCCAGGGCCTCTCCGCGCGGCACATCGTCGCCGAGGCCAACGCGTCCTTGCGGCGCCTGCAGACCGACTACATCGACGTGTACCAGATGCACCACATCTCCCGCAGCACGCCCTGGGAGGAGATCTGGCAGGCGATGGAGCTCCTTGTCGCCCAGGGCAAGGTGTTGTACGTCGGGTCCTCCAACTTCGCCGGCTGGCACATCGCGGCCGCGCAGGAGTCGGCGAAGGCGCGCCACTTCCTGGGCCTCGTCGCCGAGCAGTGCATCTACAACCTCATGGCCCGCACGGTCGAGCTCGAGGTGCTGCCGGCCGCCCGTCAGTACGGCCTCGGCGTCATCCCGTGGTCCCCGCTGCACGGCGGCCTGCTGAGCGGCGCCCTTGCGAAGATCGCCGCGGGCGCGGCCGGCCGCAGCGGCGAGGGCCGCTCCGCCGAAGACCTGGAGAAGCACCGCGGCGCGATCGAGCAGTTCGAGAAGCTCGCGGCCGAGCTGGGCGCCGACCCGTCCAACCTGGCCCTGGCCTGGCTCCTGGCCCAGGACGGCGTGACGGCCCCGATCATCGGCCCGCGCACGCTCGAGCAGCTGGACAGCACGCTGGGCGCGCTGTCGCTGGAGCTGTCGCAGGCGACGCTGGACCGGCTGGACGAGATCTTCCCGCCTGTGGGCAAGGGCGGTCCCGGCCCGGAGGCCTGGGCCTGGTAGTTCGTTTGTCTTCGGCGTCGGTCCCAGCCGGACCGGCGCCGTTTTCATCGCAGGCCGACGGTCCTGATGACGTCATACTCGGGCTGGGGCCCAAGGCGACTGCGCATCAGTCGTACCTCGTCGAGCCGCCACTCGGGCGAGCGGTACGCGGCGAGATGCTCGAGATCCATCGCCAGCTCCTCGGCCCCGACCAGCTGCCCGGGCCGAGCGATCGTCAGGTGCGGCTGCCAGTCCCGCCGGTCGAACGGCAGCCGGCGCCGGCGCAACGCCTTGCGCACCGCATCCCCCAGCCGCCGCAGCGCGATCCCCCCGTCGTCGCTCTCGACCTCGGCGACGAGATGCTTGAACTGCTTGCGCCCGAGCGTCTTCCCGCCCGCGATACGCACGGTGGGCGCCTCGGCCTCTCCGACCTCGAGCAAAGCCTCCACGGCGGCGTCCTCGTCCTCGACGTCCCCGATGAACGCGACGGTGAGATGCCACCGCTCGGGCGGCGCAAGCCGAACGGACTTCTCCCGCGGCCGCGCCACCGCCAGCCCGTCAACCATGCGCTTGAAGTGCTCCCGCACCTCGGCCGGCGGGTAGACCGCCATGAACACCCTGCTCACCGCGGCTGCGCACTGGCGTTACGGAGCACCAGGCCGGCTCGCTGCAGCTCCCCCTCGACCCGGAGCCGCTCGAGCTCGAGATCGATCCCGGAGACCTCGTCGAGGTGCTCCTCGATGCCAAGCTGCACACACGCCGTGTGCAACCCTTCGTCATACGCTTCCTGCACCGCAACGAACCACACCCGAGACCGCGTGGCCACACTCTCCCGAAGCCGATTGAGCCGCCGAAGATCCCCGGCGACCTGCTCGATCGGCGGCCCGACGGCCCGCGCCCCACGAGCACCGACAACCCGGTCGACACCACGCCCGACGCGGCCGATCACCCACCGCCGCCGCAACCACCCACCACCGCGCAACTCCCGACCGCGCGCCCCCCACCGGTGCTCAGCGACACGCTCTTCACCCCGCCGCCGCGACCGCTCCTCGATCCGCCGCCGAACGCCTTCGGGCAACACCTTGAGAACCCGCTCCCACCCTCGAGCGAACACTTCATCGGCCGACATGAGCAGCACACAGACAAGACACGGAGCCACGGCGATCAGCCCAATGACCCCGGCCACCAGCAGGCCGTGCAACACGCCCACGATATGAGACTAAGCTCACAGGGGAACGATCGCCACCGATTTGCCGACCTTCGCCGCGCCAACCTTCCGCGGTGGCCGCTCGTGGGCTGCCCCGACGCTCGGCCGATGGTGGCGGGAGCCTGCGCTCCGGCAACGTTGTGGTTTGCCGGCGGGTTCGTGCGGGTCGTCATTCGGTGGTCCCGGATTTGTGCGCCATTTGAAGTGGGGCGGCGGGGTTCGGGGGTGGTTGGGATAATTGTTTTGTGGTGGGGCAGATATCGTTGTTCAGTCGGGCGCAAGTGGCTGCTATGCGGGATCGGACTCGGGCGCGGAATTGGTCGCCTTCTCGGGATGCGTTTCGGCGGGAGCATTCGGAGCGTCGCTACTGGGGGCTGCGGCGGCGGTATGCGGAGAAGCTTCGACGGCAATACGGCAGCGAGGCGGCTGGGTATGCGAGCTTCGGGCGACGGGCCGCGGAGGCGAAGGCGGCCTACGAGCAGCGTTCGGCGGCTGCCCTTGCGCCAGCTGGGCCAGTGCCATCGACTGAGCAGACCGAAAGCCCGGTCCTGTTGATTCCGCCGGTTGAGCAGGCCGCATGCCCGGCTCCACCGGCCCCAGTGGTTGACCCGGCCAAATGGCCCGTCCCGCCGGTCCCGCGAGTTGACCAGGCCGAATGGCCCGCCCTGCCGGTCCCGACGGTTGACCAGGCCGAACGCACGACCCCGCCGGGCGAGCACACCGAATGTCCTATCCCGTCGGATGCACACTCCGCGGAGCAGACCAGCACCGACAACGACCCCACGCCGGGGCACAGCGCGGACGACGCCGACCGGCCCGACCCCGCACCTCGACACCGCCCCGAACCGGCACCACGATCCCGCCGACGCACCAAGATGCGGAACAATCAACCGAAGCCGCACCGACCGGCGCATTCCGTATTCCGCCGAAATCCCCGAGCGTCGCCATCGATCATCCATTATTCCAACGGACCACCGGTGTCGAACTCCTTGAGCGCCCCGACCACGAGACGCTCCAAACGAAACAGCGACGCACCCATTCTTACGCGCGGGCGGTGGTGCCGCGACGGCCGCGGTTGTCAAATCGCCCAGGCGCGGCGATCACGGCCCGGCAAGCCATGAGAAACAACCGACGGCACGGCGTTCGAGCCCAAAGAAGCGGTTTCAATACTGCCCGCACCCCGGCGGTTCACAAGGGCGCTCGACGTGAACCAGCCGGGCGTCGCGGCATGTGACGACAAGCGCGACCACTGCGGGCGCCCTGGCTGACGAGGTGCCGGCGCCGTCCGGTTGCTCCCGACTTATTGCCGGTCGCGCAGAGTGCCGATCTTCCTCCCTGCACCAGCCGATCAGGCTCCACAGACGAAACAGCGCGGCAACTCGCCAAGCCACATGGCGCGCTGAGACCACCGCACCGCACCGCACCGCACCGCACCGCACCGCACCGCACCGCACCGCACCGCACCGGCAAGTCAAAACCGTCGGCCCAGCTCCCTGCGCTGCACCGGCCAACCCGGGTGCGATGGCGAAAGAGGGCGACCACGAGCTCGCTCGGCGACGGGCACAGCTGCACAGCGCCGCCAAGACCGCAGGCACGAGACACACCGGGGGACCCGAGACACACCGCAGGCACCCGAAGCACACCGCAGGACCCGAAGCACAGGCAGGCGCGAGACACACCGCAGGCACGAGACACACCGGGGGACCCGAGACACACCGCAGGACCCGAAGCACAGGCAGGCGCGAGACACACCACAGGCACGAGACACACCACAGGCACGAGGCACACTGCAGGACTCGAGGCACAGGCAGGCGCGAGGCACACCTCGGGATCCGAAGCGGACTGCGCGGCGGTGAGGCCGAGCAGGCGGCGCCCCCTCGCCGTCGCCTACCCAGGCCTCACTGCCGCGATTCCCAAGGGCCCGCCCGGGAGCGCCTACTGCGTGCCGGCCTGCAACAGAGATCGGAGTTCTGCGATGGCCTCCTCGTCACCATCCACCTCGATCGGGGAATGCGCATCGGTCGTTGGGGTCGATTCGCGTGCCCAAAGCCACCGCAACAAAGGGACCGGAGCGGCCGTTACCGTCGCCGCCGGGGGAGGAGTGGGCGGCGAACCGTTGACCGCGGTCACCGCCACATGGTTGTTTGCGGCCGTCACCAGCCAGGACCGCGACAAGGGCGGCGGCGCCAGCAGGCGGACCAGCACGGCGTGGCCCTTCGCGTGCTCCAGGGCCGGCTTGAACTCGTCCGGCGACTCGCGGGAGGCGTAGCCGACGAACAGCTCCAGGAGCTCGGCCACGCCGTCGGACGCCAGGTCGTCCGGGATCGGGGCCGCCTCGACGTCGTGGGCGAGCTCGGCGTCGAGGCGGTGGATGACGGTCTCCAGCGCCATGCGGCGAATCCAGAATTTCACGGTCTGGTCGGGGTTGTGCCAGGTCTTGGCCCGGTCGGTGTCGTGGCGGCGGGAGAACTCATGGGTCAGGGCGCCGTACCCGCGGTCCAGGAGCGCGATCGGATGCTCGCTGAGCACCTCCGCCGGCGGCCACGGGTCGGGCCAGGAGCCGATGCGCATGACCTCGGCCTTGTGCAGGTACACCTGGCCGACGTGGCGCACCAGGTCGGACACCGTCCAGGGCAGGCAGGTGGGGACCTTGGCGGTCAGGCCGGCGCCCGCCACCTCGCGCAGGCGCATGTAGTCGGCGGCCAGGCACTGCAGCAGTCGCGATCGCTCCATGAACCTGACTCAACCACACGGGTACGACAAAATCCCGGCAGCCCGAGTGCTCGGCTCAGCGCACCGCCGGACGCACCGCCGGCACGCCCCCGGCCCGCTCGTGCACATGCATCCGCGGGCGAGGGCGCCAGGCCACGTGGATGCGCCCCCGCACGCGGCGCAGCTGCAGCACCCCCAGGAGGACGGCCGCGAAGAGCGAGATCAGCCCGCCCGTCCACAGGCCCGAGCGCGGCCCGAACCGCTCCGCGCACCAGCCGATGATCAGCGAGCCCACCGGCGTGCTGCCGAGGAAGACGAGCACGTACAGCGCCATCACCCGGCCGCGGAAGGCGGCCTCCACGCCGAGCTGGATGCGCTGGTTGGCGGCCTGGGCGAAGTAGATCATGAAGAAGCCGGTCGGCAGGAGCAGGACCACGGCGGTCACGAAGTTCGGCGCCAGGCCGACCAGCGACTCGAAGCCGGCGAACAGGATGGCCGCGGCGAGCACGCGGTACACCGACGGGCGGCCCCGGCGCCGCGAGCTGGACAGGGCGCCGGCCAGTGCGCCGACCGCGATCGCGGTGGTGAGCAGGCCGAAGTACTTCGCGTCGACGTGGAACTCGACGCGCGCGAGCACGGCCAGGGTCAGCTGGAAGTTGAAGCCGAAGAGGCTCACGAGGAAGACGAGCAGGATCGCGAGGCTGAGGTCGGGGCGCTGCCGGACGTACCGCAGCCCGTCGATCGTGCGCGCCTCGCTCGCGGCGAGGGCGTCGCGCTCGACACGGTACAACTCGGAAGGGCTCATCCGGGCCAGCGCCACCAGCGGGGCCGTGCACAACGCGGCGGTGAGCAGGAAGATCGGTCCGGTGCGGTCGTGCAGGCCCGCGATGATCAGGCCGGCCACGGCGGGGCCGACGATGCGGGCGGTGTTGAACGTCGCCGAGGACAGCGACAGCGCGTTGGGCAGGAGTTCCTTGCCGACCAGTTCGGAGACGAACGACTGCCGCACGGGCGTCTCGATCGCGCTGATCGCCCCGAAGAGCGCGGCGGTCACGAACACCCACCACAGGTTCACGATGCCGGAGACGACCAGGACTCCGAGGAGGGTGGCGACGACCGCCGAGCCGGCGTTGGCGAGCTGCAGGAGGCGCCGCTTGTCGAAGCGGTCGGCGAGCTGGCCGCCGTACAGGGTGAGCAGGAGCACCGGCGTGAACTGCAGCGCCGTGACGACGCCGAGGGCGGATGCGGAGTTGTCGGAGAGCTGCAGGACGAGCCAGTCCTGCGCCGTGAAGAGCATCCAGGTGCCGAGAAGCTTGATGAGCTGGCCGATGGTGAACAATCGATAGTTGCGAACCCGCAACGAGCCGAACGTACTGCCGATCATGTGCTGCGACCGATCCTCCCCAGTATCTCGGCGGCCTTGGTCAGCACCTCGCGCTCCTCCGGGGTCAGAGCCATGAGGTGCTTGGCGAGCCACTCGTCGCGGGTGCGGCGGTGCTCGGCCACGACGGCGCGCCCCGACTCGCTGGCGGCGAGGATTACCTGCCGTCCGTCGGTCGGGTGCGGCGAGCGCTGGACGAGACCGCGTTCCTCCAGCTTCGCGACGATCTTGGTGAGGGTCGGCGGTTGTACCCGCTCGAGCTCGGCCAGCTCCCGCGGCGTCAGCGCGCCCCCGAGCTCCAGGCTCGTCAGCGCCGACAGCTGCGTGATTGTCAGGTCGCCCATCGGGCGGGCCTGGCGCAAGCGGCGGTTGAGGCGGGTGATGCTGTCCCGGAGGGCCGCCGCGAGCTGGGCGGCGGCGAGGCGGGGCACGCGAACCATCACGTTAGTTAGCTTATCTAATGAGCATGGCTAACGACCTGTGGGTTGGGTCACGGGAGGCCTGCGGCGAGGAGATCCGGGCGGGTACCGTGAGCGGCGTGACCACCCCGCCCAAGCCGCTCGACCCGCCGATGGTGCCCTTCGCGATCGCGGGGATCGCGCTGTGGGTCGTCGCGGCGTTGATCATGCTGCCGTTCCGGGACGAGCTGGCCGCGCACGGGCACGGCAACTGGTTCGGCATCGCGGTCGCCGGCGCCCTGTGGGGCATTCCGGGCGGGCTCACGATGGTCGTGCACGACCGGAACCGGCGGCGGCGCCGCGAGGGAGCCCGGGCCGCGTCCGATTCGTTCAAGACGGACACCCCGGCCGCACCCTAGCGTGGGCGGCATGAGACTGAACGTATTCGGCCTGGTCGTGGCCGACATGCCGCGCTCACTCGCCTTCTACCGCCGGCTCGGGCTCGACGTACCGGCCGCCGAGGACGCGAGCCCGCACGTGGAGCACGTCCTCGCCGGCGGGGTCAAGCTGACCTGGGACACCATCGAGACGATCCACTCGTTCGACCCCGAATGGCAGCCGCCGGTCGGGGGCAGCCGCATCGGGCTCGCGTTCGAGTGCGAGTCGCCGGCCGAGGTCGACAAGGTGTACGCCGAGCTGCTCACGGCCGGCTACGAGGGCCACAAGGAGCCGTGGGACGCGTTCTGGGGGATGCGGTACGCCGTCGTCCACGATCCCGACGGCAACGGCGTCGACCTGTACGCCGGCAACAACTAAGGAACAAGCTCCTTCATCGGTACCCCCGCCAGCGCCTTGACGTCGCGCGCGAGGTGGGCCTGGTCGGCGTAGCCGGCGCTCGCGGCCACCGCCGCCAGCGCCACCCCGCCCCGCGCCAGGTCGAGCGCGGCGCCGAGGCGCAGGACACGGGCGAGGTGCTTGAGGCCGTACCCGTACAACCGCAGCCCCCGCCGATGCAACTGCCGCTCGCTGAGCCCGACCTCCGCCGCGATCCCGGCCACCGGCCGACCGGCGCGCAGGGGAGCCAGCAGGCGCGGCGCCAGCGGGTCGGGCGCCCGGTCGACGGCGAGCAGGGCGGCCTCGAGCACGGCGACCGGATCGAGCGCCTCCTCGAGCCGTTCCGTCAGGCGGCGCACCTGGTCGGAAGGCCAAAACGCATCCAGTGGTACCCGCTGATCGCGCACCTCGTCCGCCGAGATCCCCAGCAGCGCCGGGCCCTGGCCGGGCGCGAATCGCACCGCCGCCGTCCGCGCGCCGTCCGGGATCCAGGTCAGGTGCGCGATCGTGTCGGGGCCGGCGACGATCAGGCGGCCGTCGCTGTGGATGACGTCCATGCAGCCGTCGGGCAGGATGCGGGCCGGGCCGCCCGCCCCCGCGCGGTGGCGCCAGGCGACCGCGCCGCGCAGCCGCGACGCGCGTTCCGTGTAGCCGAAATCAGCCGTGCCCATAGGGTTCGGCCGGTTCGTCACCGTCGACGGAGCCCGGGGCACGGCTGACCGCGACCGCCTCGACCTCGCTGTCGTCGAACACGGTCGGCAGTTCGTCGACCGCCTGGGCCTGCTCCACGAGCACCTCGGAGTGGGCGCCGCAGCCGTGGTCGGCCGAGACGACCTGGGCGTCGTCGGGCGCGTACTCGTTGCCGCACACCCCGAACGCCTGGCGCAGCGAGCCGGCGAGCTGCAGGTAGAAGCCGCACGAGCCGCAGCGGGCCGCGGACGGGGCGGCCACGGAGATCGGCGCGTTGGGGCCACGGTCGCCGTCGTACCAGCGCTGGGCCGCGTCGAGGCGCCCGTCGCGGGACATCACGCGGGGGCGGCCGAGGCCGAGCTCCCAGTTGAGCGACTCGTCGGCCGGGTCGTCGGACTGCACGTAACCGGGCTGCAGGCGCGGGTCGTCGGACGGGGTCGGCAGCAGGTCGCCGACGCCGAGGTCGCCGGGCTGCAGGCGCTCCTGCCACGGCACCCACTCGGGCGCGCGCAGCGCCTCGGGGCCGGGCAGCATCGTCGTCTCGCAGATCGTGACCTGCTTGCTGCGCGAGATGCGCGTCACGGTGACGGCCCAGCGCCAGCCGCGGTACCCGGGCAGGCCGCACTCGAAGAAGTGGGTGACCAGGCGTTCGCCTTCTGCGACAACGCCCAAATGGGCACCGATGTGGTCGGGATCGACAACGTCGAGGCCCTGCAGCGCGATCTCGACCGCGTCCGTCAGGACCTGGTCGGGCTTGGCGGCACGGCTTCCCCGGGTGGGCGCAGTCGAGGCAGTCACAGGTCCATTGTTCCTCATCGCCACGCCCGACGAGCACGGCGGCCCCGGCGCGCCCAAAACTGTCGTACCCGTCAGTCAAGATGGGTGGCATGTCGGTGATTCGAGGAGTGGCGCAGACCATGGTGACCACCGTGCGTGCGGCGCGGGTCGCGACGGTCGGCACCACGAGGGCGGGCCGGTATCTCGGCCGCAACCTGCTGCGCGTGCGCGAGCGCGGCGCGGGCGGCGAGTCCGGCATGCTCCGCCTGCTCGACCTGCACGCGGCCTCGTGTGCGGGCGACACCCTGGTCGCGCTGGGGCTCGCGGGCACGGTCTTCTTCTCGGTGCCGGCCGGCGAGGCCCGCGGCCGGGTGGCGCTCTACCTGCTCATCACCATGCTCCCGTTCGCGCTGCTCGCCCCGGTCGTCGGCCCCGTGCTCGACCGGTTCCGGCACGGCCGCCGCTACGCGCTCGCGGTCACCATGCTCGGCCGGGCGTTCCTGGCCTTCCTGCTCTCCGAACACCTGACGAGCTGGCTGCTGTACCCGGCCGCGTTCGGCATGCTCGTGCTGTCCCGCGCCTACGGCGTGGCCCGCAGCGCCGCCGTGCCCCGGGTCCTGCCGCCCGGGCTCGGGCTGTCCGAGGCGGGCGCGCGCGCCTCCGTGTTCGGCACGTTCGCCGGCGCCATCGCGCTGCCGATCGGCCTGCTCGCGGGGCAGTTCGGCCCGCAGTGGCCGCTGCGCGTTTCGATCCTCGTCTTCGTGTACGGCATGGTGACCTCCCTGCGCCTGCCACCCCGCGCCGACTCCGACCCGCCCGAGACCATGCCGCGGGTCCTGCGGCCGTCCGGGCGCGGGGTCAAGGTACTCAGCGGGCGCGTTGTGATCGCGGCGCTGGTCGGCAGCGCGACGCTGCGGGCGCTCTACGGGTTCCTCACGCTGTATCTCGCGTTCGCCATCAAGGAGGGCACGCTCCCGGTCACGCTGCTGACCTGGCGGCTCTCCGAGCAGGTGGCGGTCGTCGTGGTGGCGGGCGCGCTGGGCGTGGGGTCGTTCCTCGCCACGGCCATCGGCACCCGGCTGCGCATCCATCGGCCCGCGCTGCTGCAGGCGATCGGCGTGGTGCTCACCGCGTTCATGGCCATCCTCGCCGCCGACCGCGACTCACTCGGCACGGTGGCGCTCCTGTGCCTGTTCACGGCGGTCGCCAGCGGCCTGGCCAAGCTGGCCGTCGACGCCTCGATCCAGGAGCGGATCGACGAGAACGTGCGGGCCAGCGCGTTCGCGCACTCCGAGACGCTGCTCATGATCGCGTGGGTGGCCGGCGGGGCGGTCGGGCTCATCCCGTTCGGCGGGGCGTGGGGGCTGTTCGTGGCCGCGTCGTTCGTGACGCTGGCGGCGGTGCGGGCGCTGTACTCGGCCGTGGTCCTGCGCAAGGAACGGCTGCGCGGCGCCCCGCCGGACGTGCCCGACGCCGAGGCCACCACGGTCGCAACCCCGGTCACGCCCGCCGCGCCCGCCGCCCCCGCCGCGCCGGCGCCCGAGGCCCGCACCGTCCCGCGCCCGGCGGCCGCCGGGGACGACGGCGAGCGGCGGCGGTTCGGGTTCGGCCGGCGGCGGGAGAGCGCGGAGCCGACGGTCACCGCGCCGGCCCCGGCCGCGGCCGCAACGGAGACGAAGAAGATGCCCGCCGTCGACGTCGAGGACGGTTCGCCGCTCGCCCCGCCGGGGTACACGCTGTATCGGCCGTCGGGGACCGACCCGACGGCCCGGCTGGAGGGCGACGAGCGATGAGGCCGTTACTGGGGTACTCGCGGACGCTGATCGTGACCGCGGTCGCGGCCGAACGCGAGAGCGTGCTGGCCGGGCTGGGCCTGGGCGAGCAGGGGCCCGAGGCGCTGGAGGAGGGCGCCCCGGTCGTCGTGGTGGCGGGCGGCGTCGGCCCGGCGGCGAGCGCGGCGGCGACGTCGCAGCACCTGACCACGGCCATGCACATGGGCCCCGCCTTCGATCTCGTGCTCTCGGCGGGCATCGCCGGCGGGTTCGCCGGGCGGGTCGAGATCGGGGGCCTGGTCGTGGCCACCGAGTCGATCGCGGCCGACCTCGGGGCGGAGGGGCCCGACGGGTTCCTCAGCGTGGACGAGCTCGGATTCGGGTCGTCGCGGCTGGACGCCGACCCGCAGCTGCTCCGGACCCTCCGGCTGGCGCTGCCCGAGGCCGTCGGCGGCCCCGTCCTGACCGTGTCGACCGTCACCGGGTCGACCCAGTCCAAGGAGTTGGTACAGAAGCGGCACCCGGACGCCGTGGCCGAGGGCATGGAGGGGTTCGGCGTGGCGTCGGCGGCGCGACTCTGGCCGGGCACGGCCTTCGGCGAGATCCGAACGGTGTCGAACGCGGTCGGCCCGCGCGACCGAGCGGCGTGGCGGATCCCCCAGGCGCTCTCCGTGCTGCGAGAGGTCTTCGGCGCACTAGCGGCGCGCTGAGGCGCACACGCGGCCCCGCGAGATGCGCACGGTGCGGCGCGTGCGGCCCCCACGACGGGCGCTCGGTGCGGGCACTCACGACACCGCGACGGGCACGGGCGGCGTGGCGGACTCCCCCGGGCCGCTGGTCTGCGAGATCTTCAGCGCACCCACGACGGGCGGGCGGTGCAGGGGTCGCTGCACCGTGAGGGGATGCAGCGCGGGGCACTCGCGCACTGTGAGGGGGTGCGATGCGGGGCACTCGCGCACTGTGAGGGGGTGCGACGTGGGGAGCTCGCGGCACCATGACGGGTGCGCGGATTTGGGCACTCATGACGCCGCGAGGGGCGCGGGCGGCCTGGGCGACGTGACGGACCCCCGGCGGCGGCGCTGCTCCGCGGAGGTGTCCGGCAAGGTGAGGTGCGCTCGCGGCGCGGTGGGGTGCGCTCAGTGTCACACCGGCGGTTTTTCCGCTTGAGGTGCGCCGTTCCGCTGCGGGTCTAGATTCGGGTTTGTGACGCTTTCGCTCGCCTTTTCGCCGTGTCCGAACGACACGTTCGTCTTCCACGCGCTGACCCACGGGCTCGTGCCCGGTGCGCCCGACTTCGACGTGACCTTCGCCGATGTCGACGTCACCAACACGGCGGCGCTCTCCGGGCAGTTCGACCTGGTCAAGGTCAGTTACGCGGCGCTGCCGTGGCTGCTCGACAAGTACACCCTCCTGCCCTGCGGCGGGGCCCTCGGCCGGGGCTGCGGGCCGCTCGTGCTGGTCAAGGACGCCGGGATCGCCTCGCTCGCGGGCAAGAGCGTCGCCGTCCCCGGCGATCGGACCACCGCCTATCTGCTCATGCGCCTCTGGTCGGCCGCCGAGCCGCCCGCGCACATCGAGGTCGTGCCGTTCGCCGAGATCATGCCCGCCGTCGCGGCCGGGCGGTTCGACGCCGGGCTCGTGATCCACGAGGCGCGGTTCACGTACCAGCGGTACGGCCTGCACGCCCTCGCCGATCTCGGGGAGTGGTGGGAGGACGACACCGGACTGCCGATCCCGCTCGGCGCGATCCTCGCGCACCGCGAGCGCGTCGATCCCGGGCAGGCGACCGCCTGGATCAAGGAGTCGGTGCGGCTGGCCTGGGAGAACCCGGGCGCCAGCCGGTCGTTCGTGCTCGAGCACGCGCAGGAGATGGAGCAGTCGGTCGTCGACCAGCACATCGGCCTGTACGTCAACGAGTTCACCGCGTCCCTCGGGCCCGACGGGCACGCCGCCGTGGACGCGCTGCTCAACCGGGCCGCGGCCGAGGGGCTGGTGCCCGCCACGCCGCTCGTCGGAGCCTGAAGCGATAAGCGAAGAGGGGGCCGGTCGGCCCCCTCTTCGGCTCACACCTCGAGTTCCCGAGCCACCAGGTGGACGGCCTCGGCCACGGTGCGCGCGGCCTTGCGGTCCGGGTAGCGGCCGCGCTGCAGGTCGGGCTGGATCTTGGCCTCCAGGACCTTGATCATGTCCTCGATCAGGCCGTGCAGCTCCTCCGGCGGGCGACGGCTGGCCACCGCCCGGGCCTCGGCGACCGACGGCGGCGCGTCGAGCAGCTTGACCTGCAGGGCCTGGCTGCCCTTGCGGCTCTCGGCCACCCCGAACTCGACCCGCTGACCGGTTTTCAGCTCATCCACGCCCGACGGCAGCGCCGCCTTGTGCACGAAGACGTCTCCGCCGTCGTCGCTGGTGAGGAAACCGAAACCCTTCTCCTGGTCGTACCACTTCACTCGACCCGTCGGCACGCTGCCCTACTCCCCAGTGTCGGACCCGTCCCGGGCGGCCGCGTCACCGGCACCCGGGATTGCACAACAAGGCTAGTCACCCGAAACGGCCCGGCCAACCGAGATCATGCCTTGGAGGAATGCGGGAAACGGGCGCAGATCCGCGAAGACGGCGGTCGCTCCGGCCGCGCGGAGCTCCTCCTCCGAGCACGGGCCCGAGGTCACCCCGACGGCCGGGATGCCGGCCAGCACGCCCGCCTGCATGTCGGCCACGTGGTCGCCGACGTAGAGGGCGGCGCCGATCTCCCGCAGCACCTCGGCCTTCTCGGCGTGGAAGACGTCGCCGTACACGCGGTCGACCTCGATGCCGAGGTACGCCAGGTGGAGCTCCGCCAGGCGGCCGAGCTTCGAGGTGATGACGACGACCCGGCCGGGCACCGTGCGGACCGCCGCCAGCGCCTCCGCCGCGCCCGGCAGCGGCACCGAGGGCGCTATGGCGTGGTCCGGGTAGAGCGCCCGATAGATCCCGACCGCTTCTTCGACGCGCTCGGGCGGGAACCACTCGGCCACCTCCAGCCGCAGCGGCGGGCCCAGCCTGGTCACGGCGAGGTCGGCATCGACCGGGACGCCGGTCTTCGCGGTGAGTGCCCGCCACGTGGCAGCGATACCGGGGCGGGTGTCGAGGAGCGTCATGTCAAGGTCAAAGCCAATGACAACCGGTTGTTGAGACACCCTTAAGGATGCCCAGGTCACAGTGGGTATGCCATCGAAATACGCGCTCGCGCATCTATTGACGGGTGAGATCTAGACCACTACCGTCACCTTCACTTTTAGGAAAGTTTCCTAAGAGACCATCCAGGAGACGCGATGAAACGATCCGTCCGCAACGGCCTCATCGTCGCCGCCGCTCTGGCGGTGGCCGGGGCCGTGGTTCCCATCGTCACGACCACCGCCAACGCCGCCGGCAACCTGAGCGCGACGTTCACCGTCGACCAGGACTGGGGCTCCGGCTGGGGCGCCAGCTACAAGATCACCAACGGGACCTCGAGCACGATCAACGGGTGGACGCTCGAGTTCGACCTGCCCGCGGGCGGTCAGATCACCAGCTTCTGGGACGCCGACGTGACCCACGCGGGTCAGCACTACGTCGCCAAGAACAAGTCCTGGGCCCCGACGCTGGCCGCGGGCGCGACCTTCAGCTGGGGCATGAACGGGGCCGGGGCCAAGCCGCCGAGCAACTGCACGATCAACGGCGTGAGCTGTAGCGGTGGCAGCCCGACCACGGCCCCGCCGACCACCACGAAGCCGCCGACGACCCCGCCGGTGACGACCTCACCGACGACAAAGCCGCCGACGACCCCGCCGCCGACCACGACCACGCCCCCCGCCACGGGCGGCAAGAAGGTCGTCGCGTACTTCACCGACTGGGGCGTCTACGGCCGCAACTACCAGGTGAAGAACATCGAGACGAGCGGCTCGGCGGCCAAGCTCACCCACATCATGTACGCGTTCGGCAACACCACGAACGGCCAGTGCTCCATCGGTGACAGCTACGCCGACTACGACAAGGCCTACACCACGGCCGACTCCGTCGACGGCGTCGCCGACACCTGGGACCAGCCGCTGCGCGGCAACTTCAACCAGCTCAAGAAGCTCAAGGCGAAGCACCCGGGCCTGAAGGTCATCTGGTCCTTCGGCGGCTGGAGCTGGTCGGCCGGCTTCACGCAGGCCGCCGCGAACCCGACCGCGTTCGCGAACTCCTGCTACAACCTGGTCAACGACCCCCGCTGGGCCGGCGTGTTCGACGGGATCGACATCGACTGGGAGTACCCGAACGCCTGTGGCCTGCAGTGCGACTCCAGCGGCCCCAACGCGTTCAAGAGCGTGATCGCCGCGCTGCGCGCCAAGTTCGGCTCCAGCGCCCTGGTCACCGCGGCCATCACGGCCGACGGCTCCAACGGCGGCAAGATCGACCTGGCCGACTACGCCGGGGCGATCTCGAACCTCGACTTCATCGACCCGATGACGTACGACTACTTCGGCGCCTTCAGCGCGCAGGGCCCGACCGCCCCCCATTCGCCGCTGACCTGCTACTCGGGCATCCCGACGGCCGGTTTCTGCTCCGATGCGGCGATCCAGAAGCTCAAGTCCAAGGGCATCCCGGCCAGCAAGCTCCTGCTCGGCATCGGCTTCTACGGCCGTGGCTGGACGGGTGTGACGCAGGACGCCCCGGGCGGCAGCGCGACCGGCGCCGCCCCCGGCACCTACGAGGCCGGCATCGAGGACTACAAGGTCCTGAAGACCAGCTGCCCGGCCACCGGCACCGTCGGCGGCACCGCCTACGCCAAGTGCGGCAACAACTGGTGGAGCTACGACACCCCGGCCACGATCAACAGCAAGATGGCCTACGCCAAGCAGCAGAGCCTCGGCGGCGCGTTCGTCTGGGAGCTCTCGGGTGACACCAGCAACGGCGAGCTCATGACCGCCGTGAGCGGCGGCCTGAAGTAACACCGAGTTCAGCAATCGAGGGCGGGCCCCCGGGGCCCGCCCTCTTTTGTCGTACCCGCCGGTTAGCGTATTAGGCGAGATGACGACGACTACGCTGGCCGACCACCTGCGCGCCCTGCCCGACGACGAGCTGACGGCGCTCATCCGGCTGCGCCCTGACCTGGTCATCCCGCCGCCGCCGGACTTCTCGGCGCTGGCGCACCGGGCGCAGTCGCGGGTGGCGGTGGCCCGCGCGCTCGACGCGCTGGACCAGTTCACGCTGGAGATCCTCGACGCGTTGCGGTACACCCGCGTCGGCCACGGCTCGTCGGCCGAATCGGTGCTGGCGCTCACCGCGCAGTCCGGCGTGGAGGCGGCCCGCGTGCGCGCGGCGATCGACCGGCTGCGGGCCTGCGCGGTGGTCTTCGGCCCCGACCCGGCGCTGCGGATCGTGAACGCCGTCGACGAGGTCTGCTCGCCCTACCCGGCCGGGCTGGGCCGCCCCGCCGAGGAGCTCGACCCGGTGGCGGGTGCGCTGGTCGCCGACGCCGCCGGGCTGCGCCGCACGCTCCTGGCCGCCTCCCCCGCGGCCCGCGCCGTGCTCGACCGCCTCGCCGCCGGCCCGCCGGTCGGCACCGTCGCCGCGGCCGGCCTGCAGCCCGGCTCCGACTCGCCGGTGCGCTGGCTGGTCGACCGGCACCTGCTCGTCATCGTCGGCCGCGACGCGGTGGAGCTGCCGGTCGAGGTCGCGCTGCTGCTGCGCCGCGACGCCGGGCCGCTCGGGCCGCTGCACCCCGACCCACCGCCGACGGAGACCCCGCAGCGCGAGCCCGCCCAGCTGGACCGGGCCGGGGCCGGGCAGGTGCTGGAGCTGGTCCGCAACGCCGAGACGCTGATCGAGGCGATGGGTCAGGAGCCGCCGTCGGTACTGCGCTCAGGCGGCCTCGGCATCCGCGAGCTGCGCCGTTTCGCCAAGAACACCGGCGTGGACGAGCAGCAGGCCGCGCTGCTGGTGGAGATCGTCACCGCCGCGGGGCTGGTCGGCGAGGAGATCGTCGACAACAAGCGGGTGGAGAGCGTCTTCCTGCCCACGGTGGCGTACGACGCCTGGCGCGCCTTCGGCATCGCCGCCCGCTGGCACCGGCTCGCGGTGGCCTGGCTGACCATGACCCGCGCGCCCGCCCTCGTCGGCCAGCGCGACGACCGCGACCGCCCGCTCAACGCGCTCGCGCCCGAGCTGTCGCGCCCCGGCGCGCCGGCCCAGCGCCGCTCCGCGCTGCAGGTGCTCGCCGACCTGGCCCCGGGCCGCACCGCGACCCCGGCGGGAGTGGTGGAGACCCTCGCCTGGCGCACGCCGCGGCGGATCAGCCGGGGCGCGTCGGCCGCGATCGAGGCGAGCCTGGCCGAGGCCGCGTTCGTCGGGCTGACCGGGTTCGGCGGCCTGACCGGCTACGGGCGCCTGCTGCTGGCCGAGCTCGCCGCGGAGGCCCCCGACCCGGAGGACCCGCTCGGCATCGGCTCGCCCGAGGGCTACGCGCTGTCCGGCTCGGCCGCGCTGCTGCACACGCTGCTGCCGGAGCCGGTCGACCACCTCCTGCTGCAGGCCGACCTGTCCGCTATCGTCCCGGGCCCGCCCGAGCCGACCCTCGCCGGGGAGCTGGAGCTGCTCGGGCAGCAGGAGTCCGCCAGCGTGTACCGCATCACCGCCGACACGGTCCGCCGGAGCCTCGACGCCGGCTACTCCGCGGCCGACCTGCACGCGCTGCTGGCCCGGCGCTCGCGCACGCCGGTGCCACAGACGCTGACGTACCTCATCGACGACGTCGCCCGCCGGCACGGTGGCATGCGCATCGGCTCGGCCAACTCCTACGTGCGCAGCGACGACGAGTCGCTGGTCGCCGAGGTGCTCGCCGACCGGCGCCTGCAGACCCTCGGCCTGCGCCGCCTGGCCCCGACGGTGCTGGCCTGCCGCCACACGCCGGCCCGACTGCTGGAGGCGCTGCGCGAGGCCGGCTACCCGCCGGTGCAGGAGGACTCGACCGGCGCCGCGGTGCTGAGCCGGCCGAAGGCGCGCCGGGGGGCGCCGCGGCCGACCTGGGCCTCGCGTGGCGTGGAGGACCCGACCTCGGCGGTCCGGCTCTCCCCGCCGCGGCTGGCCGGGGTCATCGAGCAGATCCGGCGCGGCGACGCGGCGGCCCGGGTCGCGCGGCGGGCGCCGGTGACCGTGCGGACCAACGGGGGCTCCGGGGCCTCGCACACCGAGGCGCTCGAGGTGCTCCAGCAGGCGCTGCGGGACAAGACGCGGGTCTGGGTGGGCTACGTCGACGCGCACGGGGCCACGGCGTCGCGGCTGGTCCGGCCGGTGTCGATGGGCTCGGGCTACCTGCGGGCGGAGGACGAGCGCACGGAGATGCTGCACACGTTCGCGCTGCACCGGATCACCGGCGCCGTGCCGGAGGCCGAGGCTTAGGGGCTGTGTCGAAGTGGGGGTCGGAGCGAGGCGAGGCTCAGGCGTCGGCTGGGGCCGCGCCGGGCGCGCCCCGATACCGGGGTTGTATCGGGGTGTGACCGCTACGGTTCCCGGCGGCGTCTGAGTCCGCCGCAGCCCGGCCATCCACTTCGACACAGCCCCTAAGCCCCGTCGTCGGCCCGGGCCGTGCCGATCACGGAGACGATCAGCAGCACCACCGCCAGGCTGCCGGCCGTCTCGCCGATGGCGTCGGTCAGCGGGCTGCCGAGCACCAGCCAGGAGACGAAGAACCAGCTCAGGGCCGCGATGACGACCACGGTGACGCCGAGCTTGGCCAGGGGTGAGAGGGTCTGCGGCCGCGCGTGGTCGAGTTCGCTCATTTCCGTTTCCCGTCGCTGCGGCGGATCGAGCCGATGACCGAAGCCACGAGCATGACGACGAGGATGGCACCGAGCGACTCGCTCACCGCGGTCTCCACGTCGGTGTGCGCGACCTGGTGCGAGAGCAAAAACCAGCCGACCGCCACCGCGAGGGCGGCGATTCCCCCGAACGTCAAGGTCACCCTCGGACGCATGTATCGATGGTAGGCCGGTCCGGCCCGCTTGCGGATCCGGTGAAAATCCGGATGTCGGGGCGGGGCGGAATCGGCGGGACGCGCTCGCCCCCGAACTGATCCCCCCGAGCGCGTCCGGCCGAGACCGTCAATTCTTGGAACGCATCCCACGGGGTCCGCGGTTGCATGGGTATGGATCGTTCCCACTATCCGAGAAATGTCACACCTCCATGCAACACTGGTCCGGTGCCTGAAGGTCCCCTGATCGTCCAGTCCGACAAGACGCTCCTGCTCGAGGTCGACCACCCCGATGCCCAGGCGTGCCGCATGGCGATCGCTCCGTTCGCCGAGCTCGAGCGGTCGCCGGAGCATGTGCACACCTATCGCCTGACCCCGCTCGGGCTGTGGAATGCGCGCGCCGCGGGCCACGACGCCGAGGGCGTGGTCGACTCCCTGCTGCGCTACTCGCGCTATCCGGTGCCCCACGCACTACTGGTGGACATCGCCGAGACGATGGACCGCTACGGGCGGCTGCGGCTGCTCAACGACCCGGTCCACGGCCTGGTCCTGCACGCGTCCGACCGGGCGGTGCTGATCGAGGTGGCCAAGAGCAAGAAGCTGGCCGGGATGCTCGGCGCCCAGCTCGACCCCGACACCATGATCGTCCACGCGTCCGAGCGCGGGCGGCTCAAGCAGGCACTGCTGAAGCTGGGCTGGCCGGCCGAGGATATGGCCGGTTACGTCGACGGCGAGGCCCACAACATCGACCTGGCCGAGAACGGCTGGGTCCTGCGCTCCTACCAGCGCGAGGCGGTCGAGTCCTTCTGGGCCGGCGGCTCCGGCGTCGTGGTGCTGCCCTGCGGGGCCGGCAAGACCCTGGTCGGCGCGGCGGCGATGGCGGAGGCCAAGGCGACGACGCTCATCCTGGTCACCAACACGGTCGCGGGCCGGCAGTGGAAGCGCGAGCTGATCGCGCGCACGAGCCTGACCGATGAGGAGATCGGCGAATACTCCGGCGAGCGCAAGGAGATCCGGCCGGTCACCATCGCGACCTACCAGGTGCTGACGACCCGCCGCAGCGGCACGTTCGCCCACCTCGACCTGTTCAACGCCCGCGACTGGGGCCTGGTCGTCTACGACGAGGTGCACCTGCTGCCGGCCCCGATCTTCCGGTTCACCGCCGACCTGCAGGCCCGGCGGCGGCTCGGGCTGACCGCGACCCTCGTGCGGGAAGACGGGCGCGAGGGCGACGTGTTCTCGCTGATCGGGCCGAAGCGCTACGACGCGCCGTGGAAGGACATCGAGTCGCAGGGCTGGATCGCGCCGGCCGAGTGCGTCGAGGTGCGGGTGACGCTCACCGACGAGGAGCGGATGGCGTATGCGGTGGCGGAGCCCGAGGAGCGGTATCGGGTGGCGGCCACGGCCAAGACGAAGCTGCCGGTGGTCCGGGCGCTGATCGACCGGCACAAGGACGACCAGGTGCTGGTCATCGGGGGTTATATCGACCAGCTGCAACAGCTCGGGGAGTTCCTGGCCGCGCCGATCATCCAGGGCTCGACCACCAACCGGGAGCGGGAGAAGCTGTTCGACGAGTTCCGGAGCGGGTCACTGCGGACGCTCGTGATCTCCAAGGTCGGCAACTTCTCGATCGACCTGCCGGAGGCGGCCGTGGCCGTTCAGGTGTCCGGGACCTTCGGGTCCCGGCAGGAGGAGGCGCAGCGGCTCGGGCGGGTGCTCCGCCCCAAGTCCGACGGCCGGCAGGCGCATTTCTACACGGTGGTGGCCCGCGACACCATCGACACGGAGTATGCGGCGCACCGGCAGCGGTTCCTGGCGGAGCAGGGTTACGCCTACACGATCACCGATGCCGATGACGTCGTGGCGTAAAAGCGTTCAGGGGCCCTTGGCCACCACGTCCAGGGCCTGGTCGATCAGCTGCAGGGCGGCCTTGCCGTCGCCGCCGTCGTTCGCCCAGGCCAGCAGGGCGTTGATCATTGCGCCCACGCAGGCCCCGACGAAGGCCTGACATCTGAAGTCGTCGGCCGGGCGGCCCAGCCGCTCGGCCAACGGCACGGCCAGGTAGCGGATCGAGTCCTGCAGGTTGTCCAGGGCGCGCATGCGCAGCGCGGGCACGCTCAGCTGGAGCTTCGCGCGCTGCAGGGCCTGGTCCATCTCGTCCTCGGTGATGGCCTGGAAGCCGTCCACAAACGCGCGGCGGATCACCTCGAGCGGGGCCAGTTCGGCCGGGGCCTGCCGGATCTTCTCCGCCATCAGCTCGTCGTAGCGGTCCTGGATCACCACGTCTTCCTTGGTCTTGAAGTACCGGAAGAACGTGCTCGGGGAGATCTCGGCGGCCTCGGCGATCTGCTCGATCGTGGTCGCGTCGTAACCCTGCTGGACGAACAGGCGCACGGCGTGCTCCTGAATCGCCCAGCGGGTCTTCTGCTTCTTGCGTTCACGCAACCCTGGTGAGCTCATCCGACGATTCTTCCGTACCCCGGCGCGTTTGGGCATTGGGCAGGAACACCGCCACCAGGATCGAGCCCACGACGGCGATGGCCGCGCAGATCAGCATGACCGCCGACATCGCGTCCACGAACGCCGTTCGGGCGGCCGCGGCCAGCGCCGGATCGCCCAGGCTGACGGCCGCGGCGATCGAGCGCTTCGCCGCCTCGGGGGCCTGGTCGAGGCGGTCGCGGTACACGGCGGTGGTCAGGCTGCCCAGCAGGGCCACGCCCAGGGCGCCGGCCACCTGGCGGAAGGTCATCGTGATCGCGGTGCCGGAGCCCGCCTCGTCGCGCGGCAGGGAGCCCAGGACCGCGTCCATGGCCGGCGTCAGGGCCAGCCCGATGCCGGCGCCGGCGATCGCCAGCCAGGTCGCGACCGACCCGTACCCGGAGCCGACCTCGGTCCGCGCGCCCAGGGCCAGCCCGACCCCGCCGATCAGCAGGCCGAGCGCCACCGGAAGCCTCGTCGCGGTCAGCCGGGCGATGCGCTCGCCCAGCGGGGCGCCCACGAACAGGCCGGCGATCAGCGGGAGCAGGCGCAGGCCCACGCCGAGCGCGTCGTTGCCGCGAACCGCCTGCAGGTACTGCGGCAGGATGAACAGCACGCCGAAGAGCGCGAACGACGCCAGCGTTCCGGCGGCGGTACCCCAGGCAAAACGTGGCTTCCGGAAGAGCCTCAGGTCGATCATCGGGCTCGCGGCGCGGCGCTCCACCAGGACGAACGTCGCCAGGAGGACCGCGCCCGCGACCAGGACGCCCAGGACCTTCGGGGCCGTCCAGCCCTGGGTGGGCGCCTCGATCACGCCGTACACCAGGAAAATCAGCCCCAGCGTGGACAATCCGGCACCGGGCAGGTCGACGCGCTTCGGCGTGGCCGAGCGCGACTCCGGAACCAGGAACAACACCGCCACCAGGGCGATGAGCGCGACCGGCACGTTGATCACGAAGATCGAGCCCCACCAGAAGTGCTCGAGCAGGTAGCCGCCCATGATCGGCCCGAGCGGCAGGCCGAGGCCCATGCCCATCGTGAGCAGGGAGATCGCCTTGCCGCGCTCCCGCTCGTCGAACAGGACCGGCAGCACGGCCATGGTCAGCGGGGTCAGAATCGCACCACCAACGCCCATCAGCGCCCGCGCCGCGATGACCTGCGCCGCGTCGGTGGCGAACACGGCGACGAGCGACGCAGCGGCGAAGAGCAGCAGGCCGATGGCCAGGAGTCGCTTGCGGCCGTACCGGTCGCCGAGCGCCCCCATGGGGAGCAGCAGCCCGGCAAAGACCAGGACATACGCGTTGACGATCCACTGCAGGTCGTCGGAGCCGGCATCGAGCGCGGTCGCGAGCGTGGGCAGCGCGACGTTGAGGATCGTGGTGTCGAAGCCGACGGTGAGCACGCAGAGCACGATCGCGATGAGCGCCCACCACCGGCGGGGGCTCGCGGTAACAGCATTCATATTTTGACAGTAACTACCACTTGAGTGCCTCTGTCAATTGCGGGCTACTTCACATTTTTTGGATGGCTCCTCGGCGGTTCGCGCTTTGCGTGTCCCGACAACGCCCCGGCAGCCGTCAGATCGATCCAGCCCCGCGCGGTCGGCGCCCCCACTCAGCACTCCACGGTCTCGCGCCGGCACGCCGACGCGCCGCGCCCTTCGCGCTCGCACCCCGCACGCCGCGCCCTCACGCTCGCACCCCGCGCCGCGCCCTTCGCGCTCGCACCCCGCGCGCCGCGCCCCGCACACCGCGCCCCTCGCACCCCGCGCCGCGCCCTTCGCGCTCGCACCCCGCGCGCCGCGCCCCGCACACCGCGCCCCTCGCACCCTTCGCGCTCGCACCCTTCGCGCTCGCACACCGCGCGCCGCGCCCTCGCACGCCGCACCCCCGCACGTTCGCGCTCACGCCGCGCCCCTCGCGCTCCACACCTGCATGAAGCGGCCCGCCCCTCGGACAGCAACCAGCGCGCCACGACCCGCGCCCAGCCATCGCATGAACTGCGGCCCATCGGGCTCCGCGACCGGCGCCCGCCAGGCCCGCGAGCCACGCCCGGAAAAATGATGATAAGTCCGAAAAGTCGCGGCGCGAAGCGCCCGACTTTTCGCGAAACCCGGTGGCGCCGGATCAGGCGGTGAGTTCGGCGGACAGCAGCTCCGCGATCTGCGCGGTGTTCAGGGCCGCCCCCTTGCGCAGGTTGTCCCCCGTCACGAAGAAGTCCAGCGCGCGCGGGTCGTCGACCGAGCGCCGGATGCGGCCGACCCACGAGGGATCGGTACCGACGGCGTCGATCGGCATCGGGAACTCGCCCGCGGCCGGGTCGTCGACCAGGATCACGCCCGGCGCGTGCCTCAGCACCTCGCGGGCGCCGTCGGCGTCGACCTCGGTGCCGAAGACCGCGTGCACGGCGACCGAGTGGCCGGTGACGACGGGAACGCGGACGCACGTGGCCGAGACCTTGAGGTCGGGCAGTCCGAGGATCTTGCGGGACTCGTTGCGGAGCTTGAGCTCCTCCGAGGACCAGCCGGCCTCGCGGAGGGAGCCCGCCCACGGTACGACGTTGAGGGCCAGCGGCGCCGGGAACGGGCCGAGGTCGTCGCCGACGGCGCGGCGCACGTTGCCCGAGCGCGAGCCCAGCGTGCGGTCGCCGCCGACGCGTTCGAGCTGGTCGAGCAGGGTGTCGACGCCGTCCTGGCCGGCGCCGGAGACGGCCTGGTAGGAGGCGAGGACGAGCTCCTTGAGGCCGTACTCGCGGTGCAGCGGCGAGAGCGCCACGATCATCGTCAGCGTGGTGCAGTTCGCGTTGGCGATGATGCCCTTGGGGCGGTTGCGCACCTGCTCCGGGTTGATCTCGGGCACCACGAGCGGCACGTCGGGGTCCATGCGGAAGGCGGCGGAGTTGTCCACCGCGATGGCGCCGCGCGCGACCGCGATCGGGGCCCACTCGGCGGAGACCTCGTCGGGCACGTCGAACATGGCGACGTCGATCCCGTCGAAGACGTCGGGCGCCAGCTCGTGGACGAGCAGTTCCTCGCCCCGCACGGTGAGCTTGCGGCCCGCCGAGCGCTTGGACGCCACGAGGCGGATCTCGCCCCACACGTTCTTGCGGGACGAAAGCAGCTCGCACATCACGGAGCCGACGGCCCCGGTGGCTCCGACTACGGCCAGGCTCGGTAGACCGCCCATGATGGACGAACCTACCTTCCGGTCCCGCCGTACACCACGGCTTCCTCGTCTCCACCCAGCTCGAAAGCGTCGTGGATCGCCCGGACGGCGACATCGAGGTCGGTGTCGCGGCACACGACCGAGACCCGGATCTCCGAGGTGGAGATCATCTCGATGTTCACGCCGGC
The DNA here is from genome assembly GCF_040648435.1 of Dactylosporangium sp. NPDC049140. NCBI lineage: Bacteria > Bacillati > Actinomycetota > Actinomycetes > Micromonosporales > Micromonosporaceae > Dactylosporangium > Dactylosporangium sp. NPDC049140. The sequence goes on along the minus strand of NZ_JBEZDS010000008.1, from coordinate 234,266 downwards.
CTCGGCGAGGGCCGCGAACAGCGTGGCCGCCACGCCCGGGTTGGAGCGCATGCCGGCGCCGATGAGCGAGACCTTTCCGACGTGGTCGTCGAAGAGGATCGTCCGGTAGTCCACCGTGGACTTGATCCGCTCCAGGGCCGCCTTGGCGGCGGGGCCGTCGGTCTTCGGCAGCGTGAAGGAGATGTCGGTGCGGCCGGTGCTCTCGGTCGACACGTTCTGCACGATCATGTCGATGTTGGTCTCCGCGGCCGCGACCGTCTGGAAGATCCGCGCGGCGACACCGGGCTGGTCGGGCACGCCGACGATGGTGATCTTCGCCTCGCTGCGGTCGTGCGCGACGCCGGTGATGAGCGCTTGCTCCACGGAAAGGTCCTCCATCGATCCGGTGACCATGGTGCCGTTGGCGGTTGAGTACGAAGAGCGCACGTGGATCGGCAGCGAGAACCGCCGCGCGTACTCCACGCTGCGCAGGTGCAGCACCTTGGCGCCGCACGCGGCCAGCTCGAGCATCTCCTCGTAGGTGATCTGCTTGATGTGCCGGGCGTTCTTGGCGACCCGCGGGTCGGCCGTGAAGATGCCGTCGACGTCGGTGTAGATCTCGCAGACGTCCGACTGCAGCGCGGCGGCCAGCGCCACCGCGGTGGTGTCGGAGCCGCCCCGGCCGAGGGTGGTGATGTCCTTGGTGTCCTGCGAGACGCCCTGGAAGCCGGCCACGATCGCGATCGCGCCCTCGTCGAGCGCGCTGCGCAGGCGGCCCGGGGTCACGTCGATGATGCGGGCCCGGCCGTGCGTCGACGTCGTGATGACGCCGGCCTGGCTGCCGGTGTAGGAGCGGGCCTCGAACCCGAGGTTGTTGATCGCCATCGCGAGCAGCGACATGGAGATGCGCTCGCCCGCGGTCAGCAGCATGTCGAGCTCGCGGCCGGCCGGGACCGGGCTCACCTGCGACGCGAGGTCGAGCAGCTCGTCGGTCGTGTCGCCCATGGCGGAGACCACCACGACGACCTCGTGGCCGGCCTTGCGCGTGTCGACGATGCGCTCGGCGACACGCTTGATGCGCTCGGCGTTGGCGACAGAGGAACCGCCATACTTCTGCACGATCAGCGCCACGCCGCCGAGCTCCTTCCGGGTGAATCCAACGCAGCCGAGCCTACCGGGGTTGCAAACCCCCCGGGAGTGGCGTTCCACGATCCGGCCCGCCCGCCGGGCGAGAATACGCGGGTGCGGGAGCGTCGGATCGGCCATTGTGCGATCACTGTGACCACGGGCACGGCGCTGGCCGTGCTCACCGGCCTGCTGCTGTCCGGGTGCGGCTCCTCCGGGAGCCCGTCGCCGGAGTCGCCGACCACTCCGGCCGGCATCCCGGTGCCGGCCCAGCCGGACCCGCGCGGGCTGCTCGCGGCGCGGGTGGCGGTGGCCAAGGACCAGCGGTACGTCGCCGCGTACACCCTCACCGCCCAGGGCCGGGCACCCCGCTCGATCCTGGTGTCGATCGCCTCCGACCGGACCTGGCGGGTCGACATCCAGGGCGGCGCGCTCGGCGGCACCGCGGACGTGGCGATCGTGGGCCGGCCGGACGGGCAGTTCCAGTGCCCGATCAACCCGTCCGGCGGCGGCTGTGTCCGGGTCGCGGCGGCCGGCAAGAAGCTGCCCGCGGCGATCGATCCGCGGGTGCAGTACGTCTTCGTGAGCTGGCTCGACGTGCTGCTGGACCGCCAGATCCCCCTGTCGGTGGCCACGGCCGAGCCGCTGGCGGGCACCTCGGCGCCGTGCTTCGCGGTCGAGCCGGGTGTCACCGCGATCGCGCCCCCGATCGACCCGGGCACGTTCTGCTACAACGACAACGGCATCCTGACCGCGGCCAAGCTGCCGATCGGCCAGCTCATGCTGACCGGCGAGGTGGTGGCCGCGCAGGCGACGGTCTCGCTGCCCGGCCCGGTCGGGGCCGGCGCGCCGCTGGGCACCGCGCCCCCGGCCCCGGCCCCGCCGAACGCCTCCGCGTCCTCTCACTGAGCGGGACCGGGTTCGCCGACGGGGGCTCGGGGCGTAAGGTGGCTTTCGACATGTGGCAGACGCTTCTTCTTCGTCGCCGCGACGAGGCCCTACAGGCCGGCACCTCGTCGCGGGGATGATGCGCGCGTCCGCGCTCCTGCCGGTCTGACATCCCAGACCTTTCCCGCGCATCGAGCGCGACAACCCAGGAGCATGAAGAACATGTCTGAGATCGCCCGCCAGACCGCCAGCCGCATGCCCATTCACCGGTACAAGCCGTTCTCTGAACAGTTCACGATCCCGCTGACCGACCGGCAATGGCCGGGCAAAGAGGTCACGGTCGCGCCCCGCTGGTGCGCGGTCGACCTGCGCGACGGCAATCAGGCCCTGATCGACCCGATGTCGGTCGAGCGCAAGCGGCGGATGTTCAACCTGCTGGTCCGGATGGGGTACAAGGAGATCGAGGTCGGGTTCCCGGCCGCCTCCCAGACCGACTTCGACTTCGTGCGCACCCTGATCGAGCAGGACCTGATCCCCGAGGACGTCACGATCCAGGTCCTGACCCAGTGCCGGGACAACCTGATCGAGCGCACCTTCCAGTCGCTGGTCGGCGCCCGCCGCGCGATCGTGCACTTCTACAACTCGACGTCGACGCTGCAGCGGCGCGTGGTGTTCGGGCTGGACAAGGCCGGGATCACCGACATCGCCACCTCGGGCGCGCGGCTGTGCCAGAAGTACGCCGAGGCGATCACCCCGGACACCGAGATCTTCTACGAGTACTCGCCCGAGTCGTACACCGGCACGGAGCTGGACTACGCGCTGGAGGTCTGCAGCGCGGTCATCGAGGTACTGCAGCCGACCCCGGACCGCCCGCTGATCGTCAACCTGCCGGCGACGGTGGAGATGGCGACGCCCAACGTCTACGCCGACTCCATCGAGTGGATGTCGCGCAACCTGCCGCGCCGGGAGTCGGTCGTACTGTCGCTGCACCCGCACAACGACCGGGGTACCGCTGTCGCGGCCACGGAGCTGGGCCTGCTGGCCGGCGCCGACCGGGTCGAGGGGTGCCTGTTCGGCAACGGCGAGCGCACCGGCAACGTCGACCTGGTAACCCTCGGGCTGAACCTGTTCTCGCAGGGCATCGACCCGCAGGTGGACTTCTCCGACATCGACGAGATCAAGCGCACGGTCGAGTACTGCAACCAGCTGCCGGTGCACGAGCGCCACCCGTACGCGGGCGACCTGGTCTACACCGCGTTCTCGGGCTCGCACCAGGACGCGATCAAGAAGGGCTTCGACGCCCTCAACCGCGACGCGCTGGCGGCCGGGGTCGAGGTCGACCAGTTCACGTGGGGCGTGCCCTACCTGCCGGTCGACCCGAAGGACCTGGGCCGCTCCTACGAGGCCGTCATCCGGGTCAACTCGCAGTCGGGCAAGGGCGGCGTCGCGTACGTCATGAAGTCCGAGCACCACCTGGACCTCCCGCGCCGGCTGCAGATCGAGTTCTCGGGCGTCGTGCAGCGGCACACCGACGACGAGGGCGGCGAGGTCGGCCCGCAGCAGATGTGGGACATCTTCTCCGGCGAGTACTTCTCCGACCGGCGCTTCACGCTGAACTCGTACGAGGCCAACACCGCCGACGGCAAGGTCACGCTGGCCGCGGAGATCACCGTCGACGGCGAGGCCCGCAGCGTCCACGCGACAGGCAACGGCCCCATCGACGCGTTCGTCCACGCGCTGGGCGACGTAGGCGTCGACGTGCGGGTGCTGGACTACGCCGAGCACGCGCTGACGTCGGGCGAGGGGGCCCAGGCCGCGGCGTACGTCGAGTGCTCGGTCGACGGCACGACTTACTGGGGCGTCGGCATCGACGCGAACATCGTCACGGCATCCCTGCGCGCGGTGCTGAGCGCGGCCAACCGCGGTTAGTCGGCAATCGGACCCGCCCGTGGTGATCGTCACGGGCGGGTCCTGCGCGCGTTGCGGGCATCGATGCCGCACAGTAAGGGCGTGCGCCCCTCCACCAACGGCAAAGCCGTTCTCATCGCTCTAGCGCTCGCAACGGTGCTCACCGGCGCCGGCAGCTGCGACGTCTCCTCCACCCCCGGCTCGGCCCAGGGCACCTCCGGCCCGACGGCGGGCTCCGGCGGTGGCGGCGGGGCCGCGTCGCTGAACGGGCTGACCGTCGCCGCGGCCGGCTCGATGTCCGGGTACAGCCGCGAGAAGTTCACGCACTGGATCAGCCAGGGGAACGGCTGCGACACGCGCGACGTCGTACTGAAGCGCGACGGCAAGAGCGTCAAGGCCACCGCCGACTGCAAGATCACCGCCGGCTCGTGGCACAGCCCGTACGACGACAAGAACCTCACGGACCCGCAGGACCTCGACATCGACCACATGGTGCCGCTCGCGGCCGCCTGGCGCTCGGGCGCCGCGAAGTGGACCGACGACCAGCGCAAGGACTTCGCCAACGACCTCACCCGGCCGCAGCTGTTCGCGGTCAGCCTCCAGTCCAACCGGTCCAAGGGTGACCAGGACCCGTCGACGTGGAAGCCGCCGAACCACGCGTTCTGGTGCACGTACGCGACGGACTGGGTAACAGTGAAGGTGTACTACAAGCTGTCGGTCACCCAGGCCGAGAAGACCGCGCTCGCGGACATGCTGGCGACCTGCTGATGCGTTTCTGGAGGAACCGGATGACGGAGACGACCACGACTGCGGTTCCGGTTCCTCCCCCCGCGCCGTTGCGGACCGACATCACGGCCGGCCCCGGCGGCGTCATGACCGACGAGGTCGGGGTCGTGACCGGGGACCTGACCCTGGAGTCCGCGCCCGGCGCCGACGGGTCGTTCGTCGTGAAGGTTCAATACAAGGACGCCGAGGAGTGGTACTCCGTGACCGGCGCCCGGGGCACGCTGAAGGACCCGGCCGACCTGGCCGCCGTCCACGCGGTCGTCGCCGGAATCCTGAACCGTCCCGAGGGCTAGACCGCCCGGCGCCCCTCGAACGCCCGGCCGAGGGTGATCTCGTCCGCGTACTCCAGGTCGCCGCCGACGGGCAGGCCGCTGGCGAGCCGGGTCACGTTGAGGCCCATCGGCTTGACCAGCAGCGCGAGGTACGTCGCGGTGGCCTCGCCCTCGGTGTTGGGGTCCGTCGCGAGGATCAGCTCCTTGCAGGTGCCCTCGGCCAGCCGGATCATCAGCTCCCGGATATGCAGGTTGTCGGGGCCGACGCCCTCGAGCGGGTTGATCGCGCCGCCGAGCACGTGGTACCGCCCGCGAAACTCACCCGTGCGCTCGATCGCCACGACGTCCTTGGGCTCCTCGACGACGCAGAACACGTCATCGCTGCGGCGCGGGTCGCGGCAGATCCGGCAGAGCTCGGCCTCGGCCACGTTGAAGCAGCGCGTGCAGAAGCGCACGAGCTCCTTGACGCGCTGCAGCGCCTGGGCGAGCCGCTTGACGTCCACGGGGTCGGCCGCGAGCACGTGGAACGCGATGCGCTGCGCGCTCTTCGGACCGACCCCGGGCAGGCGCCCAAGCTCGTCGATCAGGTCCTGGATGGCGCCTTCGTACACGCCGGTCGCCCTTAGAAGCCGGGCAGGCCGAGCCCGCCGCCCAGGCCCCCGAGGCCGGCGGTGAGCGGGCCCATCTTCTGCTCGGTCAGCTCCTTGGCGGCCTGAGCCGCGTTGTGCACCGCCGCGACGACGAGGTCCTCGAGCGTCTCGACGTCGTCCGGGTCGACCGCCTTCGGGTCGATCTTCACCGCGACGACCTCGCCGGTCCCCTTGACCGTCGCCGTGACGAGCCCGCCGCCGGCCGTGCCGGTGAGCTCGGCCTCGGCCAGCTCCGCCTGGGCGGCGACCATCTGCTGCTGCATCTTCTGGGCCTGCTTCATCATCTGCTGCAGGTTGGGCTGTCCACCGGGCCGCACAGAGCGCTCCTTCATTGTTGTCAGCGTGACCGTCGATCCAGCTTAGGGCCTGTCGCGCCGCATCACCCCGGGACGGTACCGGCACCCACCGACCGAGGGATTGGTTCTTCCGAATTCGTTTGCGCGCATCCGTCCGCCTTCGCCACGCTGGTGGGGCGTTCAGGACGACACGGCCCACCCACGGTGACGACGGTCGCACGGCGAGTAGGAGTTTCGCAGGTTGCGATATGGCACCTTGTGGTCTGGCGATCTGTGACGCAGCCGACTCATACTGTTTGACGAGGCTAAGGGGGGAACCGATGCCGACCGTCTTCTATCAGAGTCACGACATCGTCATCACTGACGATGTCTTCGCGGTCTGGAAACCCGAGCCCCAGGTGTACGACCTGGAGGCCCTCGAAGATCTGCGCATCGAGCACGGCGGCCGCTCCGGTCGCGCGGCGCTCGTTGCCGCGGGCGCCCTGGTCACGGTGGGGGCCGTGGCCGCGATGACGCTCACCGATGGCCCCGGTCAATTCGTGGTCGCCGCGGTGGTGCTGTCGGTGCCGCCGCTGACCGGCCGGGCGATCCGGATCTTCACCCCGGTCGTCTGGCTGCTTCGCGCCAGTTACGCCGGCGCCGGGGTCACGCTATTCGCATCGAACAACGCGATTACGGTTTTGCGTATACGGCGCAGCCTGATGCGCGCCTTCGCCGCCAACGCGGCGAGCCTGGAGCGCCTCGACCGCACCGGTTACGCCGAGGCTTACCGGAGGCTGAACTCCCTGCCCTGAGGGGTGGACTCCAGCGCCTGCCCGCGGGACTCGTAGTCCCGCGGGCAACGCCCGTTGCCCGGTTTGCCGGAAATATGCATTCATGGGCCAACCTTGCATACTCACGTGTCGTGTTGCAAGGCGCTACGTATGCTGAGGGCTCACGTCCTGGGGTTTCAGGAGGTCGACCCGATGGCCGAGAACAGCAACGCCCTCGACTGGCGCAGGTCCCGATTCTGCGGCGCGAACACGTGCGTTGAGGTGGCATCCAGCGCTGACGTGGTGCTCGTTCGCGACGGCAAGGATCGGGACTCCGCCCGTTTGAGATTCGACCGCCCGGCCTGGCGGACCTTCATCGCCGGCCTGCGGTCTGACGAAATCGCGGCGAACCGCTGACGACTAGGCGCGGTCGAATTGGCCGATCTTGACGCCGGCCATGAATGCCCGCCACGGGCCGGACTCGAAGGAGAGCACAGCCTCGCCGGGGTTCTTACCGTCGCGAACGAGCACACTGTTCGCGGCGGCGACCTCGACGCACGTCGTGTTGCTGCAGTAGGAGCTGCGGCGGAAGACGCGTGGCATGGCCGATTCGTGCATGGTTCACCTGGGTTTCTGACAGGGAGGCAGATCGCCTCCGGTCGGGTTCTTCGGCTTCAGGCCGAAGATCCTTCATCGGCCGGCCAGAGATCCGCGGCGGCGGGGGCCTTCGCGGCGGCAGCAATCCTCCGGGCCGATTCGACTTCCCCGATAGAGGCGTCCCACATCCGATCCCAGCCCTCGCGATGACGCGCGATGCGGACGGAATCGTCGACGATTTCGTCGATGGTGTAGCTCTCTCGGTACAACACGGCGTGGCTGTTGTCTTCGCTCGACAGGTACAGCAAATCGAATTGGCCGAACGGCGGATAAGGGCTCGAGAGCGGGTGGATGCGCACGCTGATCCAGCCTTCGGCGATCGCCGAACTGACCGCGGACAGCGCCTCACCAAGTGCCTCGGCCCCGCCGTACTGGCGCAGGAGTACCGACTCGTCGAACAACGCAAAAAGCTTGGGGCGCGGATCGCGATCGCGCAGCGCGTGGCGACGCGCGGTCCGGATCTCGGCGCGCGTGCGAATCTCGGCATCGGTCAGATCACCCACGAAGCCGCTGTTCACGGCGAGGGCATAGGCCTCGGTCTGCAGCCATCCGGGGATGACCGCCGGCGCGAAGCTCAGCATCACCGTGGCCTCGGCCTCGTAGCTGATCATCTGACGCATGGCCGGCGTCAGCATGTCCTGATAGCGCCGGTCGTCCCACCACTGCTTCCGCTGCCGCTTGGATGCCTTGGCCGCCTGGATCAGATCTTCAACGATCTCGCGATCCCTGATGCCGAGGTGGGACAGCAGCGGGCGGAGGTCGTTCGCCGAGATGGTGACCTCGCCGGACTCGATCCGCATCACCTTCGAGAGGGACCACTCCATCGCCTCGGCGACCTGAGACTGGGTGTCTCCCTTGCGGGAGCGGGCATCCTTGATCGCCAGCCGAACCTTCCGGCGAGCGGCCGCGGGCGCGTCACCCGAACTCATCGTGTCCCTCGTTGGACGTATGCCTAGTTGCCATATCGCTGGTCGTAGTTCAGCCTACGCGCCGGGCCGTGGCGTGTGGGTAAGCCATGAAAAGTTGCGAGTCGGCCATACCCCACCTTGTCGGGAAATATGTCACTCGCACGGGTGACCCTGTCAGGCCGTCGCCCAGTGTAGAACCTAACTGCGATACGGCACTCGGGGATATGGCAGTTTCGCCGGATCGTTACCTACCGGACAGTAGGGTAACGACCCGGCGAAAGTGGTCAACCCGACGTCGCGTAGCGAGCGCGCCACTCCAGGGCCCGGATCAGGGCCCGCCGCACCTGCCCGAAGGTCTGGCGGTCGGTGCTGTGGAAAAGTCTGACGTCATGGGGTCCGTACTGGGCGCGGATCTCCTGAGCCGGGCGGGACCGGCCCGAGCGAGGGTGCTGCAGCACGTACACGCCCTCGAGGAAGTCCAGGCGGTACTGCACTTGCGCCGGGCGCAGGATCACGAAGTGATCGCTGGTCACGACCAGGTCGGGGCTTTGGTAGAACATTCGCATATCCCTTTCCCCTCGGCCTTGCTCGAGGGGCCGGCCGTGCGGTGAGGATGGCATCGGACGTCGATGCCGCCTCTCCGCATAACCGGACGTGGCGGCCGCAACCAGAACAGCGCCCGCTCGCCGCCGGGCGCTGGTGCGCTTCCGCCACTAACCCCCTCGTGGCTCTCCTTCGATGGTTGCATGGCCGCATCCCTACGCGCTAGCTCACAACCTGCTATATCGCAGATAGCCGAAAAGCCGGTTGCAAATTACGCACGGTGACGCCCCGGGGGTCGACGTCAGATCGGCAGCGGGTCGGAGCGGTACTCCAGAGCGCGGATCAGAGCCCTTCGGACGGCCCCGAACGTGGCGCGGTCGGTGGTGTAGAAGATGCGCACGTCGGTCGATCCGAAGCGTGCCCGGATCTCGTGCCCCGTACGGAAGCCGGCCCCCCGACCGTGCCTCACGATGTACGGCGCCTCCATCTCGTCGAGCGGAAACCGCTGGGCCTCGGGGTACATCACAACCACGTGCGTGCTGGTGATCAGGATGTCCGAGCTCCGATAGAACATCGCCGCCCCCTCCAACAGCGTGCCGGTATTCAGATGGTCCCATGCGCCGTCACCCCGGAACAGGCGTCAACCTGCCATATCGCAGATGGCGACGTGACGATTGCCTGACCGGTGGATGGCGTTCCGGGATCTCGGACCACGATCGGGTGAGCGGGAGGCCGGTGTGAGACGCGCACCACACCCCGCCGTGCGCCCCCGGCGGCCCGGCTCCGGCGGCGCTCTTCGCACCCGCAAAGCCGAACGCCGGGCGCCCGCAGTGGGCAGCCCGGCGTTTTGCCTGGTCGAACGGCGGAGGATACGAGATTCGAACTCGTGAGGGTTTTATCCCAACACGCTTTCCAAGCGTGCGCCCTAGGCCACTAGGCGAATCCTCCGTGCGCCAGGATACCCATCGCTCGCGGGGTTCGCGCACCGGGTATTGTGGTCCGTAAGCCACTCGTGCGGCGGCACCTCATGAACCTCCCCAGGGCCGGAAGGCAGCAAGGATAAGTGAGCTCTGTCGGGTGCACGGGTGGCCTCTTTGCATCCTGAGCCCGCCCGGTGACGCCCGCCGAAATTGTCGGTGGTCGGGAGTACGGTGGTCCCGGCTCTAGTCGAACGGAGGACCGCTGGTGGCGCTCGCGCTCTACCGCAAGTACCGGCCTCGCACGTTCGCCGAGATCATCGGCCAGGAACACGTCACCGAACCTCTGTCGCAGGCCCTGCGCTCGGGGCGGCTCAACCACGCGTACCTCTTCTCCGGCCCCCGCGGCTGCGGCAAGACCAGTAGCGCCCGCATCCTGGCCCGCTCGCTCAACTGCGAGCGCGGGCCGACCCCGGAGCCGTGCGGCGAGTGCCAGTCCTGCCGAGACCTAGCGCCCGACGGCTCCGGCTCGATCGACGTCATCGAGATCGACGCGGCCAGCCACGGCGGCGTCGACGACGCGCGCGACCTGCGCGAGCGGGCATTCTTCGCCCCGGTTTCGAGCCGCTTCAAGGTGTACGTCATCGACGAGGCCCACATGGTGTCCTCGGCCGGCTTCAACGCGCTCCTCAAGCTGGTCGAGGAGCCGCCCGACTACGTCAAGTTCGTCTTCGCCACCACCGAGCCCGAGAAGGTGCTCGGCACGATCAAGTCCCGGACGCACCACTATCCCTTCCGGCTGATCCCCCCGGGGGTCCTGCGGCCGTACATCGAGCAGATGACCGCCATGGAGGGCGTGAAGGTCGAGCCCGCCGTCTTCCCGTTGGTGGTGCGCGCCGGGGCCGGCTCCGCCCGGGACACCCTCTCGGTGCTCGACCAGCTCATCGCCGGCGCGGGCGAGGACGGCGTCACCTACAGCCGCGCGGTCGCCCTGCTCGGCGTCACCGACGTGGCCCTCATCGACGAGATGTGCGAGGCCCTCGCCGCCGACGACGGCCGCGGCGCCTACGGGGTCATCGACCGCGTGGTCGAGGCCGGCCACGACCCGCGCCGCTTCGCCTCTGACCTGCTCGAGCGCCTGCGCGACCTGATCGTCCTGCAGCAGGTGCCCGACGCCGTCGAGAAGGGCCTGCTCGACGCGCCGCACGACCAGCTCGAGCGGATGGGCGCCCAGGCCGCCCAGCTGGGCCAGGCGACCCTCTCGCGCTACGCGGACATCGTGCACAACGGCCTCACCGAGATGCGCGGCACCACGGCCCCGCGGCTGCTGCTCGAGCTCGTCACCGCGCGCATGCTCCTGCCGGGCGCCGACGATTCCAGCTCGGCGCTGTTGCAGCGCCTGGAGCGCATGGAGCGCCGCCTCCAGGCCGGCGGCGTGCCCGCGGCCGCCCCGGCCCCAGCTTCCGCTCCACCCGCCGTGTCCACCGCGCCACCCGTTTCCGCCGCACCACCCGTTTCCGCCGCACCACCCGTTTCCGCCGCACCACCCGTTTCCGCCGCACCACCCGTTTCCGCCGCACCACCCGTTTCTGCCGCGCCGGCCCACGTTTCCGCGGCTCCGGGCCCCGTTTCCGCCGCTCCGGTCTCGCCGGCGGCGGGCGATGGCGGCAACCGGGGCCTCGACTACATCAGGGACGCGCGTTCGAACGGCGCCACGCCGGGGCCGCCGGCCGCCGCGCCGCCGCCGGGCACCTGGTCCGAGCCCGCACCCGATCCCGATCCCCCGGCGCCGGTCGCCCCTGCACCCCAGCCTGAGGCCGCCCAGGCACCCGCGCCTCAGCCTCCCGAGCCGGTCGTGTCCGCCCCGCCGGCGAGCGGTGGAGGCGGCATGGACGCCGATGCCATCCGCCGCGTCTGGCCCGACCTGCTGGCCCTGGTGAACGACAAGAGCAAGAAGGCCGGCGCCATCGTGCGCGAGGCGACGGTCCAGAGCGTGGAGGGCACCACGCTGGTGCTCGGCTTCAAGTACTCCACGCACGCCGACATGCTCAACGCCTCCCCGGACGTGCTGCTCAAGGCGCTCCAGGAGCTCCTGGGCGGCCGCTGGCAGGTGCGCTGCGAAATCGGCGGCCCGCCCGGCGGAGGAGGCGGCGGCAACCGCCCGGCGCCCCCGAAGCCGACGCCCCAGCCCTCCGGCCCGTCGTCACCCGCGCCGCCTTCCGGTCCGGCACCTGGGAGCAACGGCCAGTCGTACTCCGCGCCCCAGCAGGCCCGCCCGTCGAGCGCCCCGCAGCCGGTGGCCGCGCCGCAAGCCGCCGCGCAAGAGGAAGAGTGGCCGGTGGCCGCGGTCCCGGGCGGCGCGGCAAGCGCGTCCGCCGCGGAGGAGTGGCCGACCCCGGCGGCACTCGGAGGCGACTGGCCGACCGCGGCAACACCCGGCGGCTCGGCCGGGGCACTACCGGGCGGCTCGCCCGGGGCCCAGTCCGGCGGCCCAGGCGGGGCACAGTTCGGCAGC
>NZ_JBEZDS010000008.1:0-221974 GCF_040648435.1 Dactylosporangium sp. NPDC049140 | reverse complement strand
GTGCCCGGGCGGGGCACTGCCGGGCGGCCCAGGCGGGGCACAGTTCGGCAGCCCGGGCGGGGCACTGCCGGGCGGCCCAGGCGGGGCACAGTTCGGCAGCCCGGGCGGGGCACTGCCGGGCGGCCCAGGCGGGGCACAGTTCGGCGGCCCAGCCGCGCCCCCCATCGCCGCGCACTCATCCGCCACCGATCCATCGGCCGCCAACTCGCCCGCCGGCACCCACGCGGTTGCCGCCACTCACGGAGCCGGCGCAACCGGCGCAACCGCCCAGTCCACGGCCACCCTCTCCGCACAGCCCGCCGCCGGCACCGCCTCCGCGCAGTCCGCCCACGCTGGCACCGCCGCCTCCCATCCCGCCGCCGGCACCGTCCACGCCCATCCCGGCCAGCCGGGCACCGCCTCCGCGCAGTCCGCCGCCTACGCGGCCGCGCAGTCCGCGGCCGCCGCCGCCGGACAATTCGCCGCCCCACCGTCCGCCGGAGGGGCCACGGCGTCTCCCGCGGGTGCCGCCCCGTCCAGTTCGTCCGCATTTGCCGGAAATAGCGCCTCGGCTCCGGCAACCAACGGCGGCCGGGCGCGCCAAGGCGGCTCGAGCGCGGTGGAGAAGGCCCGCGAGGCGGCCAGCCGTGCCGCGGCCTCCGCGGCAGGGGGAGGTCGTCGCAACGCCGGTCCCGCTGCCGCCCCGGGGCGTGCACCGGCCCGCGCCGGCGGCGAGTCGGCCTGGGAGGGTGTGGGCGCGGAAGAGCCGCCCTTCGACCCCGAGTACGACTCGCCCGTCGCCGATCCCCGGTTCCCCGGTCTCGATCCGGGTGACGAACTGCTCGACGACGCGTCCGAGGTGCGGGAGACGAGCGAAGAGGCCGCGGTACGGCTGCTGATGGAGACGCTCGGCGCCGAGAAGATCAGCGAAATCAGCACCTGACCGCGGTCGTGAAAAGCGCGCGGCGACCACGGTTGAAACGCGGTGCCGGGGCCGATTCAGTGGTGCGGAAAGACTGTCAGGTGGCGGCGCGGTGGGGGTGCGGGGCGAGTACCGTTCGCGTGCGGGTCAGCGTCGCGAAAGGGTTGGCGAACTGCAGCACCAGTGTGCCGAACTCCGCGCCCGGCAGGCATTGGATGATGAGGAGCTGGTCGCCTCGGCGGGCGTCCCAGAACGTATTGCCGTGCGCGCCCGCCGTGATGATTCCCGGCAGGTGCAGCGCATTGCGGCGCGGCGGCAGGGGCGGGGCCTCGGAGCGGGGCGCAATGCGAATGGAGGAGACCGCGGCCAGCGAAAGTTCTACGCGGTCGCGCCTGGTCCAGAGGCGGTCCAGGCCCTGCGGTTCGATGACGAGGGCGCTGTCGGTCACGGTCAGCTGAAGATTGGTCGGGACCTTCATCAACGCTAGCAAACCCGCGGCCAGCACAATCGGGACCGCCGCGAGCACCAGTACGGAGCTCATGAAAACCGAATGTACGCCCATCGACGTCCGCTGTCGGAGCTTTAGACAAACCGGCGTGGCGTGGATCCGAACGGACGAATTCCATCGGGCGACGGAAGGCAGTTGGCATTGATGTACACGATTGACTGGATTGACGGCGCCGTGGTGTTGGTGGATCAGACCCGGTTGCCCGGGGAAGAGGTGTACCTGCGGCTGGCGACCGTCGACGGGCTCGTCGAGGCGATTCGGCGGCTGCGTGTGCGCGGGGCGCCGGCGCTCGGGGTCGCGGGGGCGCTCGGGGTGGCACTCGCGGCGAAGCAGTTCGAGGCGGGGCGGGAGCGGGATCAGGCGGTACACCTGCTGCGCACTGCCCGGCCGACGGCGGTCAACCTGGCCCGCGGCGTGGAACGGGCGGCGGCGTTGCTGCCGTCGTTCAACGCGGTGCTGACGGAGGCGCTGCGCGTCCGGGACGAGGAGATCGCCAACTCCCGGAGCATGGCCGAGCGCGGGGCGGACCTGGTCCAGAGTCTCTGCGGGGCGGCGCCGACGCTGCTGACGCACTGCAATACGGGCGGGCTCGCCACGGTCGTGGACGGTACGGCGCTCGCGGTCGTCTTCGAGCTGCACCGCCGCGGGGCGCTCGGCGGGGTGATCGCCAGCGAGACCCGGCCGCTGCTGCAGGGCGCGCGCCTGACCACGTGGGAGCTGCGCAGGGCGAACATTCCGCACCGGCTCGCGGTCGACTCGGCCGGGCCTTTCCTCATGGCGCGCGGCGAGGTCGGCGCGGTGATCCTGGGTGCGGACCGCATCTGCGCGAACGGCGACGTGGTGAACAAGATCGGTTCGTACGCGCACGCGCTCGGCGCCCGCGCGGCCGGCATCCCGTTCATCTGTGTGGCGCCGGAGTCCACGGTGGACCTGGCCACGGCGTCGGGAGCGGACGTGGAGATCGAGGACCGGGGCGCGGCCGAGGTCGCGGGGGCGACGGCGCCCGAGGGCACGGACGCGGTCAACCCGGCGTTCGACGTCACGCCGGCCGAGCTGGTGACCGCGGTGGTCACCGACCGAAGGGCGTTCTCGGGCCGGGCGGACGCTTAACCACCGAGCAGGGTCACGCCGGGCGTACACCGGCCACCGAGCAAGGTCCCGCCGGGCGGACGCCGGCCACCGAGCAAGGTCACGCCGGGCGGACGCCGGCCACCGAGCAGGTCACGCCGGGCGTACGGCCCGGACGGTCTTGCGATCGGCCGAGACCGACTCGATCCAGCCGCCGACGCGGCCCAGGCGCAGCAGGACATCGGCGCGCGCGGGCAGGTCGGCGGACTCGCCCGGCTCCGGCGGCCAGGCGACCCGCGCGGTGTGGCCGGGGGTGAGCCAGGCGGTGAGCGCGCCGATCGGGTCGGCCCCGTCCAGCGCGGCCCGGGCCGCCGCGAGGTCGGCCAGCACGGCGTCGAGGGCCCGCCCGACCGCGGGCGCGTTGCCCCCGCACATTGCCGCGGTGAGCTCGGGGCGGGAGGCGGCCACGCGCGTACCGTCGCGGAACGACCCGGCCCCCAGCGTCCCGGCGAGCGGATCGTTGGAGATGAGCGCGGCGACCGCGGCCGCGACGAGGTGCGGCACGTGCGAGATCGCGGCCGTGGCGGCGTCGTGCTCGTCGGCGGTGGCCGGCACGACCCGGGCCCCGAGGCCGGTGACGAGGGCCGCGAGGTCGACCCAGTCGCGCAGGTGGGCGCCGTCCTCGGTCAGGCACAGCACCCAGGCGCAGCCCTGGAACAGCCGGGTGTCGGCGGCGGTGAAGCCCGACGTCTCGCGGCCGGCCATCGGGTGCCCGCCGATGAACGTGGCAAGCGCCTGCCCGCCGGTGCGCAGACGGTCGGCGGCCAGGTCGCGCACCGGGCCCTTGACCGAGGTGACGTCGGTGACGACGCCGACGTACCCGAGGGACGCCAGCTCGTCGAAGACCGACCCCACGGCCGGCAGCGGCACCGCGACCACGGCCAGCTCGGCGTCGCGCACGGCGTCGGCGATCGAGCCGGACACGTGCCAGCGCGCGTTCGCCGGCGCCTTGGCCGCGGCCGTGCGCGCGGTGGCGCGCGTCGCCGGATCCGCGTCGTACCCGCTCACCCGGTGCCCGTGCGCCGCGAGCGCCCGCAGGACCGACCCGCCGATCAGCCCGAGGCCGATCACCGCCACGTTCAACGTCGCAACCCGCACTGCGGAACTGTCGCACACCGCCCGATCACCCGTTCGGCTCGGGACGCCCGCCGGACGAGATTACGTCCAGTTACCGTGCTTCCATGCGACTTATCCCTTTTGTGGCGGGCTGCCGTCGCGGCCGTCGCCGTCCTCTCCGAGGGCATCGCGAGCGCGGCCGGGGTCCGGCGGAGCCCGCTGGACCCCGCAGTTCGACGGGACCGTCTACGCCGCCGCCTACCTGGGTGAAACCGTCTACGTGGGCGGCTCCTTCGGCAACGCGATCGTGAACGGCCGCAACATCCCGCGGGCCCGCCTGGCGGCGTTCAACGCGCGCACCGGGGCCCTGCTCGACCGGGCCCCGAGCGCGGACGCGACCGTGCGCGCCCTGGCCACCGGCATGGGCGGGCAGGGCGGCCGGGCCGCGGCCTACGGGCCCGACGGACACCAGCGCTGGATCCGGGTCTTCGACGGCGACGTACAGGCCGTGACGGCGCTGGGCGGCGTGGCGTACATCGGCGGGCACTTCGACCGCGCCGGCAAGACCGCCAAGAACGGCAACCAGGGCGCCTGCACCGATGGTTCGCCCCCGCGCGTGAAGCTCGCCGCGGTCGACGGGGCCGGCCGCCTGCTGGACTGGGCGCCACAGGCCAACGACATCGTCGGGGTGCGCACGCTCACCGCCAGCGAGCCACTGCGCCGGCTGGTGGCCGGCGGCGAGTTCACCATGGTCGCCGGGGCGAGCTGGAAACGGCTCGCGGTCTTCGGCTGACGCGCCGGGCTAAGCTGCAAATGTGGCAGTGAGCGAGTCGCAGTGGAAGGAGCCGGGCGGTCCCGCCGCGGCGACCGCCCAGCCCGGCCCCTGGCCGGGGGCCACCGGACGGCCGGTCGTCGGCCCGCCGCCGCGGCTGAGCGCCCAGACGCCGACCGCGCGGCCGCCGACCCCCGCCGCGGCCTACGGCGCCTGGCAGGGCGCGCTGCGGCCGCCGATGTTCAAGGTCAGCCAGCCCCGCCCGACCTACCGCGAGCCCCTGCCCGTCCGCGGCCAGTCGGTCGCCATCGGCGGTGCCGCGGGCGCGGCCTGGATGCTGCTGTTCGGGCTGCTCATGAACGGCTCGGCCCGCTCCTACGTGTGGACGTCCCTCGTCGCCGGCTTCCTCGCCTGGGGCGCGGCCGCGATCCTGGCCCGCTTCGGCGACCGGGGGGCCGCGGTGGGGGTGGCGGCCGCGAGTGGCGTGGCGGTGGCGATCGCGGGCATCCTCGTCGCCTACCGCCTCGCCGGTGGCGACTGGCTCCTGTGGTGAGCCGCGTGCGAAATGCGCTGCGTGGTGAACGCCGCGACTGACTGTTGCGGTACGGCGGACCAAGCTTCGAAAATCGCGAAAACCCAATGCTTCTCTTGACGCCGATTGCGCCGAGGATCACCCTCAGCACCATGGCTTTGAGGCTGCAGCGGCTCGATCCCGAGCGGCGACGCCGGCGGCTCGCGCTGCTGGTCGAACTCGCGGATGCCAAGGCGCTCCGCGAGCGGCTCCATCCACGCCGATTGCGCGCCGACCGCCTGCGCGAGCTCATCGCCAACCGGCGCCGAATCGCCGGCTGAGCCCTCGAGCCGCGTCGCGCGAACCGCCGGCGAGCCACGTCGCGCGAATCGCGGGCCGAGCCGGCGAGCCGCCTCGGGCGAACCGCCGGCGAGCCACGTCGCGCGAATCGCGGGCCGAGCCGGCGAGCCGCCTCGGGCGAACCGCCGGGGCGAGCCACGTCGCGCGAATCGCGGGCCGAGCCGGCGAGCCGCGAGCCGAGCCCGACGAACGGCCGGCGGAGCCCCGAATGCCGAGCCGCGCGCGGCGGACCGACCGGAGGAGGCCCGGTCGGGCGTAAGGATAAGACGACTCGCCGAGACGGACTCCGGGGCCCTTTGCCCGCAAGCGGCAAGCCGCTCGAATAGTGTTCACGCGTACCGACGAGCACCGACCGGGGGGACCGTGTCGCACTTCGCTGCCGCTGTCACGCGCGGCGCTGAGGGCTGGGCCGCAGCCGAGCTGGACCTCAGCGGCGTCGCCGACATCGAAGAGATCACCGATCGCCTTCGTGACGCCGATCCCGAGGCGTCCATCTCGCTGCTGTTCGTCGAGTCCGACGACGAGTACCTCGTGATCCTCCGCCTCGACGAGGGCGAGGATCTGCGGGTCTTCGGCTCGGATCAGGTGTTCGCCGAGGAGTCGCGGCTGGGCGCGATCCTCCTGGGCGACATCGAGGAGCAACTGCCCGAGATCGCCGGCGTCGACGAGGAGGAGGCCGAGGAGGACGAGGAGGAGGAACGGCCCGCCGCCGAGCCCGACGTCGAGCCCGTCGGCGACCCGGAGCTGCTGGCCGACCTCGGCATGTCCGGCGGACGGCTCATCGAGCTGTGCGCCCAGGAGGGCATGCTCCCGGCCGACGTCACCGCCGAGATCGGCCAGGCCATCGGGGCCGGCGACGAGATCGAGGAACTCCGCGAGGCCTGATGCGGCACTGGGAGGGCGCGATGCGCCGGGCCCTCGAGGTCGCCGCGCAGGCCGGGGCCGACGTGCCGATCGGGGCCGTCCTGCTCGCGCCGGACGGCACCGAGCTCGGCGCCGCGCACAACGAGCGCGAGCTCACCGGCGACCCCACCGCGCACGCCGAGATGCTGGCCCTGCGCCGGTCCGCCGGTGCGAGCGGCTGGCGGCTCGAGGACTGCACGCTCGTCGTCACCGTCGAGCCGTGCACCATGTGCGCGGGCGCGATCGTGCTGGCCCGGGTCGGGCGGGTCGTGTTCGGGGCGTGGGAGCCCAAGACGGGCGCCGCCGGCTCGCTGTGGGACGTGCTGCGCGACCGGCGGCTCACCCACCGCCCCGAGGTGATCGGCGGCGTGCTCGAGGCCGAGTCCTCAGCGCTGCTGCGCGACTTCTTCCGTACGCACCGCCAGTAGCGGCTCCGCCGTGCGCCGGGCGTCCTCGGTCCACGGCGCCGGGCGCAGCGTGCCCGGGTCGAGCTTCACGTTGACCCGGCGGCCCTCGGCGTGGACCGTCGCGCCGTCGGCGGAGAGGATGCGGAAGCGGTACACCGCGCTGCTCTCCCCGAGGGTCTCGATCCAGAAGTGCACACCGATGTCGCCGGTGCCGCGGACCGGGGTGCGGTAGGAGATCGAGTACTCGGCCACGGCGTGCATGGCATCGGGCGACGACGGCCGGCCGCCGGCGAACGAGACGCCGCGCTCGCCCCACCACTGCGAGAGCGCGCGCTCCAGAAAGACGGCGTACCGCGAGTTGTGCACGATCCCCATGGGGTCGAGGTCGTCGAAGTGAACGGTGAACGGTTCCACGTGGCCGGACATCACGCCTCCGGAAGAAGTTCGGGTCGGGGACTGAGGCCGCGCAGCCGCACGAGGGCGGCGGTGCGCGCGTGTGCGTAGACCTTGCTCGCGGGCAGCAGGCGCGACTCGTAGACGGCCGCGGTCCCGTGCGCGTTGAGCTCGAACGACAGCTGCTGAGGGTCGGTGTCGGCGCGCAGCTCGCCCAGCTCGACGGCCTCGGTGACGAGCCGCTCCAGCAGCACGTGCCAGCGCTCCAGCGCCCCGGCCAGCCGCGCGTGCACGGGCCCGGGCCGGGCCACGAACTCGAACTGGGCGAGGCAGAAGAAGCACCCGCCGGGCAGCTCACCGGAGGCGATGTCGGCCAGCCGTTGCTCGTGCAGCGCCCAGAGCCGGCGCACGCCCCGCGGCTGGTGCAGCGCCGGGCGCACGATCACCTCGGTGAAGCGGGCCTCGGCGTGGTCGGCCGCGGCGAGCTGCAGCTCCTCCTTGGTGCGCCAGTGCGCGAAGAGCCCGGACTTGCTGACCCCGAGGCGCTCGGCGAGCTGGTTGAACGACAGCCCGTCGAGGCCGGACTCGGTGGCCAGCACGACCGCCGCGTCGAGGGCGGCGGCGCGGGACCGCTCGCCGCGCGCCAATCGGCCGTCAATCATGCTCAGACGGTACCAACAAATAAGTGCGATCGGTCGGATTGTTTTATGTGGGCAGGGTCACCGTCACCCGCAGCCCGCCGCCGGCCCGCGGCTCGGCCTCGGCCGTCCCGCCGTGCGCGACCGCCACCGAGCGCACGATCGACAGCCCCAGCCCGGTGCCGCGGGCGGAGCCGGTCCGGGACCGCAGCCGGCGGAAGGGCTCGAAAAGGCCCGGGATCTCGTACCCGGGGATGACGGCTCCGGTGTTCTCCACGACGAGCCGCGCGCAGTCCCCGGCCAGCGTGGTCGTGACCCAGACCGCGCCGTCCGGCACGTTGTACGCCAGCGCGTTGTCCACGAGGTTCTGCACGACCCGCTCCAGCAGCACCGGGTCGCCGGTGACCGGCGCCGGCCCGAGGTCGGCCACGACGTCCGCGTCCGCGACCACGTGCCGGGCCACCTCGGCGAGGTCGACCCGGTCGTGCACGGTCAGCTCCTGCTCGGAGGCGACGAGCGTGAGCAGCCCGTCGATGAGCCGCTCGTGCCGCGCGTTGACGGCCAGGAGTGTCTCCCCCAGCTGCACCAGCTCCGGGGGCGGGTCGGGCCGGCCGAGCGCCACCTCGATGAGCGTGCGGTTGATGGTCAGCGGCGTGCGCAGCTCGTGCGAGGCGTTGGCGGCGAACCGGCGCTGCCCGTCGAAGGCCTGGTCGAGCCGCTCCAGCATCGAGTCGAAGGTGTCCGCGAGCTCCTTGATCTCGTCCCGCGGCCCGTTCAGCGCGATCCGCTCGTGCAGGCTGCCGCCGGCCACCCGGCGGGCCGTCTCGGTGATCCGCCCGACCGGCCGCAACGCGCGCTCCGCGATCAGCCAGCCGAAGCCGACGCCGATCACGGTCACCAGGCCGAGCGCGATCGAGCCCTGGGTGATCAGGGCGTGCAGGGTGGACTGCTCGATCTGGTCCTGACGCTCCTGCAGCTGCCGCACGATGTCCAGGAACCGCTGCTGGTCGGCGCCGAGCAGGCCGAGGGCCTCCGGCGGCAGGTCGTCGAGCTTCACGGGCGAGTTGCGCTGGTGGATGTTCTGCTCGACCAGCAGGTACGTCACCCCGAGCAGCAGCGCTCCCCCGGCGAGGAACAGCGCGCCGAACAGCACGGTCAGGCGGACGCGGATGCGCAGGTGTCTCACGGGATCTGGTACCCCACTCCGGCGACGGTCTCGATGACGGGCGGATCGCCGAGCTTGCGGCGCAGCGTCATCACGGTCACCCGCAGCACGTTGGTGAAGGGGTCGATGTGCTCGTCCCAGGCCCGCTCCAGCAGCTGCTCGGCCGAGACGACCCCGCCCGCGGCCCGCAGCAGCTCCTCCAGCACCGCGAACTCCTTGCGGGTCAGCGCCACGTAGTGCCCGTCCCGGAACACCTCGCGCCGGTTCGGGTCCAGCCGCAGGTCGCCGCGCTCCAGCACCGGCGGGGCGGCCGCGCGGGCGCGCCGGCCCAGGGCCCGGACCCGGGCCACGAGCTCGGTGAACGCGAACGGCTTGCCCAGGTAGTCGTCGGCGCCGAGGGACAGCCCGGCGACCCGCTCGGCCACGGCCGAGGCCGCGGTGAGCATGAGGATCCGGGTGTCGGGCAGGCGCGCGCTGACCTGGCGGCAGACCTCGTCGCCGGCGACCGCGGGCAGGTCGCGGTCGAGGATCAGCACGTCGTACTCGTTGACGCCGAGCCGCTCCAGCGCGCCCGCGCCGTCGTAGGCCACGTCGACCGCGAACGACTCGCGGCGCAGCCCCTCGGCGACCGCGTCGGCCAGCAACTGCTCGTCCTCGACCACCAGCACTCGCATGTCCCCATGGTGCCGTGCCGCCGCGTAAGCCGGGGATAAGCGCCGGTGCTGATGCCCGGCTTAGCGGCGCGCGCCTTGACTGGGCCGCATGAAGAAGCTGCTGGTCGTCCTCAGTTGCCTGCTGCTGTTCGGGTGCTCGTCGCCGTCCAAGGGCCCGTCCGTGGCCTCGGCCGGCAACGGCACCGCCACGCCCTCGGCCTCCGCCGCGGTGGACAAGGCCGAGGCCAACCGCCGGTTCGCGCAGTGCATGCGCGAGCACGGGGTCGACGTGCCGGACCCGGGGCCCGACGGGAACATCCAGTTCGACCCGAACGCCGCGCAGGATCGCAACCGGGCGGTCGCGGCGGCGTCGGCCTGCCAGCAGTACCTCCCCAACGGCGGCACCCTCGAGAACCTCTCCCCGGACCAGCTCGAGCAGGCGCGGGCCTTCGCCAAGTGCATGCGCGAGCACGGGGTCGACATGCCGGACCCGGACCCGAACACGGGCGTGTCGGCGATTCTCAACAGCGGGATCGACTTCAACTCGCCCACGTTCAAGGCCGCGGCCGACGCGTGCAAGGCGCTGGTGCAAC
This sequence comes from Dactylosporangium sp. NPDC049140, assembly GCF_040648435.1. Classification (NCBI taxonomy): domain Bacteria; kingdom Bacillati; phylum Actinomycetota; class Actinomycetes; order Micromonosporales; family Micromonosporaceae; genus Dactylosporangium; species Dactylosporangium sp. NPDC049140. The sequence goes on along the minus strand of NZ_JBEZDS010000008.1, from coordinate 211,986 downwards.
GGTGAAACGCTTGCTCTGGCTCCTTCCGGTCGCCGCTGTCGCCGCACTTATCGGATATGTCGAAGTTGGTGGCGATGCTCCGCCGGCCGCCGCCACCGCACCTCGTAAGACCGCGCTCATCACCAGGGGCACGCTGACGGCGACCGAAACCGTCGACGGCACGCTCGGCTTCGGCGACCCGGTCACGGTCAACGGCCGCCTGCCCGGCATCGTCACCGCCCTGCCGGCCGAGGGTTCGACGATCCACCGCGGCGAGGCCATGTACCGCGCCGACGGCCGCCCCATCGTGCTGTTCTACGCCACCGCGCCCTTCTACCGCGCGCTGCAGCCGGGCGCCGAGGGCGAGGACGTGCGCGCCTTCGAGGCCAACCTCGCGGCGCTGGGGTACAAGGGCTTCACCGCCGACGACTCGTACACCGGCGCCACCGCCGACGCCGTGCGCGACTGGCAGGAGGACCTCGGGCTGCCCGAGACCGGCACCGTCGAGCTCGGCCGGATCGTCGTCGCGCCGGACGCCGTGCGCGTGGGCGAGGTCAAGGCGCACGCGGGCGACAACGCGGCCGGCCCGATCCTGCAGTGGACCGGCTCGACCCGCCTGGTCACCGTCCAGCTCGACGTCACCGAGCAGCGCCTCGCCGCGGTCGGGGCCGACGCCACCGTGAAGCTGCCGGACGACCGCGAGGTACCGGGGAAGATCTCCGCGATCGGAGCGGTGGCCACGGCATCGGTGCAGAACAACCAGACCAAGGTGACCGTCGACGTCACCGTGACCGTCGCCGACCAGACCCGGCTCGGCACCTATGACGCCGCGCCGGTGCGGGTGACCCTGGTGTCGCAGCAGCGCCAGGATGTGCTGATCGTGCCGGTCAACGCGCTGGTGGCACTGGCCGAGGGCGGCTATGGGCTGCAGCTCGTCTCCGGCGGTACAACCAGAACCGTTGCCGTCAAGACCGGCCTCTTCGCCTCCGGGCGCGTCGAGGTCTCCGGCCCCGACCTCGCCCCGGGCCTGACGGTCGGGGTCGCGGGATGATCGCCCTGGAGAAGGTCCGGAAGGTGTACCCGGGCGGCGTGGTCGCCCTCGACGACGTCTCGCTCACGGTCGAGGCGGGCGCGCTGGTCGCGATCGTCGGCCCGTCGGGCTCGGGCAAGTCGACCCTCCTGCACCTGATCGGGGCGCTGGACGTGCCGACGAGCGGTACCGTGCGCATCGACGGCCGGGACGTCTCCGCGCTCTCCGACACCGGCCTGTCCCGGCTGCGCGCGACGACCATCGGGTTCGTCTTCCAGCAGTTCCACCTCGCGCCCGGGGTGCCGGCCCTGGACAACGTGGCGGACGGCCTGCTGTACGCGGGCGTGGGCCGCACCGAACGCCGGCGCCGGGCCGCGGCGGCGCTGGAGCGCGTCGGTCTCGGGCACCGGCTCGCGCACCGGCCCCACCAGCTCTCGGGCGGCGAGCGGCAGCGGGTGGCGATCGCCCGGGCCGTGCTCGGCGACCCGCCGCTGCTGCTGGCCGACGAGCCGACGGGCAACCTCGACAGCGCCGCCGGGGCCGGGGTCATGGCGCTGCTGCGCTCGCTCCGGGAGGCCGGAACGACGGTCGTCGTCATCACGCACGACCGCGACATCGCCGCGTCGCTGCCGCGGCGGATCTCGCTGCTGGACGGGCGGCTGTCATGAAAACCGCGGACATCTTGCGCCTCGGCGGCATCGGGCTGCGGACCCGGCCGCTGCGCGTCGTGCTCTCCGCGCTCGGCATCGCCATCGGCATCGCCGCGATGGTCGCGGTCGTGGGCATCTCCTCCTCCAGCCGCGCCGAGGTCGACCGCCGCCTGGCCGCGCTCGGCACCAACCTGCTCACCGCCGGCCCCGGCAAGTCCTTCTTCGGCGACGCCTCCCACCTGCCGGAGGACGCCGAGGCCATGGTCGCGCGCATCGGCCCGGTCACCACCGTGTCGGCGACCGGGCGGCTGCCCACGGCGCACGTGTACCGCACCGATCGCATCCCGGCCGCGGAGTCCGGCGGCATCGCGGTGCTGGCGGCCCGCCCGACACTGCCGGGCACGGTCGGCGCGACGGTTCACGCCGGCACCTGGCTGACGGCGCCGACCTACCCGACGGTCGTGCTGGGCGCGCGGGCGGCCACGATCCTGGGACTGACCGACGACGGCCTGGGCCTGAACGTGTGGCTCGGCGACCATTGGTTCACGGTGGTGGGAATCCTGGATCCGGTACCGCTGGCGCCCGAACTGGACTCCGCGGCCCTCATCGGCTGGCCGGTCGCGACGTCGGTGCTCGACTTCGACGGGTACGCAACCACCATCTACAGCCGCGCGCGCGACGACGCCGTGCCCGCGGTGGCCGCGGTGCTGGCCGCGACCGCGAACCCGGAGGCGCCGAACGAGGTGCAGGTGTCCCGCCCCTCCGACGCACTCGCCGCGAAGGCCGCGACCGACCAGGCGTACACGGGCCTGCTCCTGGGCCTGGGCGCGGTGGCCCTGCTGGTCGGCGGCGTGGGCGTGGCGAACACGATGGTCATCTCGGTGCTGGAGCGCCGCCCGGAGATCGGCTTGCGGCGCGCCTTGGGGGCGACGCGTTCGCACGTGCGGCTGCAGTTCCTCGCGGAGTCGCTGCTGCTGGCCGGCTTGGGCGGCGCGGTCGGGGTGCTGCTGGGGCTGCTCGTGACGTCGTCGTATGCCGCTTGGCGCTCATGGCCGGTGGTGCTGCCGTGGTGGTCACTGCTCGGCGCGTTCGGGGCAACGCTGGTGATCGGCGTGGTGGCGGGCCTCTATCCGGCGATGCGGGCCGCGCGCTTGTCTCCGACGACGGCTTTGGCGGCTTAGCCGTCCGATATGTCGGGCGCCGCGCGGCCCGACATATCGGATTTATACCTTATTTCCGGTCCTACTTGATGATCGTCTTGAGCGCGATCTCAACCATCTGCGAGAACGTCTGCTCCCGCTCCTGCGCCGTCGTACGCTCGCCCGTCTTGATGTGGTCCGACACCGTGAGCAGCGTGAGCGCGCGAGCATTGAACCGAGCGGCGATGGTGTACAGCGCCGCCGACTCCATCTCCACGGCGAGCACCCCGTAGTCGGCGAGACGGTCGTAGAGGTCGGGCCGGTCGGTGTAGAACGCGTCCGCGGCGAGGATCGGCCCGACCCGCATCTGAACCCCTTGCTCGGCCGCAACGTCAACGGCCGTGCGCAACAGCCCGAAGTCGGCCACGGGCGCGTAGTCGATGAGCCCGTCGAACCGCGCACGGTTCATGTTGGAGTCGGTACTGGACCCGATGGCGGCAACGACGTCCCGCAGCTTGAGCTCCTCGCGGATCGCCCCGCAACTGCCGACGCGGATGAGCGCCTTGACCCCGTAGTCGTTGATCAGCTCGTGCGCGTAGATACTCGCGGACGGCATGCCCATGCCCGACCCCTGCACGGAGACCGCAACGCCCTCGAACGTCCCGGTGAACCCGAGCATGTTGCGGACGGTGGAGTAGCAGCGGGCATCCTTGAGGTACGTCTCGGCGATCCACTTCGCCCGGAGGGGGTCTCCCGGCATCAGGACCCGCTCAGCAATCTGACCCGGCTCAGCGCCGATGTGCGTGCTCATAGGTTGATCCTGCCAAACGACGAGCCCCCGCGCGGACGCCCGGGTGGAGTCAGGTAACCTCTTCGGCGGTGGCGTGTCCGAGTGGCCTAAGGAGCACGCCTCGAAAGCGTGTGAGGGTGCAAGCCCTCCCGGGGTTCGAATCCCCGCGCCACCGCACTCGGCCAGCAGAAACGCCCGGCCGTCCACGAGGACGAGACCGGGCGTTTCGGCATTTCAAGATCAGTAGTCTCAGTTGTCGTCTCAGTTGTCCTGAGCTGCCCGCCAAGCCGGCGTAGTCCAGCCCTCGGCGCAGCACGCGCGGTACGCCGCTCGGCCCAGTCCACACGGACAATCAGAGTCTGGATCGATCGTGTCCCAGATCCCGCCGACGCCTGCGCCGTCCAGCCGATCCTCAAAGGCGCGGCTCAGTACGTCCTCGACGATCTCGAACCGCCGGTGCCGGAGCGTCTCGCCGACGAGGACTTGCCAGGGCTCGTCACGCCGGAGAACTAGACCTCCAGCGTCCTCATTCAGGACTCGCGTCGAACTGGACATCAACAACGTCCACGACCAGCCACCCATAAGCAGATCGAACCTGCGCCGCTGAAGCGGTTCGGCAACGACCATCGACTTCGGATTGATTTCGGGCTCGTATACGGAAATCCATTTTGTGGCGACCACAAACAACGAGTGCGTCGGGTAGTCGTCGTTCTGGATTCGCTGCCGTAGGCGGTCCACGAACCTTCGATCGAAGGAGATCCTGTCATACGGCACCGCCGTCGCAAAGTTCAACTTAAATAGAATGCCAAGCAGGCCACGCATGACGAGCTCGAAGTTGACATTATGGAGGGTGGGACCTGGTCGAATGGAGACGCGGACCTTACTGAGGTCCACCCTCCGACCGCGGGCTAGATGAGCCAAGTAGTCTTCCGCCTCGCCGAGGTGGTGCTCGCAGTCGCTACATAGCATGTAGTGCTTCGATCCATCCTGCTCACGAAACGTGATCCGCCCGTTCTCGGAAGTTCCCAGTACCCCACCCTCCTTCTTCATCCAATGAAACGCCCACTTCGGCACAATGTGACTTAGACAGAGGGTGCGTTCGTTGAGGCAAAGGCGGCACTGGCCAACCGGCGGAACCTCTTCCCGCCTATCGCTACTCTGGACAAAGACTGGATTTTTGCCGTCAAGTGCACGAACTTCCAGTTGCCGCACCTTTGATGCCGAGCCACTGCCGGCAATCGAACGCATCTCGACTCCTCCGAGAGATTACGGTCAACGAGTTTAGCAGCGAGGAGGTGCTCGCTCATGTCAGTTTTCGTTGACCTTGGTCGAGTTCCAAATCAGGGCGCCCACTTGTCGCGCAACATTCAACTGCACCTGCCTGGTGATGTGTTGGTAGCGGGTCGCCATGGACGAGTTGGACCACCCCATGATGCCCATCACGGCCCGTTCCGCGACGCCGAGCACCAGGAGCACCGTGGCGGCCGTATGGCGCGCGTCGTGCAGCCGACCGTCTCGCAGGCCGGCGAGCTTGAGCAGTCGCTTCCACTCGGCGTAGTCGGTACGCGGGTTCACAGCCTCGCCGGTCGCCGTGGCAAACAGCCAATCGCCCTCGCGCCACAACTGCGCGGCCTGCTCCCTCTCGGCTTGCTGACGCACAGCGTGCTCCCGCAGCAACTGCACTAGCTCATCCGGCAGGCCGATGCTGCGTCGGCCAGCCCGCGACTTCGTCTCAGTGGTGTCCGCTCGCTGTGGCCGGCGCTTGGGGCAGTAGCCGGCGAACCGCTTGCCGCAGTCACCTGCGCACCCGTGGTCCCAGCGCGGCCGTAGCCGGCCGCGCCGCACGGTCAGCGTGCCCTCATCGAGGTTCACGTCGGACCACTTCAACCCCAGGGCTTCATTCTGGCGCAGCCCGAGTGACAGGGCGATGGCCCAACGGGCGCTGTTCCGGCGCGCGGCGGCCTGGTCGAGGAGCTTGCGCACTTCCTCCACGGTGTACGGCTCGATCTCCTCGTCGGACACGCGCGGAGTCTTCGCGAACGTGGCGGGATTCCGCATGATGTGGCCACGGCGTACCGCCTCGTTGAGCGCCGTGCGGAGCGTCCGGTGCACCTGGTGAGCCGTGGCCGGCTTGCTGCCGCGCCGGACCATGGCCGCGTAGAGCTTCTCCAGGTGTTCCGGCTCCAACCGGTCGAGCCTGTGCGCTCCGAGGCCGGGGATCAGGTGGCGGTTCACCGCTACGCGGTAGCCGGCGATGGTGTTCTCCCGAACGGCCGGCGCGGCGATGTTCTCCACCCAGTGCGTGAGCCACTTCTCGACGGTCCAGCGTTGTCCCGGCTTGCGTACGGTGGCGTTGTCGCGGTCGCGCTCCAGCTTGCGGACCCTGGCGATGACTTCCCGCTCGGTCTTGGCCTGTACGTGCCGGCGGTCAGGCTCGCCGTCGTCCCGCAGGCCGACCGTCACGCGGCCGTGCCAGTAGCCGTCACTGCCCTTGTAGATGCTCGATGCGCCGTTCGGCTTGCGTCCCATGTCGTGTCTCCTCAGGCGGCCGGGGCGACGGTCGGGACGCTGGCAAGCAACGACTGCACGTACTCCTCCAAGCACTGCACCGGCACGCGGCGCAGGCGGCCGATGGTGACGGAACGGACCTCGCCGCTCATGACGAGCGCGTACATGGTGGTTCGGCCGATGCCGAGCCACTGGGCGGCTTCCTCGATGGTCAGGACGACACGCTTGTCGGCGCTGGGCACGACTTCCTCCCCGTTCGTTGCGTCGTTCGGCGGTACAAGTGGGCGGTTGAACTGCAAGGGGGTTCGCCTCTCGGGTCGCTCGGCCAGGTCGAAGGAGGCGGCCTCACGCGGGCCGCGGACGGGCGGTGACGGCTCCGCAGAATCCGCACAATCCGCAGAAAGGCGGGGCGGCGCGGGATTTCGCGGATTCTGCGGATTGTGCGGACGGCTCATCCGGCTACCGCCTCGCTGATCGGGTGCAGGCTCGCGGCCGGCCGCGTGAGGTCGGGGTGCGTGGGCCAGGTCGGCGACGGTGGGCGGCCGGCGCCGGCGCGCTCGGGCTGCGGCTCGGGGTGGAGGTACCCGTGCGCCTGGAGGAGGTTGAGCGCCGGGTCGAGGTCGGCCGCCTTGCGGAACCGGCCGCGCGACATCGCCGTGAACAGCTCGCGTTTGGTGAAGCGCTCGCACGCCGTCCGCTCGATCCACGCCAGCACGTGACGCGCGTCGTCGACGACCGGATCGGCGCCCATGTCGTCGAACGCCGTGAGCGCGTGCTCGGCGAAGTAGCGGCCGAGCGCGGCGGCCTGGTCGATGGTGGCGGCTGGGATGGGTCGCGTGCAGCCGGCGCCGAGGTGCTGAGCGAGGTGGAGCAGGCCGGCGATGCGGACGACGGCGCCGGTGTACTTGCTACCCCAGTCGATGATGTGCGCCCATACGCCGCCCGGGCCGAGTCGCGGTTCGACCTCCCGCTCGATGTCGAGCACACGGGCGTTCGCCTCGGCGGCCAGCGGCATCACCGCCGGATCGGTCCAACCGTCGAGGGCGACGACCAGGGCGCCGAGGTTGTCGGCGTACGCGCGGCTCACCGCCTCCGGCACCGGATCGGTGCCGATGCGCCGGCGGCCCACCGTGTTCTCCGGCACCGCGAACAGGATCCGCGCGAGCAGCCCTTTGCCTCGGAAGCCCGGCATTTGCGCGATGTCCCGCAGCACCTCCGGCTGTACCGCCAGGCCGAGCGTCAACGCGGGCCGGTCGACGTGCTCGGCCGGCCGGGAGCGCCGGTCGACGCGCAGCATGTCGCCGGCGTGCCCCTTGAGGAAGACCTCCAAGTTCGGTGCGCCGCTGTACCGGCCGGCGAGCGTGGCGAAGATGCCGCCCTCCGGCGACAGGACCGCGAGCCGGCCGCCCTGCTCGGCGAGCAGCGATGCCGCCTGTTCGCTCGTCACGTCGTCGGCGATGAGCCGGGGCATCACCGGGATGGCGATAGCGTCGGCGCTCATCGCTGCCGCTGCGGCCTCTGCGAGCAACCGGTCGCGGGCGGCCACGTCGGCGTTGGCGGCAGCGTTCGCGGCGCGCTCGGCCGACTTGCCGGCCACGCGCTGCGCCAGCTCGGCCTCAACGATCGCGGGCTTCACCCGCTCGATGAGGGCGCGCTCGGCCGCGAGCAACGGGCCGGTCATCGTGGCGAAGACGGCCGACTTCCGCGAGCCGGGCGGCAATACGACAACCGTGAAGAGGTTGCAAGGCTCGCGCCAGCCGCCTCGGATCTCCACCTCGGCGCGGCCGCCGGCAGCGGTCGACAGTGCGGCGAGAGCGATGCAGCCGGCGAGGTCGGCCGGGGTCTGCGTGAACTCGGCGACCGCCGCGACCATCTCGGCAAGCCAGCCGGGCAGGGCGTCGACCGGGTACGGCGGCGGCGCATAGCGGGCGGTGAGCGGGATCGGCGCCGGCCACGCCGGTGCGTTGGTTTCCGCCAGCAGCGCCCGGCCGGCGGCGAGGACTTCCGTAGTGTCGCCGTCCGACTGAGCCAGCCGGGCGAGCCGGTCGCCGAGGTCGACCACGGCTCGGCGGCGAGCGCGTTCGGCGACGATGCCGGCGTAGTGGCCGGCGTTGGCGACCATCGGGACGGAAGCGACGAGCGTGTGCAGATACCCCGCGCCCCCGATCCGGCCGAGGGTGCCAGCCTCGGCCAGGTGGGCAGCGACGGTCACGGCGTCGGTAGGCTCACCGGCCGCGCGGAGAGCCGTTAGCGTGTGCCACAGCATCGCGTGCGCCGGGCGATAGAAGTCCTGCGCCGCAACGGTTTCGGTGAGGTCATCCAGCACTTCCGGCGCGAGGAGCACAGCGCCGATGACGGCTTGCTCTGCGGCCAGGTCGTGTGGCGGTACGCGGTTCACGGGCGGCGGCCCCTTTCGTCGGTCGGCGGTCAGGCAGCGCGGCGCAGTGCGGTGGCGACGCTGGTGATCAGGGAGCTGAGCTGGCGTCGCGCGGCCGGGTCGGTGCCGGCGAGCGAGACAGTGGCGCGTACCTCCGCGTACTCCCGTCCGGCAGCAGCGCGAACACGGGTGAGGACGACGCGGCCGGCGCCGGGGATGTCCACGGTCAGCGGGTCGGCGCGGTGCTCGCCAAGCTGGCAGCGGTGCCCGCCGGCGCACCAGTCCGTGTGCGCGCTCATCGGCCCGACCGGTACTCGCTGAGGATGTAGCGGTAGAGCCGCCGACCGAGCCGCACGCGGATGCCGGTTCCGTCGCAGCGCGGGCACGGCTGGCGCAGGACGCGGCCGGTCGTTCGGGTGCCGTGGCAGCGCCGGCAGCGTCCCCACGGGGTCACGGCGCACTTGAGCGCGTACCACGCTGCGTAAGCAACGACGGCGATGCCGAGCGGGCTGGCTAGCAGGTCGAGGGGGTTCACGAAGTACCTCCGCAGGCCGTTTCGGGGTGCGACGGGCTGGCACCGCTAGGTGCTAGGGCGCTGGCCAGGGATTGTTTGGGTTGCTAGCGGGGGTGCTAGGTCTAGCAGGGATGGCTGCTAGACCTAGCAGCGATCAGCCGCTCTTGCGCCGGTTACGCTCGGCGAGCGCCTTGAGCACCCTCGGCCCGGTCGAGGCCGCGCCGGTTGGCTCCCTTGCCGGTGCCCGGATAGGTGCCCCACACCTGTCCGGTCGCGAGGCCGTGCGGCTTGAGCGCGGCAGTCAGCTGGTCGCGCGTGATGCCGGCGTACGCGGCCGGGCGTAGTGCGGCGAGGCGCTCGCATACCACCTCGGACCACTGCTTCGGCTCGGCGTCCGTGAGGATGGCGGCCAGGTCATCGAGGAGCGTGTCTCGCCGAACAGCGGTCGTGTCGACCGTCTCGCCGGTCGCGTAGCCGGACAACGTGCCGGCCGCCTCCCGCGCGGCCCGAGCCCGGACGATGATGGCCGTCGCGGTCGGACCGTCGATGTAGAACGTCCGGGCGATCTGGGGATCGTCACCCTCACCCGCAAGGTAGCCGATGCCCCGGTCGCGCCGGCTGAACATCGTCGCGCGCATGCCAGCGCGGCGGGCGCCCGTGCCGAGCACCATGTCGTTTTCGGTGTGACCCATGACCTTGAGGCAGAACCGCAGTACCGCATTCGCCGAGATGCCGGTCGGCAGGCTCTTGGCGTCCGGGCGCTGCGTCGCCAGGATCAGCGTGATTCCGGCGGCCGGCCCGCGCTTCACCAGATCGGTGCAGATCTCCTCGAACTCGTCGCCGTACTTCGGGTGCTCGAACCACACCTGGCACTCGTCGGCGCCGATGACGATTGGGTGCAGGCCGAGCGCCTTGCGCGACGCCAGCTCGGGCGTGACCTTGTTCTCCGGGCACACGTCGACCGGCAGATCACGGATCACCTTGGTACGGCGACGCAGCTCCGCCCGCATCTCGCGCATGGCGACGATCGCGTACTCGATGTCTTCCTCGTCGTCGCCGGCGCGGTACCGGTGCGCGACCTTCGCCAGCGGGGCGAGATCACCGGTGCCTTTGAGGTCGAACGCCAGCACCCATGCTCGCGCGTCCAGGCAGGCACCGAGCAGGGCGAGACGCAGTGAGAACGTCTTGCCCATGCGCGGGATCGAGCCGACCACCATCGACGCGAACATGAGCGTGAGCGTCACGAGCCGACCGCGCGGATCGGTACCGAACGGGAAGGGCTTGAACAGGTCGACGGTTCCCGACTTGAGCAGCGGCCACGGCTTCTGCTGCGCCTGCGACATGTCGCGGTCGGCGACGAACAGGACGAGACGCCCCGGGTGTACCTCGGCGTTGACCTTCGGCCACACGCAGCCGAGCGGACGCGCCAGGGCCGACGCGAGCTCGGCGCGCTTCTCCGTGACCTCGGCCGCCGTCACGCCGCGCGGCAACTCGACCTCGGCCCGCCAGCCGGCGTTGTTCTCCCTCGTGATCGGCGCCGGGAACCAGCCGCGGCCCGGGTCGCCGGCCCGCAGCGCGCGATCGATGCCGACGATGCGCAGCGCCGCCAGGGCGCGCACCACCTCGTCCGAGGTGAGTACCGGTACCGCTGCCCGCACAACGGCCGTCGTCAACAGGGGCTTGTCCTTCGGCATGCCGGCCAGGCCGAGCAGGCCGACGACCACGGCACCGGCGACGAGCTGCGCCCAGGACGGCGCGGCCAGCACCACGGCGAGGACGAAGAGCGCCAGCGCAGCCAGCGGAACGCTGATGATGCCGCGCCACCGCACGCGCCGGTCACGCTGCCGGGAGAGCTTGAGGTACACCTCGGCGTCGTCCCGATCGGCCGAGGACTGGCGCACCCGCTCGCCCTCGGCGTCGGTGAGCCAGCGGAGGTACCGCACGACGGTGCGCCAGCCACCGACCGGCGCCCGCCATGCGAGCCGCGCCGCGTACGCGGGCAACCGGAGCGAGTGGTATCCGGCCGTGTGGCCGAGCACGCCGGCGACCCACGCGGCCGAGGCGACGGCCTCGGCCCGCGAGCGCAGCCACGCGGGCAGGATCGGCCGGCGCTCACCCTCGCGCAGACCGGCCAGGGAGAACCGTGGCCGGCGCTGCGCCTCGATGCTGTCGACGAGCACCGGGCCGTCATCGGCAGGAGCGGCGTCGTCGGTCAGCTCAGTCTCGTAGCGGTTCCAGTCGAACTCGTTCGGTTCGCCAGACATGATGGGGGTTCCTCCACGTGAGGGGCCGGTGCGCGGCCGAGGTTCCTAGGCCGTGAGGCCGCGCACCGGGCGGAGTTACTTGGCCAGGGCCTTGAAGAGCGTGATGAACGCATCGCCGGCGCTCTTCGCGCCCGACAACACGCTCTTGCCGGTCGCGGCGGCGTCGGTCGGCGCCGAGACGGCGTAGTAGACGAGCAGAGCGACGATCAGCCAGGCGATCACCTTGCTGCGCATGGCGCTCCTTTCCTTCCGTCAGTGGTGGTTGGCGTGAACGAGGTGGGCCAGCGCCGCCCCCATGCCGAGCACGGCCACGGGCAGGCTGGCGACGAGCGTGGTGATCCACCAGGGCGCGACGTGGACGCCGTAGGCGGCCATGAGGTGGTACGCGACCTGTCCGGCCGCACCGACGATGAGCGACGCGATCGCCGACCACTTCGCGAAGCGCCGAGCCGCACCGGTGACCTGGCCCGAGAGCCAGACCCAGAGGGCGTACGCCGCGTAGGTCTCTACGCCGATCGGGAGCGTGATGGCACTGTTGAGCCGGAACTGGTCGACGATCCCGGGCAGCGGGTGCACGACACCGAACCCAGACAGCTCCCCCAGCTCCACCCAGCCGGACCAGATCGCCACGAACGCTGGCAGCGCGAGCAGCAACACGGGCCAGGCAACCGGCCGCCGTACCGCCTCCGGCTCCGGGTGTCCGTCACCCGTGGGCAGCGCAGACGCCTCCTCGGCCGGCGACTCCTCGGACGTCACGTCCTCGGCCGACGGCTCCGGGTCTGAGGCGAGCGCTTCGCGGAGCGCACTGGCCTTCGGCGCGCCGATGTTCAGCTCGCGCATGAGCCGGTTCCGCGAGGGCACCTCGCCGAGCTTCTCGGCCAAGTCCCGGGCGACGGGCAGCAACTCGGCGACGGCGACCGGGTATGCGCTCGGAGCGGTGGCAGTGGTCATGCGGCGGCTCCCTTCTGGGCGGCGGCAACGGGGGCGAACGCGAACTTGATCAGCTCCCGCATGACGCGGGACTCGGCGCGGCGAACGCGGCGCCAGTCCAGCGGCGACGGTCCGCCATTTGCTGACAGGCACCGGATCTCGGCGTCCAGCAGGGCCAGCTCGGCATCGATCAGCGGCCACTCACGCTCGATCGCGCCCAGCTCATCGGGTGTGGGTTCCTGGTCGTACGGGTCGGTGCGCACAGCAAACTCCCGCCTCAAACTCGGACTACTGGCTTGAGCCAGTAACTGGCTTGAGCCAGTTTGGGACATCGATGTGATGGTCGCCAAGAGCTGGCTTGAGCCAGTTGCGGTACGCTGCCGTTCAGGGGCTCCGAACAGACGCATGACAGGCAGGCCGCGATGACCCAACAACCCGACCCCGACAAGCGACTTCCGAGTCGCCGCATAGCCGATGACCTGCGCGACTCCATCCAGCGCGGCGAACTCGCGGCGGGTGACAAACTGCCGTCCGAACGCGACCTGGCCGAGCGATACCAGACCGCGCGCAACACGGCGCGCGAAGCAATCAGCCTGCTCCAACGCGAGGGCCTGGTCATCGCGCAGCACGGCCGAGGCGTCTTCGTGCGTCACCGGACCCCGCTCATGCGCCTCGGCGCCAACCGCTACTCGCGTCGCCTCCGCAACGAAACCGGCCTGTCGCCGTTCCGCATCGAGGTCACCAAGCAGGGCCGCACGCCCCGGGCTGAGTGCCGCTCGGTCACCAAGGAGGCGCCGCCGGCAGATGTCGCGGACCGGCTCGGAGTCCCGCCGACCGACGCGGTGGTACGGCGCGAGAACTGGTACTTCGCCGATGACGAACCCATGCAGGTGGGCGTCACGTACATCCCGCTCGACGTCGCCGGCACTTCGCCGCTGGCCTCGGAGAAGACCCTCGGCAAGGGCAGCATCTACGCCCGCTTCGAGGACCTCGGCTTCCCGATCACCCGGATCCGCGAGGAGATCTCGGCCCGCATGCCGACGCCGGAGGAGGTGACCGGCCTCGCGATGCCGCCCGGCGTGCCGGTCATCGAAGTCCTGCACACGAGCTTCGACCCGCAACACCGGCCGTTCGAGGTCACGCGCTTCGTCATGCGCGCCGACCGAAACGGCCTGGACTACGAGATGCCCGTCGAGGACTGAGGGGATTTGAACCCATGAGTCGTGGCAGCCTGGCACGGCTGGCCTTGCTCGCCCTTTTGTGGGGATCGGGCTTCCTGTGGATCAAGTTGGCGCTGCGCGGCTTCCCGCCGGTGCAGATCGTGCTCATCCGGCTCGCCCTGGGCGTGCTCGTCCTGGCGCCGATCGCCCTCGCCCGCGGCCTACGGTTCCCAACCGATCGCCGCATCTGGGGTCACCTGTTCGTGGCCGCATTCGTCGCCAACGCGCTGCCCTACACGCTGTTCGGCATCGGCGAGAAGACCGTCGGCTCGAACGTAGCCGGCGTCATCAACGCCACAACGCCGCTGTGGACGGTGCTGATCGCGTTCCTCGCCGGTACCGACCGCAACGTCAACGCCTGGAAGGGCGCCGGCATCGCCGTGGGGTTCGCCGGCACGGTGCTCATCTTCACGCCGTGGGAGTCCGCCGGCGAGATCGCCTCGTGGGGCGGCCTGGCGTGCCTGGCCGCGTCCGCCAGCTACGGCATCTCGTACGTCTACATGGGGAAGTTCCTGACCGGGCGCGGGATCGCACCGATCATGCTGTCGGCGTCACAGCTCGCGGCCGGGAGCGTCCTCATGGTGCTCGCGCTACCGCTCGGCGGCCTGGTCGCGCCCACGTGGCGGTGGGACGCGGTGGGCGCGCTGCTGATCCTTGGCGCGCTCGGTACGGGCGTCGCGTACGTGCTCAACTACCGGCTGATCGAGGATCTCGGGCCGACCGTCGCGTCCGTGACTACGTACCTGTTGCCCGTCGTTGCCGTGATCCTGGGCTTCCTGGTCGTCCACGAGCGGGTGACGTGGCCGATGATCGCCGGCACGGTGCTCGTGCTCGCCGGCGTCGCGCTCGTCAAGCGCCAGGTTCCGCAGCCGACCGAGCCCGAACCAGCCGAGAGCCGCCGCTGAGGTGGGCGCCGACTCGCGGTTCCCTGCCCTACTCCGTGAGCTCCGACAGCAGCGCGGCCTGTCGCTTCGCACACTTGCCCGCCAGGTCAACTACTCCCACACGTACCTCTGGGAGCTTGAGGTCGGTCGAAAGCATCCGACTCGCGCTACGGCCGGCGCTCTTGACGCTGCCCTCGGCGGCGCCGGCGAGCTCGTCGCTCTTCTCGCCGAGGTCGGGACCGTGGTAGCGGCGCCTCGGCTGCCCTTGACGCCCGATCAGCTCAAAGGCCTGCGCGAGCAGCTCGCCCGCGCCGCCGAGACGGTCGCGAGCGCCCCTGGAAGCGCGGCGGCGGCACAGTGGGCGCAGCTTGCGAGCTGGCTCTACGACTCGTTCGTACGTCGCCGGCCGCGATTCGTACGGCTCGGCTCGCAGCGATACTCCCGCAGCGCCCGAGCACAGACCGGCCTGACACCATTCCGGCTGGAAGCGGCACGACACGGCAGGCAGCCAAGGACCGAATGCCGATCGGTGAAACGAGCACCCGCGCCGGCCGCCGTCGCGGAACGGCTGGGCGTTAAGGAGGACCAGGCCGTCATCCGGCGCGAGAACTGGTACTTCACCGACAGCGAACCGATGCAGGCCGGCATCACGTACATCCCGCTCGAAATCGCCGACATGTCGGACGTGGCCAGCGCGCAACGGCTCGGCGCTGGCGGCCTGTACCGCCGGCTCGAAGACCTCGGCTACCCGATGCACCACATGCGTGAGGAGGTGCACGCGCGCATGCCGTCGCCCGAGGAAGCGGCGGCACTGTGCCTTCCGCCAGGCGTGCCGGTCCTCGATGTTCTGCACACCAGCTACGACAGTCACGAACGCCCGTTCGAGGTGACGCGATTCGTAGTCCGCGCCGACCTCGGCGCCCTGGACTACGAGATCAGCATCGAGGACTGACCGTCAGCCCGCGCATGGGCTGACATCGAGACACTTCGCCAGCCGGTCGGCGTACAGGCAACCTCATCGGTACCGGAAGAGAAGCAAGCGATCGCCCAAGCTCACCGGACCGAGCGCGTCAACTGGACTGGTCGCGCTCCAAGTGCGGCGCCGGCTGCAACGTCCCCATGCGGCGCCGGCGCCGCACCCCCACGATCTAGAGCCGTCCGAATCGTTCAAGTTGGCCGATAAACCCAATGACGAAATCTGGTCCAGGGGCCATCCTTCTTCCGTGGGTACGCACGGTGCATCGGAACGACGACGACAGGACAAGGCACGCCGTCGCCGCATCTGCCATGATCAGGAATTCGCCCGGGCTAAAAAGATCTCACTTGAAGCAGAGTCGCTTGAGCGTGCGATCCTATCCCGGGGCAGCCGAGGCAAAATGTTCTTCGGAACACTGCTCATGGGCAGGTACATCACCCGCTTAAAGCGTCTCCAGGACAACAAATCACTCCTCAATGAGGGTGCGTGGCGCGCTCTAGCAGCTGCACCCGTGGTTGATTCGGTCGTGATTAAGGCAGGCGCCACCTGGACCACTGCACCCGACGTATTCGGTCGTCACGGTTGGCCGGAGCAGATCCTGTGGGGCGTGGATCAGGTTATCGACGTCTGCAGACTCGTCCGAACAGGCAACATCATTGGTGCGATATCTGTCGCTCGCGCACAACTGGAACGCTGGACCCTGAACATCGCGCACCACCATAAGCTGGGATTCAGCGACGAAGAGCCAACCGGCGCACTAATTAAGCGCGCATGGGATACGTATCCGCGGATCAGCGCTGAAATTGATATGGCAGAAGCATGGTTGCAAATGTCGGAATGGCTTCACGGCAGGGGCGGGATTCAAGAGGCGCTGGAGCTAGATTGGATGCTTTCCGATCTCAGCGCACCGAATAGCGTAACGGCGCCCAGCAGCGCCATGGCGATCTACCACAAGGTTTGCACGGTAATCGAAGTGGTATTCCGGCAGGTTCGCGGCGCGGCACACGTCCTTGCAGAGGAGACCGGGCAACACGGTTTTGGTTCAGCTCTACAGCGCGGCTACCAAGTCGAGGAGCTCCCCGAAGATGATTGGATCATCAAGCTGCTTGGACCCGCAGAGCCTGTCATCAGTTTGGGTGAGACCGGCGAAGAGCTGCGGCAAGTCGGCTTGCGCTACCGTTACGCCGTTTCTTCCAGCGTCGTGCGTGAATCGATGAAGAAGGGTCTATCGCAAAAACTAGCCATCGACGCCCTGATCGAGCGCCGAGCAAGAGCGGTCGAACGCGAGCGAGTGGCGTACCAGCACGAGTATGATGCTCTGGGCAAGCTCGAATTAGGCTGGCTGATGGCTCGACTTTTTCGCTATATAGCCATCAGCGAAGCTTCCATTATTGCGAGCCGCTGGGTGGTCGGCGTTGAACGCACAGCTCTTGCATCTGCTGCAGCAGCCCTTCGCTCTGCATATTGGCTCTGGCTGGAGGACACAGATCAAGCAATGTCGTGCGTGCGCGTAGTTCTTGAACAGACCTGCCGAGCACGGGCATGGAGAGTCAAGCCGAACCGCGCTAGCCGAGCAGAGTCTGCGGGGGGCGTGGCATCTCCCGCGCGTTGGGTTGAAGCGGCTGGATGGAAGCGAATCTCCGTCTTGTCGCGAGCATTGGGAGAGTTTGCACATGTTTCGCCAAACTCCAAGTGGTCAGGCGCAAGAAAAATTCTTACTGAACTTCAACCATCCGAAGACGGGCAGTCTGAATTTACGGCTCGCGGGCATGCTTTGGACTCGGCGGCTTATCTATTGGCTCACGAAATTGCCGCGAGGTTTGAGGAAGCGTCTACCGACCTTGCACAGTGCTTCAGGCAGGCCGTAACTCTGCTGGACGCCGCAGACCACGAGGACGATATCGAGCGACTGCTTATGCGAGGACTATCCAAAAAAGACGCGACCCTGGGGGATAATGATTTTGATTTCTCCGCCTTCACGTCAGTCACATAGCACATCAGTATGCCTGCGGTCGAATATGGCAGTCGAGACTGCGCCGCTCTGGCAGATCCGCGGGCGCGCCGCGCGCTGCGTAGAGGTCCATCGGCCGACCGTACGTATCCTGAAGCCGACGGTGTCCGTCTCACTTGTAGTCTCGTTCGCCGACGTCCGCAACCGTCGTTCAGCGTTCATATCTGCTCTGCCGGACCTGCTCACGGACCCTACAGATCACGCGTGGACACAGGAGGGCAGACCTCGAAAGCGTGTGAGGGTGCAAGCCCTCCCGGGGTTCGAATCCCCGCGCCACCGCCAGCAAGACCAGCCAAAACGCCCGGCGCTCGCACAGAGCGACCGGGCGTTCGGCTTTCCCGAGCCGCACGCTGGCGGCCGGCTCAGAAGAAGCTCAGATGGGGCAGGAGCTTCCCGGCCGCCTCGATGATCGATCGGGACTCGTCGTGCGCCTCGACAGCCTCGGCCGGGGTGGTGCCGATCTCTTGCGCCGAGGGGTACTCGAGCTCGTTGCGCCTTCTTCGGAGCGCGCCGAAGCGACGGAAGTGGTCCTGGAACTGGGCCGTCGTGGGCTAGTCGGCGGTGTCACGGTCGATGACTGTTACCAGCGGTGACGCCCTGATCTGCTGGACCAGGGCGTCTGAAGCATCCTGCCACTGCTGCGGCGATCGCACCGTTGGGTTGACCGGCAGTCCCAGACGATCCTGGGCCGCGTCTGCCGCCTCGTACACCGCGGCGCGCGCAGAGGTGCCGATCACCAGTACGTCCACGTCGTTGGGCAGTGCACCCGGCTCACCCTCGTGCCGGGCCGCCCAGGAGCCGTAGATGTAGACGCGTCGTACACCGTGCACGTCCGCGAACGCCTCGCCGACCACGGTCTGCGGACCGAACGTCAGCAACAGCAGGTGGCTCAGGGCCTTTGCGACGGGATGGTCGGTCGCCGCCCTCAGCAGTCGCGTCCGGCCGACCCGGCGGTCATGGATCAAGCCGGCGGTCACCAGTCGTTGCGCCTCGCGGTGGAAGGTGGAGAGCGGAACGCCCAGGCGACCGGCAAGCTCGGTGGCCTGGTATTCGTCCCGTGGGTGCAAGTAGAGCCAGGTCAGCAGCTCGGCCTGATGCTGCGAGCGGAAGAGGGGCAGCAGGCTCGGGGCTTCACTGCGCATTAATGGAATATATATCCCAGTTAAGTGAAGTGTCGCCGGAACTCAACGGACGGCGGCTCGCACGCTTGGGCGTAGCAGGGTTGCGGCCAGGGTCAGCAGTACCAGGCCCTGGATCGATTGCTCGATGCGGAACCACAGCGGGAACGGGCTGTCCGGCAGCAGGGCCAGCGCGGCGATCCCCACGGAGCCCGCGATCGAGACCCACAGGAGCCGCCGGTACGCGCGTCGGTGGCCGGTGCGCAGCTGGGATGCCCAGCGCAGGGCGAGCAGGGACAGGAGCAGGATGCCCGCCGCCCGGATCCAGACCACGCCGTTCACGGCGGCCGGGTCCGTCGCGGACAGGATTGCGGTCGCGGCCAGGAGGGCGGCGGAGAGGGCGGTGAACAGCTGCAGCAGGCGGAGCGGCGTCGAAGTCATGTCTAGAAGCTAGGAAGAACCGCGGTCGCGCAGAATCCGTCTGGGCCCCGGTGTGGGTGGGGCCAGGCCCACTCCAAGTAGCGTGGGCCTATGCCGTCAGCGCGTGATCCGATTGCCGATCTGCGGCGCATCGCGTTTCTGCTCGAGCGCGCCCATGAGAAGACCTATCGCGTGCGCGCGTTTCGCGGGGCCGCGACCAAGCTGCTCAAGCTGCCCGAAGGGGAGCTCGCCGCTCGGGCCGCGGCGGGCACGCTCACCGAGATCGCGGGCATCGGCGATGTCACGGCCCGGTGTGTCGTCGAGTCGCTCAACGGGGAGGAGCCGGTCTACCTGCGCCGGCTGGAGGCTACGGCCGGGCAGGACCTCGACGACGAGACGGCGGGGCTGCTGCGGGCGCTGCGCGGGGACTGCCACGCGCACTCCGACTGGAGCGACGGCGGGTCGCCGATCGACGAGATGGCCATGGCCGCGGCGCAGCTCGGGCACGAGTACCTCGTGCTCACCGACCACTCGCCCCGGCTCACTGTGGCGCGGGGGCTGTCGGCCGAGCGGCTCGCCGAGCAGCTGGACGTGGTCGCCGACGTCAACGCCGGGTTCGGCAATCTCGGCATGTCGTTCCGGCTGCTCACCGGGATCGAGGTCGACATCCTGGCGGACGGCTCGCTCGACCAGACCGACGAGCTGCTCGACCGGCTCGACGTCGTGGTCGCGTCCGTGCACAGCAGCCTCAAGGACGAGCCCGAGGTCATGACGCGGCGGATGGTCAACGCGCTCGCGAATCCGCGCATGGACATCCTCGGGCACTGCACCGGGCGGCTCATCACGGGCGGGCGGGGTACGCGGGCCGAAAGCCGGTTCGACGCCGAGAAGGTGTTCGCGGCGGCGGTCGAGCACGACAAGGCGATCGAGATCAACTCGCGGCCCGAGCGGCTCGACCCGCCCAAGCGGCTGCTACGGGTAGCGCTGGAGGCCGGCTGCCGGTTCACCATCGACACCGACGCGCACGCCCCCGGGCAGCTCGACTGGCTCGCCAACGGGTGCGCCCGCGCCGTCGCCTGCGGCGTGCCCGCGGACCGGATCCTCAACACGCTGCCCGTCGACGAGCTGCTTGCGTGGACGGCGTCGCACAAGTAGGCCCTGGGAGATCCCGACGCCGCACAGCACAATCAGGCCGCCCACCGGCTGGTGCCAGGTCAGGTGCTCGCCGAGGAACACCGTGCCGGCGATGGCGGCCACGAACGGCGGGAAGTACGTCACCATCGAACCCGTCGTCACGCCCGCCGTCTGCACGACGTAGTAGTTGAGGCCGAAGGCGATGCCGGTGCCGAACACGCCCAGCGCGAACACGCCCAGCCACACCCGCGGCGTCAGCGAGAGCGGCGAGGGCGGGAGCCCGGCGATGAGCGGGGCCGCGATGACCAGGTGCAGCGTCGACATGATGAGCTGCCCGGTCGAGAGCTGGAACGGCGAGATGTCGAAGTGCTGCATCAGCCAGCGCGTGTAGTTGAACGCGATCCCGTAGCAGACGACCGCTGCCAGCAGCATGAGCTGGCCGGACAGTGAGCTGCCGCCGACTCCTTCCCACACGCCGAGCACTACGAGTACACCTGAAAAGCCAGTCAGGAGGCCGCCGATCTGGCGCCGGCTCGGGCGCTGGGACCGGACCGCGACCAGGGTCACCAGCAGGGTGGTGAGGGGCGCGGTGCCGTTCCAGATGCCCGCGAGCACCGATGGCACGCGCTGCTCGGCGTAGCCGAAGAGAGTGAAAGGTACCGTCGCCGCGAACAGCGAAAAGAGGAACAGATGGCCCCACAGCCGGGCCCCGCGGGGCAGCGGCAGCCGGCGGACCGCCAGGAACACCAGCAGGGCGAGCGCGCCCAGGGCGATGCGGTAGAGCGCGATGTAGACCGGCGGGAGTCCCGTGAGCGCGTCCTTGATGAACATGAAGCTCGTGCCCCAGATCAGGGCGACGGCGGCAAAGGCGGGCAGCCAGCGCTTGCTGTCAGGGGTGGGACTCGTCATGGCCCTTACTCTGCCCTAAAGCGGAAAGACTGTCGCCCGGCCCCAGCCACGGGTTGCGAATTGGCCTGTAGGGTCGGCCCGTGGGTTCTATCGATGACATCGCCAACCGCTATGTCGAGCAGTGGGCGCCCCTGGACCCGATCGGGGCGACCTTCGTCGGCGTGGCCGGCCACGACCATGAGTTGACCGACCTCTCCCCGGACGGCTTCGCCGCGCTCGCCGACCTCGACCGCGCCGCCCTCACCGCGCTCGGGGCCGAGACGCCGGCGAGCGAGACCGAGCGGGTCGCGAAGGAGGCCATGCAGGAGCGCCTCGGGCTGGCCCTGGAGCGCTACGAGGCCGGCGACCTGACAAGCGACGTCAACGTGATCTCCAGCCCGCTGCACGGGGTGCGGAGCTCGTTCGACCTCATGCCGACCAGCGGCGAGGAGGCCGTCGCCAACGTTCTCGCCCGGCTGGGTGGGGTACCGAAGGCGCTCGCCCAGTGGCGTCAGACCCTCATGCACGAGGCCCAGCGCGGCAACATCGCCCCGTCCAAGCAGATCGTCGAGGTCGCCAAGCAGTGCGAGGTCTGGGCCGACCTCGAGGGCGACAACTTCTACCCCGACCTGGCCGCCCGCATCGGCGCCGAGAACCCGGCCGTGGCCGGCGAGCTCGCGGCCCGGGCCGAGGCCGCGCGGGCCGCCACCGTGGAGACGGGCGAGTTCCTGCGCCGCGAGCTCGCCCCGCTCGGCCGGCCCAAGGAGGCCGCCGGGCGGGAGCGGTACCAGCTCGCCTCCCGCTACTTCCTCGGCGCGACGGTCGACCTCGACGAGGCGTACGCCTGGGGCTTCGACGAGCTCGCACGCCTCGAGTCGGAGATGCGCACCGTCGCCGACAAGATCGTGCCGGGCGGCTCGGTCGACGAGGCTGTCGCGGCCCTCGACTCCGACCCGATCCGGGTGATCCAGGGCAAGGAGGCGTTCCGCGACTGGATGCAGCAGCTCGCCGACGCCACCGTGGAGCAGCTCAACGGCCGGCACTTCGACATCCCGGAGCAGGTCCGCGCGATCGAGTGCATGCTCGCCCCGACGTCGGACGGCGGCATCTACTACACCGGCCCGAGCGAGGACTTCACGCGCCCGGGCCGCATGTGGTGGGCCGTGCCGCAGGGCGTGGACAGCTTCTCGACCTGGCGCGAGGTCACGACGGTCTACCACGAGGGCGTACCAGGCCATCACCTGCAGATCGCCCAGACGTACGTGCGCGCCGAGCTGCTCAACCGCTGGCGCCGGGTGCTCGCGTGGTCGTCCGGCCACGGCGAGGGCTGGGCGCTCTACGCCGAGCGGCTCATGGACGAGCTCGGGTACCTCGCCGACCCCGGCGACAAGCTCGGCATGCTCGACGGCCAGGCGTTCCGCGCGACCCGCGTGATCGTCGACATCGGCATGCACCTCGAGCTGCCGATCCCGCGCGACAACCCGTTCGGCTTCGCGCCGGGCGAGCGCTGGACGCCGGAGCTCGGCTGGGAGTTCCTGCGCGCGCACTGCCGCGTGGAGGAGAAGAGCCTGCGGTTCGAGCTCAACCGGTACCTCGGCTGGCCCGGGCAGGCTCCTTCCTACAAGCTCGGCGAGCGCGCCTGGCTGACCGCCCGGGCCGACGCCCAGGCCCGCAAGGGCTCGGACTTCGACCTGCGGGCCTTCCACCGCGACGCGCTCAACCTCGGCTCGCTCGGCCTCGACCCGCTGCGCGCGGCCCTGGCCCGGATCTAGGGTCTGTTTCCCAACTGAGGCGGGGCTGCGGCGGGCCCAGATCCCGCCTCGCTCCCACCCCAGTTGGGAAACAGACCCTGGTTGCAGCTGAATTCGAGCGGCGTCGCGTCCTACACGCCCGGCGGCGGTGCGTTGAGGACGACGACGCCGGCCGAAGCCGCGGCACCAGGGCCTCCCGTCGGGCTGACGGCTCGGATCGACACGGTGTACCGCACGCCGTTGCACAGGTTCTGCAGGGTCGCCGCGAGCGCACCGTCGCTTTGTGTCGATATCGTCGGCGTCCGCCAGGTCATTCCACCGTCCACGCTCACCTGGTACGTCAGCTGTGCGGGGTCCCCGGCGAGGGGTGGCCGGAACGTGACGGCGAGCCGGCCATCACCCGGCTTCACCTTGACCGATGTCGGAGCAGACGGGGGAACGACGCCGTAGACCTTTATCGACGCGTTCCACTGGATCAAGGGCCAGGCCGATGTTCCCCAATTGACCATCGACTGGAAATGCGCCGGCTCCCAGACAAGTGCGCCGAGGCCGCGATTGTCGGGCAAGTCGTTCACCATCTGGAAGACCCGTAGCAGTGCGTCCGCCTGGCCCTGCACGGAAACGGGGTACGGCGAGTTCGGGATGGGGTCCGTGAAAGCGGACGGGTGCGCGGTCTCCGCGATATCAATCTTGTAGCCGGGGTGTTGCGCGGCAAGCGTCTGGAGTTCCGACTCGAAGACGTCCGGTGTGCCGTGCCACTCCGAGTAGTACGAGAAGCCCATGACGTCGATGTTCTGGCCCTTGGCCCCGAGGCGGCGCAGGAACTGGTTCCAGAACTCCTGGGTCCTCTCGAACTGGCCGTTGTCGATGATGACGTGAGTCTCGATGCCGATGTGCACGTGGTTGGCGGCGGCGACCTCATGGACGGCCCGGATGCCGGCCGCCTGCAGGGTGGTGAACCTGTCCCACGAGGCCTCGTAGGCGGCTCGCCTCGCGGGGTCGGTGGACTTCCAGTCGTCCCAGTCGATGCCGCCGCCGGGCTTGGAGACGAACGTGGGGTCGTGGTTGAAGTAACAGTCGTAGCACCAGTCGGCCGGGTCGGTGAACCATGGCTCGGCACGCTCGGATCCCCACAGGAATCCCTTGATCAGCTCGTTGCCGACCGCGACCTTGTCAGGAACGGTGCCTTGCGCCACGAGCCGCTCGATGTAGTCGCGCGTGTAGTCGTGGACCGCCGTCACGAGCTGGTCGAACGGCAGCGACGCCCATTCCGCCGGCTTGGCTTGCTTGCTCGGGTCGGCCCAGGAGTCCGAGTAGTGCAGGTCGATACCGAGGCCCATACCCAGGTTCTTCACCTGCTTGGCAACGTCCAGCGTGCGATCGGGCCCCTGGTAGGCCGGGTTGAGGTAGTTGCCGGTCTTCTCGTCGCGTGGAGTGTTGAACACGCGCAGGCGGACGTAGCGCATGCCGGCGTTACGCGCGGACGTGAGCACATCCGTCGCCGTGGCCGGGTCGTCGACGTAGTAGGTCAGATGGTCCTGGTTGTCGTCCTGGTCGGCATAGGAGATGTCCGCGCCGGCGACGAGGTCCGGACGAAGGTAGTTGTAGATCTTGAATTCGGAGATGCCGATCTCCGCGCCCGCGGACGCACCTGTGATCTTCACTCTCAAGAAGCGAATCCCGGGGCGGGTGAACTGGTCCTCACCGGGGCCCGCCGTCGCGTTGTGCGAGTGGTCCGCGATCGTCGTCCACGCGGCGCCGTTGGCCGAAGCCTCCACGACGTACCGGTACGTTGCCTTCGGGGTCGGGAACACCACGCGAACCTTGCGCAGGTTGTCGTAGGCGCCGCCCAGATCGAGACCGAGCCACTGGTTGGTTCGGCCGGTGGCCTTCCATGCCGTTGTCTCGTCCGAGTCGGCGGCGAGGGAGGCAGTCTTCCGCCCTGTGCTGGCCGTGTACGTCACCCACGGCTTTCCGGCGATGTTGCTCTCAACGGGCTGAATCTGCCCCGTGTCGCTTGCGGAGGCCGACTGCGCCGAGGCCGGGGTGGTGGCCGTCGCGCCAACGGCGGCGACGGCGACCGTGGCACAGGCGGCTACGATCCAGCGTCTTGGCTGACCACTCATTGTCGACCCCTTGCGTTCGGGAAAACTCGGGAACATGGGGGAATGCGCGGGAACTGGTGGGAACGCGGCGGAACTCGGGCCATCATGCACGATGAATCGGGCCCTCCACCAGAGGCAAAACCGCGCATTTATGGCCGTCGAGGATGATCACCAGCAGCGCTTTGGAAGCTTGTGAGCGTTCATGTTGACTGTTTCGAATTATTGAGAGCGCGCGTTGACTATTGCGAATTCGTGAGCGCTTGCGCCGACTATCGCGAGCCGGTGGCAGTGAGTGCCGCGGAGACGGGACGGCCCGGGATGACAAATCAGGCATGTTCCGGGGATTTGCGGGGTAGCCAGCATCTCGATTAGCGCCTGCGTTGGGAGGCATTGCGATGTCCGTACAGCTCAACCACACGATCGTCGCGGCCCGCGACAAGGAGGCATCCGCCGAGTTCCTGGCCACGATGCTGGGGGTGCCGGTAGGTCCACGCTTCGGCCCGTTCATCCCGGTCGAGGTGAGCAACGGCGTCACGTTGGACTTCATGGACACCGGCGGCGAGCCCATCACCGCTCAGCACTACGCGTTTCTGGTCTCGGAGGACGAGTTCGACGCCATTTTCGGCCGGGTCCAGGAGGCGGGGGTCGCCTTCTACGCCGATCCGCACCACAACCAGCCGAGGCAGATCAACCACCGCGACGACGGTCGTGGGGTGTACTTCGACGACCCGGACGGACACAACCTGGAGATCCTCACTCGCCCGTACGGTTGTGGGCGGCGATAAGTGACGATCAGCCGGCGGGGCGGACGCGTGCAGCGAGTAGCTCTGCCACGATCCGCCGTCCAGCTGGTGCGCGCCTGGCAGCGGCCGTCCCCACGCGCTCGAGGTCACTCCAGGTCGTCGGACAAGTGCTCAGCGCTTCATGGCGACCAAAATCGGCAATAGTGTGACGGTACGCGGCGGTTGAACGCTCTTTAGACGAGTGAGAAACTCACAACCTGGGGAGCATGGACGTTGAACGATTTCATCCACAGTCGACCGGTTGGTTGTTGTATCGGGTCGCACACGGAAAGCGACCGGCTCGCGTCGGCGCTCGGAATGCGGTAGGAGCCGGGCATGCGGCACATTCGAACCCTGATCGCTGCGATCGTCGTCGCTCCACTGGCCTGGGTGCTGCTGGCACTCGGACAAGAACGGTCGGCCAACGCGTTCGCCGGCACGAGTCACGGCAGCGCCCTGCGCCCTGACGATTTCCTGCGGCCGTTGCTGCTGCTGGCCGCGGCCGGACTGTTGTTGGGCATCCTCGGCACGCTGCGGTTCTCCCCACTCGGGGCGGCGGTGATCGGGGTCCTGTACGCATCGAGCTACACGATGTTGCTCGTCGCACCATCACGAGTGGTGGACTTGTTCAGCGACGATGTGTGGGTGGCAGGCCGGCACCTCGATCTGGCCGCGCCGATACGAACAGGTACCACCATGGTGCTGGGCGTGCTGCTGCTCATCGGCGCAGTCAGCGGGCAGCGCTGGCGAAGCTGGCCACGACCCGCCGGCTCGGCGCCCGAGAAGGCGCCGGCAGAGGATCGCCCGGTGGGCATCGACGGGCTCGGCTTGAGAGACCCGAACCGGGATGCCGAACCAGAGCCGGCCGCCCGGTACCGCACGGCCCCCGCGCCCCACGCGAACGTGCCCGAGCCCTACGCCAACGCCCCAGAACCGTACGAGAGCGACACATGGCCCGACGCTCCGAACGGTCCGACCCCGCACCGACTGACCTCGGCGACCCAAGCCCCGTATTGGCGGTGACACCATCGGTCGGCGCGCACGGGATCCACCGGCGCGCCGACGTCGCTTCTTTCAAGACTCGTAGCACAGCTCGGGGTACCAATCGCCCCGCCCCGCCGGCGTCAGGTCGAGCAGGTGCCACACCGGGCTGTACAGGTCCACGCCGCGCTCCCGGATGTCGTCCGACATCCACGGATGGCAAGTGTAGAAATGCCTTACCGTCCCGTCGGCCTGCCGCGTGAAGACCGAGATGGTCGAGTCCTGGGCTCCCGCCTCGTCCTCACTGGCCAGGTCGTACTTGAACGTGCCGTGGCCCGCGCTGAGCAGCCGGAGCCGATCCCACCCTCGAGCCCGGGCATGGAAACGCAGCGTCGGCACGTCGGCCGCGGCCACGACAACGAAGTCGGCGTTCTGGGACAGATGGTCGACCGCGGAGTTGAACCCGTCGATCCACATCGTGCACATCGGGCACGGCGAGTGCTGGGACCTGCCGTACATGAAGTGATAGACGATCAAGGGTCGATCGGGCCCGAGGAACAGCTCGCTCAGCCTGACCTGACGGACCGGCTCGTCCCCGTCGGCCAGATCGGCCGGGCCTTCCTCGAAAACATAATCTTCGACCACCGAACCCGCCGGCAGCCCGCGGCGCAACTCGGCCACCCGCTCGCGCTGGCGCATCAGGTCGATCTCGGCCAGCCGCAACTCCTCGCGAGCGGCGCGGTACTCGGTCGACTCGTTCGCCAACCGGGTCATCTCCACAGTCACACTCCACCTCCACGGCGGTCAGGGCGGACCCACTCGTCTACCCCGGCCGCACCGCGCCAAACTCGTCGTCAGGTGTGAGCTGCGGCGCCGGCGAGTGGCTATGAGAAGAGCCCGGCCACCGAAGCGGCCGGGCTCTTTTCCAAGGGGTGTCAGTTCGCGTATGCGATGTCCATGTCCGGCGCCGTCAGCACGTTGGACTGCACGAAGACCAGCTCGATCGTGCACGCCGTGTAGAAGCCCGGCAAGGGGATCGGCGGTGGCGGGAACGACGGGGTGAAGGTCAACGGCAACAAGCCCAGCACGTTCGCCGAGAAGCTCGTTGTGTAGAACTTTACGTCGCCCTCCACCGTCAGTTTGCTGCTCTTGGTGATGAGCAGTTTCGGGCCGCCCGGGGTGTCCAGCTCGAACGGGGTCGAGACCGAGTTTTTCATGGTGAAGGCCAGCACCTTCACCGTCGTGCCGTCCTTGCGCGGCAGGTCGGCCACGCCGTCGTAGGTCAGGCCGTCCATCGTCATCACGTCCGCCTTCAGGATCGAGGGCTTGGCGGCGACGAAGGGCTGGCCCGCGGCGACCTGGGCCTTCTTGTTGTTCGGCGACGGCGACGCGCTCGTCAGGCCGCACGCCGGGGTCGACGACGGCTTGGCCGTGCTCGGCTTGGTGCCGGGCGTGGTCGTCGCCGGCGGGGGGGCCGGCGCGCTGGTGGTGGGTACGGCCGAGGCCTCTGCGGTTGCCCCCTCGTTCTTGTCGTCGCCGCCGGTGAAGAGGTCGCCGAGCCAGCCGAGCAGGCCCTGCTTCTCCTCGGTGGGGGTCGGCGTCGGCGTCGGGGTCGGCGCCGCTGACTCGGTCTGGGCCGGGGCGCCCGTGGTGGCGGGAGCGCTGCCCGCGGGCTTGGCCGCCGACGAAGTCGGGCACGCGGCCGGGGCGGCGAACGCGGAGCCGCCCCGGTTGGCCGCGCCCACCAGGGCGGCGGTCAGGGCGATGGCCATCAGGAGCGGGCCCAGGTAACGCCGCTTGGGCAGATCACCTGGGCCGGACGATGGGGGGAGCTGCTCATCGGCGCTGCCCGCACCGCTCCCCTCGTGCCGGTCGTGCAGGGGGCTCACGTTCGTCGTCGGGATCTCGTCGCGCAGCACCCCGGACGGCGGCCGGTCGTAGCCGTCGGACGGCGGCGGCCAGGCCGCGGGAGCCGGGACCTCGCGCGTGTCGTCGGCGAAGGAGTCACCGGACCGCGACCAGGCCGCGGGAGCCGGAACCTCGCGAGTCTCGTCGCCCAGCATGTCGTCGAGCGGCGCGTCCTCGTAGTACATCGGAGCGTCCGAAGCCGGAGCCGACGAGTCCGAAGACGAATCGTCGTCAGACGGAGCCGGCGTCGGCGCCGGGGACCACGCGACCGCCAGGCCGCCGCCCACGAGACCCAGCACCGTCCCGAGGAAGAAGCCGCCGAGGTTGAGGCCGATCAGCGAGTACAGCGCCGTGACCGTGCCGAGAATCCCGTAGAAGAGCCGCTGCTGCGGGCTGAACCAGGTCAGCCCCCCGCACAGCAGCATGATCAGCGGGATCACGTACGACAGGAAGCCGGTCGGCCCGAAGTGGACCTCCAGCGCAAGCTTGAGATTGCCGCTGACGAAGAGCTCCAGCCCCGACAGCAGCAAGAACAGCCCGCCCCAGAACGGTCGCTGGGCACGCCAGCCGGCCGAAGCGTGCGAGGGGGTCACTGGGTCCTCCAAGAACTGCGGCAACAAACAGGGAGCCCGCGGGTGTCACCCGCGGGCCCTGGCGGAACGGTCAGAAGCACTCTTCGGCGTTGGCGCCCGTCGAGATGCCGAGGTCGAGGCCGGTGAGCTTGAACGTGCCGGCGGTGGTCGACCAGGCAACCTGCTTGAGGTTGGTGATGACGACGCCGTCGGCCTGCTGGGCGAAGCCGCCCTGGAGGCCCTTGGCGTTCGCGCCGCCCTTGGTGAGGTCGGAGGCGTCGATGCCGATCTGGATGTTGTCGAACGTGGCGTCACCCTTGAGCGACGTCAGGTCGATCAGCAGGTCGGTGGCCTCGGCCGGGTTCTTCGCGTCCTTGCCGGCGTGGATGACCATCGTCACCGGCAGGCCGGGCACCTTCACCGACTGGCAGAGGTTGTAGAGCTTGGCGTGGGCGATGCCGGACACGGCGACCGGGTGGTTTTTCGGGTCGGCCGGGTTCTGCGGGTTGCCGCCCTTCTCCGTGGCCATGCCGCCGTACTGCACGAAGCCGGTGCCCTCGAGCTTGTCGGCGGAGACCTTGAACTGACTGCCGGACACATTGAACGACGCGGCGATCGCGCCGGTCGCCTGGCCGAAGACGATGGCGCCGGCGATGAAGCTGGCCGGCACGACGACGGTAGCGAAACGCTTCCATCGCGTGCGGCCCTTCACCGCGCTGCCCTGAGCTACGGACACGTAGGGCTCCTCTTGTCGCGGGGTGCTGTGGTGCGGCGCTCCTGCGGTGCGGGCGCGCGCGTCGCGCCGTCCGGGACCGGTCTCTGGCGGCTGCCGGGCGGGTTCTTGGAGCCGGGTGTTCCAAGAGGGTCCAGAGTCCGGGTCGGGGCGTGCGGACGATGTTGCCGGGTCACCCGCGCGGGTACAAGGCCGGTCGTTACCGGCGGGTAACCCCGAAATCCCGCAAAATTCAACGCTCCGTAGTCGGTTACGGGAGCGTTTCCGGGCGACTACGGGCCCCCAACGCCATCAAATCGGGCAGACGTTCACTGTGATCGCTACCACACGTGACGGATCTTGGTAACTGTCACGGTTTCATAACGACAAACTCGCGAGGTTCTTTTTTCAGAAGGCGCATCGAAATTTAAGCATTGCCAGCCTGGGTCATCGATGGTTAGTTAGCTCCCATAACTAAACGGACGCAGGGTCGGCGCCCCACGTCCACGAGTGCGCAAGCGCGATCGGCGCGCGTCTTGCCTGGCTGAACCCCACAGCTCAGGAAGGACACCCGCACATGGCACCATCCTCGCGCCGGTGGCGGCGGCTGCTCACCGCGGCCTCGCTAGCCCTCGGCGGCTCCGTCGTGGCCGCCGTGGCCGATGCCCCGGCCGCCACCGCCATCCCCATCCCGGCCGGCGACTATCAGCAGGTCCAGCTGGCCCTCGGCAGCGCCGAGCTCGGCGAGCCGATGTCCCTGGCGGTGCTGCCCGACCGGTCGGTGATCCACACCGCCCGCGACGGCACGGTCCGCGTCACCGACGCCGCGGGCAACACCAAGGTCGCCGCCAAGCTCGCCGTGTACACCCACGACGAGGAGGGGCTCCAGGGCGTGGCCGCGGACCCGGGCTTCGCCTCGAACCGCTGGGTCTGGCTCTACTACTCCCCGACCCTGTCGACGCCCGCCGGCGACGCGCCCGCCACCGGTACCGCCGCCGATTTCAACGCCTGGAAGGGCCATCTGAACCTGTCCCGGTTCACGCTGAAGGCCGACAACACGCTGGACCTCACGAGCGAGAAGGTCGTGCTCACCGTCGACAACGACCGCGGCCTGTGCTGCCACGTCGGCGGGGACATCGACTTCGACGCGCAGGGCAACCTGTACCTGACCACCGGCGACGACACCAACCCGTTCGAGTCCGCCTCCTACGCGCCCATCGACGAGCGGACCAACCGCAACCCGCAGTACGACGCCCAGCGCTCCGCCGCCAACTCCAACGACCTGCGCGGCAAGCTGCTGCGCATCCACCCCAACGCCGACGGGACCTACGCCGTCCCGGCCGGCAACATGTTCGCGCCGGGCACCGCCAAGACCCGGCCGGAGATCTACGCGATGGGCTTCCGCAACCCGTTCCGGATGAGCGTGGACAGGCCGACGGGGGTGGTCTACCTCGGCGACTACGGGCCCGACGCCGGCACGACCGACCCGAACCGGGGCCCCGGCGGGCAGGTCGAGTTCGACCGGGTCACCGGGCCGGGCTTCTACGGCTGGCCGTACTGCACCGGCACGAACACCACCGCGGAGACCTACAACGAGTGGGACTTCGCGGCCAACGTGACCGGCCCGAAGTACAACTGCGGGGCCGGACCGGCGAACAACTCCTTCCGCAACACCGGCCTGGCCACCCTGCCCGCGGCCAAGCCCAGCTGGATCCGCTACGGCGGCGACGCCGGCACGCCGCCCGAGTTCGGCACGAGCGGGTCGGAGTCGCCGATGGGCGGCGCCGTGTACCGCTACAACGCCGGCCTCGCCTCGCCGGTCAAGTTCCCGCAGAGCCTCGACGGGATGTTCTTCGCCGGGGAGTACGGCCGCCGCTGGATCAAGCCCGTGAAGGTCAACGCGGACGGCTCGCCCGGGGAGATCTCCACCCTCCCGTGGACGGGCACGCAGGTGATGGACATGGCGTTCGGCCCGGACGGCGCGCTCTACGTGCTCGACTACGGGACCGGGGCGAACAACCAGGCGCTGTACCGCATCGAGTACGTCGGCGGCGCCAACCGGGCCCCGGTCGCGAAGATCGGGGTCGACAAGACGTCGGGGCCGAGCCCGCTCACGGTGGCCTTCTCCTCGGCCGGCTCGTCCGACCCCGAGGGCGGCGCGCTCACGTACGCGTGGGACTTCGACGGCAACGGCACGACCGACTCCACGGCGGCGAACCCGACCTTCACGTACACCTCGAACGGCACCAAGACGCCGACGCTCACGGTGCGCGACCCGCAGGGGCTGACCGGCACCGCGAGCACCGTCGTCACGGTGGGCAACACCGCCCCGACGGTACGGCTGAACCTTCCCGGCAACGGGCAGCTGTTCGGCTTCGGTGACACTGTGCCGTTCTCGGTCACGGTGACCGACCCCGAGGACGGCGCGGTCGACTGCTCGAAGGTCACCGTGACGTACCTCCTCGGCCACGACAGCCACTCCCACCAGATCACCTCGAAGACCGGCTGCACCGGCTCGATCGCGGTGCCGGTGGACGGCGAGCACGACGCCGCGGCCAACATCTTCGGGGTCTTCGACGCGTCCTACACCGACAAGGGCGGCCTGACCGGGCACGGCGTCTCGACGCTGCAGCCGCGCCACCGCCAGGGCGAGCACTTCGGCGCCCAGTCGGGCGGGGTGCAGGTCGCGACCCACGGCACGGCCGAGGGCGGGGCGACGGTCGGCTTCATCGACAACGGCGACTGGGTCTCCTTCTCGCCGTACCTGCTCACCGGCGTCAACCAGTTCACCGCCCGCGTGTCGTCGGCCGGCGCCGGCGGCACGATCGAGGTCCGGGCCGGCTCGCCGACCGGGACGCTGCTCGGCTCGGCCGCGGTCGCCCCGACCGGCGGCTGGGAGACGTTCGCCAACGTCACCGCGGCGATCTCGGGCGCGCCGGCGACGGCGACGACGCTGTACCTGGTGTTCAAGGGCGGCGCCGGCAACCTGTTCGACCTCGACGCGTTCACGTTCGCCGGCTCGGGGACGAGCCTGCGCGCGGGCGCGAACAACCAGTACGTGACCGCGCTCGACGCCACCACGCCGCTCATCGCCGACTCGGCGTCGATCGGCCCCGCCCAGCAGTTCGACGTCGTCGACCTCGGCGGCGGCAAGGTGGCCCTGAAGGCGAAGGCCAACGGGCAGTTCGTGTGCGCGGAGAACAGCGGCGCCCAGCCGCTGGTCGCCAACCGGGCGAGCGCGGGCAGCTGGGAGACGTACACCCTGGTCCGCAACGCCGACGGCACCGTGAGCCTCCTGGCCCAGGCCAACGGCAAGTACGTCACCGCGGAGAACAGCGGCACCCAGCCGCTGATCGCCAACCGGACGGCCATCGGCCCGTGGGAGAAATTCACACTCGTCCAGTAGTACGTGCGACTGTATGTTGACACTTCTCGTTGGAATATGAGTGGATGTGTTGGTCCGTGGGGGTCTAGGAGGCCCTCACGGACCGGCTACGGCCGCCACCGTTGCCTCGAGGAGTGTTCGCATGAAGCTCTCCGGACGGGTCGCGCTCGCGCTCGCCCCGCTCATCGCCACCACCGGCCTGCTGGTCGCCTCCGCGCAGCCGGCCAGCGCCTGGACCCCCAAGACCCCGCCCATGACGACGCCGTGGACCAACTCGGTGTCCACGACCAACCCGCTGCCGGACTACCCCCGGCCGCAGCTGACCCGCACGGACTGGCAGAACCTCAACGGCATCTGGGACTTCGCCGTCACCGACAGTGCCCAGACGACTCCGCCGGGCACGTTCGGCGAGCAGATCCGGGTCCCGTTCCCGGTCGAGTCGGCGCTGTCCGGCATTCAGCGCCGGATCACCGAGAACGACCGGATGTGGTACCGCCGCAGCTTCACGATCCCCGCCGGCTGGGCCGGCCGGCGGGTCCAGCTCAACTTCGGCGCCGTCGACTGGCAGAGCACGGTCTGGGTCAACGGCACCCAGGCGGGCGCGGTGCACAGCGGCGGCTACGACGCCTTCACCTACGACATCACCCCGCTGCTCAACGGCGGTACGAACACGATCGTCGTCGGGGTGTACGACCCCACGGACGCCGGCAGCCAGGCCGTCGGCAAGCAGCGGCGCAACGACGTCCTGCCGCACGCCGGCGGCGGCATCTTCTACACCGGCGCGTCGGGCATCTGGCAGGCCGTGTGGCTGGAGCCGACGCCGACGGCGCGCATCACCCGGGTCGACCTGGTGCCGAACCTGAGCAACAACACGCTCTCGGTGACCGCGCTCGGCGCGGGTCTGTCCGGCCAGACGGTGACCGCCACCGTGTCGTCGGGCGGCACGGCCGTGGGCAGCTCCAGCGGCAGCGTCGGTACCGCATTCAGCGTGCCGGTCCCGAACGCGCACCGGTGGACCCCGGACGACCCGTTCCTCTACGACGTCAAGGTCGAGCTCAGGAGCGGCTCGACGGTCGTCGACTCGATCGGCAGCTACGCGGGCATGCGCTCCATCTCGATCGGCAGCGTCAACGGCAAGCTGCGGATCCTGCTCAACGGGCAGTTCGTGTTCCAGAGCGGGACCCTCGACCAGGGGTACTGGCCGGACGGCATCTACACCGCGCCGACCGACGCCGCGCTGCGCTCCGACCTGCAGCAGCACAAGAGCCTGGGCTTCAACATGGTGCGCAAGCACATCAAGGTGGAGCCGCAGCGCTGGTTCTACGCCGCCGACCAGCTCGGCCTGCTCGTGTGGCAGGACATGCCGGCCATGCCGACCGGCAAGAACCCGGACACGGCGGCGCGCACCCAGTGGGAGGCCGAGTTCCACCGCGTCATCGACCAGCACCGCAGCTCCCCCGCGCTGGTCATGTGGGTCGACGAGAACGAGGGCTGGGGGCAGTACGACCAGGCCCGTATCGCGGGCGACGTCAAGGCCTACGACCCGTCGCGGCTGGTCGACAACATGAGCGGCATCAACTGCTGCGGCGCGGTCGACGGCGGCAACGGCGACGTGCTCGACAACCACATCTACGTCGGCCCGGGCGCGACCCGCCCGTCCGGCACCCGCGCCGCGGTGCTCGGCGAGTTCGGCGGCCTCGGGCTGCGGGTCGCGGGCCACGAATGGTCGCCCGGCAACGGCTTCTCCTACGAGGACCAGGCGAGCGCGGCCCGGCTCGACGACCGGCTCAACGGGCTCTACGAGCAGATCCGCACCGGCGGGATGCCGCAGGGGCTCTCCGCCTCGGTGTACACCGAGATCACCGACGTCGAGAACGAGAGCAACGGGCTGCTCACCTACGACCGGCAGGTGGTGAAGGTGGACGCGGCCCGGCTCCGGGCGAGCAACCAGGCGCTCATCGGCGCCTCGTCGAGCCCGGTCGGCTCGGCGACGCTGCCGACCGGCGTCTACAAGTCGCTGCGCGCGACGACGGCCTGCTGCACCAACCGGTACGTGCGGCACCGCGACAGCCTCGGGTACACCGAGGTCGTCGACGCCAACAGCACCGCACTGCTCAAGCAGGACGCCACCTGGCGCGTGGTGCCCGGCCTCGCCGACTCGTCGTGCTACTCGTTCGAGTCGCGCAACTACCCGGGCCAGTACCTGCGGCACCAGGCGTTCCGGGTGCGCAAGGACGCGAGCGACAACTCGGCGCTGTTCAAGGCCGACGCGACCTGGTGCGCCCAGCAGGGCTCCGGCGGCGTGCGGCTGACGGCCTGGAACTTCCCCGGTCAGTACCTGCGGCACTACAACGCGGAGCTGTGGCTCGCGACGCCGGGCGGCCCGTCGGCGTACGACGGCGCCGGGTCCTTCGTCGCGGACACCACGTGGTCCGTCGACGCGCCGTGGGCTCCGTAGCGAACCGGTAGCAACGGCCGTTCACCAGGTCGGAGGGGAACGGCAGCACCACGCTCGTCGCGACCGCCTACAAGGCCTGACCCAGGCTCACGGCCCCGTCCCCTTTTCCGGGGGCGGGGCCTTTTCCGTCTTTTTCCGTGCATCCCCCGAAAGGGGCATCGGCGTCATACCAGTGGCGGCTAGCCTGTGCCCAACTTCGATAACCCGGGGGTTGCCCGAGTGCGACGGATCATGCCTGTACTGGCAGTGCTCGGCCTGCTGGCCGGCTGCACCGCGACCGGGGCCGCGCAGCAGCCGCCGCCCGGGCTGGCCGACCGCGGCACCGCGGTGACCACGGCCAAGCCGACCCGCCAGGACCTCACCAACAAGGTGAGCCTGAGCGGCAAGGTCCAACTGGGCCCGACCTTCGGCCTCGTCGCGCCGATCGACGGCGAGGTGCGCTACCTCGACGTCAAGGCGCCGACGGGCACGCCGACGAAGCCGACCAAGGTCGCCAACATCTGGGCCGGCGGCAAGGCGACCGCGGTCGAGGTCCCGGCCGGCGCCGTGTTCGCCGGGCGGCTCGTCGACGACCGCTCCAAGGTCACCGCCGGGATGCCGATCGTCTCGGCGCGCCACGCCGGATACGGGATCGTCGCCGACATCGACGGCTCGCAGGCGTACCAGGTGTCGGACTCCCTGCAGTCGGTCACCGCGCAGATCAAGAGCGGCCCCGGCCCGTTCCCGTGCGCCGTGCTCGGCACGCTCGCCGCGCTGCCGGGCGGGACGATCCCCGAGCCCAAGGCGCCGGCGGCCAACCCGACCGGGAGCGCGGCGCCGGTCGCGCAGCCGACCCAGGGCCAGCCGCAGCAGCCCTCGGAGGCGACCGGGATGCGGCTGGTCTGCATCGGCCCGGCCGAGGTGAAGCTCATCAACGGCGCGACCGCCACGGTGGAGATCATCACCGCGAAGGCGGCCGGGGTGCTGGTGCTGCCGGTCGAGGCGGTCGCCGGGTCCCAGGGCAAGGGCAAGGTCGAGGTGGTCAAGGCCGACCAGACGCGCGAGATCCGCGAGGTGACGCTCGGGCTCACGGACGGCAAGGTCATCGAGATCAAGACCGGCCTGACCGAGGAAGAGACCGTCTCCGTGCCGGGGCCGAGCATCCCC
Organism: Dactylosporangium sp. NPDC049140; assembly: GCF_040648435.1. NCBI lineage: Bacteria > Bacillati > Actinomycetota > Actinomycetes > Micromonosporales > Micromonosporaceae > Dactylosporangium > Dactylosporangium sp. NPDC049140. Next base: position 175,354 of record NZ_JBEZDS010000008.1, on the reverse strand, counting down.
GACGCGAAGGGCGGCGCCGGCCAGGGGGCCGGGAAGTGATCATCGAGCTCGCGGGCATCACGAAGACGCTCAAGGGGCAGTCGCAGCCGCGCACCATCCTCGCCGGCGTCGACCTGACCGTGGACGAGGGCGAGTCGGTGGCGATCCTGGGCCGCTCGGGCTCGGGCAAGAGCACGCTGCTGAGCCTCATCGGGCTCTTCGACCGGCCGGACTCGGGGACGTACCACATGGGCGGCCGGAACCTGGCGCGCATCTCCGAACGCAAGGCGGCCGCCCTGCGCAGCGCCGAGTTCGGCTTCGTGTTCCAGCGCTTCTTCCTGCTCAAGCACCTGACCGCCGCGCAGAACGTGGCCATGGCGCTCGTGAACGGCCAGGGCTGGCTGCCGCGGCGCAAGCGGCGCGCCCGCACCATGGAGGCCCTCGACCTGGTCGGCGTCGCGCACCTCGCGCGCAGCCGGCCGGCGAAGCTCTCCGGCGGCGAGCAGCAGCGGGTGGCGATCGCGCGGGCCCTGGTACGGCAGCCGCGGTTGCTCCTGGCCGACGAGCCGACCGGCGCACTGGACACCGAGACCGGCAACCTCGTGATCGAGGTGATGCGCGCGGCCACCGACCGCGGCTGCGGGCTCATCCTGGTCACGCACGACCAGGGGCACGCGGCCAAGATGCAGCGGGTCCTGCGCCTGTCCGACGGCGTCCTGCAGGACGCCGCATGATGCGGCTCTCGGGGCGGTTCCGGTCCGCGCTCATCATCGGCTTCCAGGGCATCCGGGCCCGCAAGACGCGCACGTTCCTGTCGATGATCTCGCTGTTCCTCGGCGTGCTCGCCGTCGTCACCGTGCAGGCGGGCGCCGAGACCGTCCGCACCCTCCAGCTCGCCGACGTGGAGCTGCAGCAGGGCCGCGACGGGACCCGGGTCATGTACATCCCGCCGATCGCCGAGGCCGGCAAGGTCACGAAGGAGACCATCCAGGGCCGTCCCGGGGTCGCGGCGAACTACGGCCTGCAGGCCATCATCGGCGAGCCGAAGGTCCGCCCGATCAACCCGGGCGCGGCGCCGTTCGAGCACCTCGACGAGATGGGCGACGGCACCGTGTACGGCCCCGACACCAAGTTCGAGATGCAGTGCGACGACGCGGGCAACTGTCGCGCCGTGCCGGTGAACGCGTCCGCCCCGGCCCCGAAGGGCGCCGCGATCGAGGTGCAGCTGGTCGCCCTGATCAACGACGTGCGCCAGTTCCGCCCCTTCCGCCCGGTCTCGGGCACCTTCCTCGACTTCGCGGGCGCGCCGTCCTATTCCCCGCGCCTCGTGATCAACAAGGCGGCCGCGGTCGGCTTCGCCAAGTACACGATCCCCGCCGAGATGCGCCTCGACGGCGCCGTGGCCAACCCGACCCCGCGCATCATCGGCGTGATCGACGACGGCAGCTCCCAGCCGACCGCGTACGCCCGGGCCGACGAGATCGACAACTGGCTCCTCCCGCCGGACGCCGCCGAACCCCCCGCCGACGCCCAACCCTCCGCCGGCCCGGCGTTCCGCAAGATGATTTCGGGCGGCCCGCCGCTGGAGGTGAGCTTCGCCCCGGGCAACGGCGAGCTGGAGGCGCTGCTGATCCGCAAACTGATCGCCGCGGGCGTGCCGCGCGAGGCCCTCAACGTCGACGTGCGCAACGCCCGCAAGGACTTCGAGCAGCAGCTGGCGATCCTGAACGCGATCTTCCTGGGCATGGCCGGCCTGGTCCTGCTCATCGGCGTGGCCGGCATCCTCAACGTGGGCCTGGCGACCGTGGGCGAGCGGGTGGAGGAGTTCGCCCTGCGCCGCGCCGTAGGCACACCGCGCGTGCTCCTGGCAGGAATCGTCCTGGCCGAAACCTTGCTGACGGGCCTCCTGACCGCGGGCGCCGCTATCGCCACGGCCGCGGCGGGCGTCAGCGTGGCCACGCGGGTCCTGGGCGACCGAATACCCCAGCTCCAGGACGTCTCCTTCCCCTGGCAGGCCGGCGTGGCGGGCGTGATCGCGGGCCTGGTGGCGGGCATCCTGGGCGGCGCGATCCCGGCCTTGCGAGCGGCCAAGATCCCGATCGCCACGGTGATGCGCGCGTAGGCCCGGCGCACACGCACCACCTTGGCTGGGCCGGCCTCGGCGCCGCGAGACGGCACGCTGGACCAGGCCGGCCCCGCCCAGTGCGCTGCGCACCCCCATCTCTGCCGGGTAACAACACCGGTAGCCAAGCGTCCACGGAACGCACGCGCCGCCGTGACTGAGCCGACGCCAGCCTTGGCGTCGCGAAATGGTGCTCCGCGCGCGCCCCACAACACCGGCGGTCAGGCCTCCGCAGGCCCCCGACCTCCGGCGTCACGAATTCTCGACTCCTAACGCAGCCCCCACTCGTACGCGATGACGACCAGCTGAGCCCGATCATGCGCCCCCAGCTTGGTCATGGCCCGGTTCACGTGAGTCTTGGCGGTATGCGGGCTGACCACGAGATGCGCCGCGATCTCCTCGTTGGACATCCCGGTCGCGACCAGCCCGACCACCTCCCGCTCCCGCTCGGTGAGCAGCCCCACGAGCCGCCCGTCCCCGCGCGGCACCACGCTGGGCACGGGCTCGGCCAGGAACCGCGCGATGAGGCTGCGCGTCGCGGCGGGCGAGAGCAGCGAGTCGCCCCGGTGCACGGTACGGATCGCCGCGAGCAGCTCCTCCGGCTCCGCCCCCTTCCCGAGAAACCCGCTGGCCCCGGCCCGCAGAGCCTCGAACACGTACTCGTCGACCTCGAACGTCGTCAGAATCAGTACCCGCACCCCGGCGAGGGCGGGATCGGCGGTGATGAGCCGCGTGGCCGCGAGCCCGTCGAGATCGGGCATCCGGATGTCCATGAGCACGACATCGGCCCGCAGGTCCCGCACCAGCTCGACCGCCCGCCGCCCGGTGGCCGCCTCCCCCACGACGACCACGTCCGCGGCCGCCTCGACGAACACCTTGAACCCGCTGCGAATGAGCGCCTGATCATCGGCGAGCACGACCCGGATCACGTCACCCAAGCCCCACCTCCGAACCCGACGACCCGCCCGAGTCCCACACCCCCGGCGGCGAGACCGAGCGCGGCAGCAAGACCTCGACGCGATACCCGCCGTCGGGTCGCGGCCCGGCCGCGAGGGATCCGCCCAGGGCCACCACCCGCTCCCGCATCCCCAGGAGCCCGAGCCCCGGCACCACGGCCCCCTCGGTGGACGGCGGAGGCGCGGGCCCGTTGTCGATCCGGATACGCAGGGCGGCCGGCTCGTAGCGCAGGTCCACCACGACCGCCGCCCCCGGCGCGTGCTTGCAGGCGTTGGTCAGGGCCTCCTGGATCACCCGGTACGCCGTCAGGTCGACCGGCGCCGGCACCGAGCCCACATCGTCGTCGCCGGCCACGCCCGTGGTCGTGGTCACCGGCTGCCCGGCCGCCGTGTGCGTGGCCAGCAGCTCGGGCAGCCCCGCCAGGCCCGGTAACGGGTCCACCGGCAGCGCCGGCTCACCCGGCCGCCGGAGCAGGCCGATCGTGTCGCGCAGCTCCTCCAGCGCCGTCCGTCCCGCGCGGCGGACGTGGGTCAGGGCCTCCCGGGCGCGGGCCGGCTGGGAGTCGAGGAGGTGCGTGGCGACGCCGGCCTGGACGGTGATGAGGGCGAGGTGGTGCCCGACGGCGTCGTGCAGGTCGCGGGCGATGCGCAGGCGCTCCTCGGTCACGCGGCGCAGCGCCTCGGCCTCGTGCTCCTGCTCGGCGCGCCGGGCGCGGGCCTCCACCTCGGCGAGGTACTCCCGGCGGCTGCGCGCCCCGTCGCCCGCCGCGACTGCGAGCCCGCCGAGCGCGGCCAGGGCGAGGTTCTCCACGCCGAGCCAGGAGGCCGGCTTGGCCAGGATGTGCAGGCCCGCGAACGCGAGGACCGCGAGCACGCCGATGGCGAGCGCGCGGCGGCGGGACTCGGACTCGGCGACGGTGTAGAGCGCGATCAGCGGTGCCGCCAGAATCATCGTGCCGTTGGTGGTGCTGTGGTTCAGCACGAGATACACCTCGGCGCCCACGGAACTGGTGAGGAACGCGGCGAACGGGTGGCGCCGGCGCAGGGCCAGCGCCCCGCAGGCCACGACGACGGCGGCCAGGGTCGCGGGCTCGAGCGGCCGGCCGGGCGGCGAGCCGTGCGTGGTGACCAGCACCACGACCCCCACCACCAGTCCTATGCCCAGATCGATGCCCATGGCCAAGACGTTAGACCGAGGGTACGACAAAAACGTCCCACGGCCGCGGTATCCCGGATGCCGCCGCTGGGGGACGACCGGCGGCCCGCGGCGGCCGAGAGTGACGGCATGACAGAGGTACAGATACGGGAGCTCAGCAAACGGTACGGCCGAAAAATGGTCGTCGACACGCTCACCTTCGACGTTCCGGCGGGCGCGGTCACCGGCTTCCTGGGGCCGAACGGGGCCGGCAAAACGACTACACTGCGCATGCTGGTGGGGCTGGCCCGCCCGAGCGCCGGCGCGGCACTCATCGACGGCCGCCCGTATGCGCAGCTCTCCGCGCCCCGGCGCACGGTCGGCGCGCTACTGGAGGCGAGCGGCTTCCACCCGGGCCGCCGCGGCCGCGACCACCTGCGGATCCTCGCCGACTCGGCGGGCCTGCCAGCCGCGCGGGTCGATGCGGTGCTCGACGAGGTCGGGCTCACCGAGGCCGCCGGGAGCCGCGTGCGCACCTACTCCCTCGGCATGCGCCAGCGCCTCGGCCTGGCCGGCGCGCTGCTCGGCGACCCGGGCCTGCTGGTGCTCGACGAGCCGGCCAACGGGCTCGACCCGGCCGGCATGGCGTGGCTACGGGCGCTGCTGCGGCGGCGCGCGGCGGAGGGCCGCACGGTGCTCGTCTCCAGCCACGTGCTGGCCGAGATCGCACAGACCGCGGACCGCATCGTCATCGTCCACGATGGACGGTTGCGGCACAGCGGCCCGGTGGCGCCCGATCTCGAGCGCACGTTCCTCGCCGTGACGGGGGCCGGCCATGCGGGCTGAAATGCGAAAGCTCGTGACGGTACGGCCGCCGTGGCTCCTGCTCGCCGCCGCCGTCGCGATCGTGGCCATCGGCGCCGGGAGCCGGATCGTCAAGCACCCCGAGGACGCCTCCGGCGCCGCGGCCCACGCGGGGCTCGCCGCGCTGTTCCCGCTCGTGCTCGGCATCATGGCGCTCGCCGGCGAGTACCGTCACCGGACCGTGGCGGACACCTACCTCTCCACGCCGGACCGCGCGCGGGTGCTGCTGCAGAAGTTCACGGTGTACACCATCGTCGGCGCCGGGTTCGGCATTGTCGCCGCCGCCACCGCCGCGGTCATCGTGCTCGCCGGGGCCGAAGGCGGCCTCCCGTACGCGACGCTCGCCGGCGCCGTCGCCTGGAACACGCTGTTCGCGGCGATCGGGGTCGGGCTCGGCGCGCTGGTGCGCAGTCAGGTCGCGGCGATCGCGGGCGCGCTGGCCTGGCTGGCCCTCGTCGAGGGGGTCGCGGCCGAACTGCTCGGCGACGACGCGGCCCGGTGGCTGCCGTTCCGCGCGGCGACAGCTTTGGGCGGCATGCCGGGCGCGACACTGAGTCAGGGCACTGCGGCGGCTGTACTCGGAGCGTATGCGCTCGCGTTCATCGGCGCGGCCTTCGCGATGCGGCGCCGCGACCTTCCCTAGCTCCGTAGATCGTCTTCCCGGGCGTCGTAACGCTCCTGGGCGACGGTGATCTGCGGCATCTCGCCCTCGACGAGCTCGATCAGCTCGTTGAGCTTGGCGGCGATCCTCGCCCCGAGGTCGGTCAGGCTGTACTCGACCCGGGGCGGGATCGCGCTGCGCACCTCCCGCACCACCAGGCCGTCACGCTCCAGCGCGTGCAGGGTCTGCGACAGCATCTTCTCGCTCACCCCGTCGACGCGCCGGCGCAGCTCGTTGAAGCGGTGCGTGCCCTCGCGGAGCGCGGCGAGCGTCAGGATGCCCCAGCGGCCGGCGACGGTGTCCATGACGGGTCGCGACGTGCAGTTGCGCGCGAACACGTCGAACACCAGCGGGTCGAGGGACATCTCACTACGATAACCGAGAAGGTTGCACTTTCTAAAAGTTAGTGCCTACGATCTGGTAATGACGATCTCCGTAACCGGCGCGACCGGTCACCTGGGGCAGCTGATCCTGAACGAACTGAAGGGATATGACGTACGCGCGGTCGCCCGGCGGCCCGAGGCGATCGAAGGCGTAGAGGCGCGCCTCGGCGACTACGACCGCCCGGAGACCCTGGCGAACGCGTTCGCCGGCACCGACGTGCTCGTGTTCGTCTCCGCCAGCGAGGCCGGCAGGCGCGCGCCGCAGCACCGCGCCGTCGTCGATGCGGCCGTCGAGGCCAAGGTCGGCCGCATTGTGTACACGAGCATCACGCACGCCGACACCAGCGCCAGCCCGCTCGCGCCCGAGCACCTGGTGACGGAGGGTTACCTCAAGGAATCCGGCATCCCGTACACGTTCCTGCGCAACAACTGGTACTTCGAGAACTACACCGGCAACCTGGCCACCACCGTCGAGCACGGCGTCGTGCTCGGCGCCGCCGGCAACGGCCGCATCGCCGCCGCGACCCGCGCGGACTACGCCGCGGCGGCCGCGGTCGTCGCGACCACGGACGGTCACGAGAACAAGATCTACGAGCTCGGCGGCGACCAGGCCTTCACGATGGCCGAGTACGCCGCGGCGGTCGCGCAGCGTTTCGGCAAGCCGGTCGCCTACCAGGACCTGCCCGTCGCGGAGTACGCCAAGGCGCTGGAGGGCTTCGGCGTGCCGAGCGCCTTCGCCAACGTCCTCGCGCAGTCCGACGCCTCCATCGCCGGCGGCGCGCTCGACGTGGTGACCGGCGACCTCAGCCGGCTCATCGGCCGCCCCACGACCACGCTGGCCGAGGTGCTGCAGAAGTCGTAGGGAACTGGGCGCAGGTGCGCGAGCGGGAAGGCCCGGGCGGATGGGCGTTCCGGGTCGGACTCAACTGGGCCACCTCGTGGTGGCGCAGGGTCCGCCGGGAACGCCCCCTGCCGCCGGAGGACGACCGTGCGTCGTTCGACGATCCCGCCGGCCGGCACGCGCGCCGCCCTGCACCGCCTCGCCCTGCTGCAGCGCACGGTCATCGTCTGCCGCGTCCTGCTCGAACTGACCGAACTACCGCGGCGCATCGATCAGGTCGGCGACGCGTAGCAGCGGCCCGAACCGGGCGGGGATCCCGTCCGGTTCGGTCAGCCGCCCGTTCTCCACGACCATGAGCTCGTCGCCGAACAGGCTCCACTCCGGCAGCCACCCGGCGAGCTGCTCCGCGACCAGGTCCTGGCCGAACACGCTCCGCGCCAGCTCCGGCCGCTCCGCCGAGATCCGGAACGCGCTGTCGAACGGCTCGTACCCCAACGCCGTCGCCCGATCCCCGAACAGCGACCGCCCGAACCGGGACACCGCCCCGCGCCGGTGCACCGCGATCGCCGGCCAGGACCCGCGCACCCGCACCACCCAGATCACGAAGTGGTGCGTCTGGCTGCTGGTCGACGTCGTCCCGTCGGGCCCGGAGGTGGTGCTCGTCGTCGTGTACGAGTACTCGGCCACCGACACCGGCCGCCCGCCGATCACGCCGCTCAACGCGAGCGCCACGCCGCGCTGGTTGCGCCCGGGCAGCCGCCGCCACCACTCCGTCGGCGGCGTCGGCACGTACTGCCAGTGATTGCGCACCGCCCAGACCTCGAGCATCTCGCGCCGCTGCCGCTCCCGCTGCCGCGAGTGGATGGCCAGGCCGATGACCAGCGCGAACACCAGCGCTATACACACGAGCCCCGACACGATCACGGACGCATCCATGCCCCCACGCTAAGCACCCGCGCAAGGTCCGGGCCCCGGCGGCTCGTTCTCCGCCGGGGCCCGGGCGCCGCTCCGGTACGGCCTAGACCGGTGCGGCGAGCAGAGCGGCCAGGGCCTCGGCCGTGGCGGGGTGCTCGGCCAGCAGCGCCAGCGATTCGCCGCCGCCGCTTCCCTGGGCGGCCGACCAGGTCGCCGGCAGGCCAAGGGCCAGGGCTAGGGCGTCGGTCGTGACCGGGTGGGCCGCGAGGAACGCGCCGACCGGGCCGGTCGACGGGGCCGTCGCCACCGCCGCGGGGGCCGGCTTCCGCGCGGCGCGCCACGGCGGCACGAACGTGTCGAGCGCCGCGAGGGTCGCCGGGAACGTGCGCCCCGCCTCGCGGATGAGGATCGGCACGAGCTCGCCCGCCTGGTCGCGCAGCGTGGTGATGAGCGTCGGCAGCCACGGCAGCAGCACGGGGTCGGGCAGCTTCGCGAACGCGTTCGACATGAACTCGACCACGAACGGCGTCAGCTTCGGCGCCGGGTCCAGCGCCTGGATGAACCCGCTGAGGTACTGCGGCACCGACGGCACGACCAGCGGGTTGGCCAGCAGCTCGGCCCCGCGCGCCCGCAGGTCGGCCAGCGGCAGCAGCCCCAGCTGGTGGTGGGCCGACCACAGCAGCGCCACCTTCGCCGGGCTCTCCGGGTGCGACTGGCGCACGGCGAGCTCCAGCTGCGCCCGGTCACAGCCCAGCGACAGCGCCAGGCTCTCCATCGTGAACAGGAACCCGAGCATCGCCGCGACCTGCCGCACCCCCGTCTCGTCGTCGACGAACGCGGTCGGCAGCAGCGTGCAGTAGTGCGCGTAACCCGCGGTCACGAACGACTCCGCCCACGCCGGCAGCGTAGGCTCGGTGGCGCGGTAGTGCGCCAGCAGCCGCCGGATCCGCTTGAGCACCTCCGGTGCGTCGTCGACCGTGCGCTCGGCCGCGAGCAGCTCGACCGCGCGGGCGCCGAGCTCGTCGGTGAAGCGGCGGCTGCCCAGGAACAGGATCGAGTCCTCGACGGCCCGCAGCGCGACCGCCGCCGTGGCGTCGTGCGCCCATACCGACCGGCGCAGTCGCTGCTCCACCACCTGCTCGACGGTCACGCCCTCGTAGCCGAGCTCGATGATGTACCGCTGGTGCTTGCCGATCGCGAGGTCCCAGCTCTCCTGGATCGACTTCTCGCCCAGCCGCCGCGAGCCCATGATCGGGCGGACCGCGCCGTCCGGCAGGAGGTACCGCAGCATCCACAGCAGATGCGAGGCCGGCCCGAGCTCGGGCCGCCCGGCCAGGTCGAGCAGCGCCCGCTGGACCGTGGCACGGGTCAGGTCGAGCCCGATCGGGGCCAGCCGGTTGTAGACGTCCTGGGCCAGCGGCGGCAGCGCCTCGTACCCGACCTGCCCCACCCGGTCGCCGCCAAGCAGGATCTCGCACAGCCGCCGCACGTCGCGCCGCCCCGGCGTCGAGTCCTTCTCGATGCACGTGACCGCGGCGTCCTGGAAGTCGTACGGCGTCGGCCGCGCCCGGTTGCGCATGCCCGCCAGCAGGATCGAGGTCTCGAACACCGCGATCGCGTCGGCGGTGCTGGCCAGGTAGCCGTTGCGCCGGGCGAGCCGGACGATGTCGACGCACCAGCCGAGCAGCTCCTCCTCGTCGAGCGAGTCGAGCGCCGGCGGGCTGGCGAGGAACCCGCTGAGCTGGTCCGCCACCGGCTCGCCGGCCGCCGCCGGGCCGCCCGCTTCCTGAGGGGCGGCCTTGCGCTTGCGGCTGCCCTTCTGGCCCTCGAGCTGAAACGGCGTGAGCCGGGCCCGGGTGACCGCCTTCTGCCAGGTGGCCGCGGCGATCGAGACGGAGCCGGAGGCGAGGCCGAACTGCGCCTCGATCGCCGAGTGGCTCGACGGGATCAGCCCGTACAGCCATTTCGTCGCGGTGCGCGGGCTGATGTCGAAGTCGGGCACCCCCTCGGCGGTGCCGAACTCCTCGACCCGGCTGGCCGCGTGGAAGGCGCCGCACACGTAAAGGCAGTCGGCCTTGTCGACGCCGGTGCGCGCGAGGTGCTCGCGCATCCGGGTCCACATGTACCGCTCCCGGTCCTCGTCGACCTTGACCCGCCGCGTGTCGGACGGGGCGAGCCGCCGGAACAGGCTGCCGATGAGCACCATGACCTGTCGGTAGGTGGCGTAGTCGGCGCCGGCCAGCGGCTGCTCGACGTACTGGTCCCACCACTCCGACCAGTGCCGCACCTTGCCGTGGTGCAGCAGGTGCTGCTCCAGCTCGGCGAAGCGCGGCCGCAGGTCGCCGATCTCGATGCCGATCGCGTCGCCGTGCAGGTCGGTGTCCTCGGCCTCCTCGGCGCCCTCGGCCGGCGGGGTGTCGTGCTCCTCGCGCGGCTGCCACTGGAAGACGTGGTCGGTGGAGCGGTCGACGAGCACCAGCTCGACGCCGGGGGTCTCCAGCGCATAGGCGATCGCCTGGTACTCCGCCGACGCCTCGGTGATCGGCGCGACGATGCTCAGCGGCCCCCAGTCCTGCGGGAACCCCTCCAGCTGCGACGCGAAGGCCTGCAGCGCCACCGGCAGCCGGCAGTTGCGCAGCTCCGTCAGCAGCGGCCCGAGGTCCTCGCACAGCTCCAGGTAGATGACCTTCGGCCGCTTGTCCCGCAGCCGCCGGACCATCGCCAGGCCCGACGCCGGGGAGTGGTGGCAGACCGGGAAGATCTCCAGCTCCTCACGCAGCGCCCGGTCGACGTCGTCGACGATGCCGGCGAGGATCTCCGGCACGGCGCCCGGCCCCGCGGCGAAGGCGGTGGCCGCCTCCACCATCTGGGTCCGCAGGGCGTTGAACGGCTCGCTCATGACAGGGTGGCGATCGCCTGACGGCCGCCCTCGAGGAACGCGGGCCACTCCCCGCCGTCCTCCTTGCTGCGCGGCTCGACGACCCCGTGCCAGTACTTGTTCAGGATCGCCAGGTCCTCGGGGCTGCGCCGGGCCAGCGACCCGACCAGCGACCCGGCGAGCGTCTCGGCCCGCAGGCTGCGGTCGCCGAAGAACGTGCTGTGCAGGATCGCGTCCTCCAGCACGCCGATCTGCTCGGCGGTCGACAGCGCCGACTCGAGCTTCTCGTCGTCGCTGGTCGCCGACGCGGCCGCGGTGCGCAGGTCGGCGAAGCTCTGCAGCAGGATGTCGAGCAGGTTCGGCGGCACGTCGAGGTCGATCTGGTGGCGGCGCAGCAGCTCGCTGGTGCGGAAGCGGACGATCTCCGCCTCGCTCTTCTTGTTGGTCACCACTGGGATCCGCACGAAGTTGAACCGCCGCTTCAGCGCCGAGGACAGGTCGTTGACGCCCCGGTCGCGGCTGTTGGCGGTGGCGATGATCGAGAAGCCCGGCTGGGCGAAGACGATGTTGTCCTCGTCGAGCTCGGGGATCGAGACGTACTTCTCCGACAGGATCGAGATCAGCGCGTCCTGCACGTCGCTGGTCGAGCGGGTCAGCTCCTCGAACCGGCCGATTACCCCGTTCTCCATCGCGGTCATGATCGGCGACGGGATCATCGAGGCGCGCGACTGGCCCTTCGCGATGACCATCGAGACGTTCCAGGAGTACTTGATGTGGTCCTCGGTCGTGCCCGCCGTGCCCTGCACCACGAGCGTCGAGTTGCGCGAGATGGCCGCCGCGAGCAGTTCGGCGAGCCAGCTCTTGCCGGTGCCCGGGTCGCCGATGAGCAGCAGGCCACGGTCGGAGGCCAGGGTCACGATGCTGCGCTCGACGAAGCTGCGGTCGCCGAACCACTTCTGCGAGATCTCGCGGTCGAGGCCGTCGGCGCGTTCGGAGCCGAGGACGAACAGGCGGACCATCCGCGGGCTGAGCCGCCACGAGAAGGGCTTGGGGCCGTCGTCGACCGACTCGAGCCAGTCGAGCTCCTCGGCGTACTTGACCTCGGCGGGGGCGCGAAGCATTTCAGTCATGAGGGGGTCTCCTATGCCAGGAAGCTCTTGAGTTCGAAGACAAGCTTTTTGATGTGCCCGGAGAGCACCGGCGCGCCCATGTCCTTGAAGCGCTGCCGGAACCACGGGTTGACGCTCTGCTGCCCGCCGCTGCTCACGGAGCCGACGGGGATGAACTTGACGCCGGAGCGGTGCATCGCCTGCATCGAGTCGAACAGCACCTGCTGCTGCGACTCGTAGAAGTCCGAGATCCAGACGACCACGGTGTTGCGCGGGTCCGACACCTTCGGCTGGGCCAGCGCCATCGCGACCGTGCCGTCGGTGCCGCCGCCGAGCCGCGTGCGCAGCAGCACCTCGAACGGGTCGGCCACCCATGGGGTCAGGTCCAGCGCCCGGGTGTCGTACGCGACCAGGTGCACGTCGACCTTCGGCAGCCCCGCGAAGATCGAGGCCAGGATCGTGCAGTTGACCATCGCGTTGACCATCGAGCCGGACTGGTCGACGACCACGATGAGCCGCGCCGGCGTGGTGCGCCTGGCGGTCTGCTTGTAGAAGAGCTTGTCGACGTAGAGCCGCTCGTCCTCGGGGCTCCAGTTCGTCAGGTTCTTCCAGATGGTGCGCTCGATGTCGAGGTTGCGGTACACCCGCTTGGGCGGCACCGACCGGTCGATCTCGCCGACGCTGGTCTGCTGCACCTGGGTGCGCAGGATCGCGGCCACCTCGTCGACGAACCGGCGGATCAGCGCCTTGGCGTTGGCCAGCGCGACCCCCGACAGGTTGTTCTTGTCCCGCAGCAGCTGCTCGATGAGCGACATGCTCGGGGTCAGCTGCTTGGCCAGCGCCGGGTTGGCCAGCACCTCCCGCAGGTGCATCCGCTTGACCAGGTCGCCCTCGATGCCGCCGAGCACGCCCGCGAGCCCGCCGGCGTTGGGCCGGCCGCGCAGCTCGCCCGGGTCGAGGCCCAGCGCCTTCTCGAACCACCCGGCGTCGGCCTGCCAGTTGGCGAGCTGGGTGGCGCTGACGTTGCCGTGCCCGGTGTTGAAGACGTTGATGAGCAGCTTGGACACCAGCGCGGCCCGCCGCACCTCGGCGCCGTCGCCGTCCTGTCCGTCGCCGTCCTGTCCGTCACCCAGGGCCATCAGCCCCTCGAACTCGCCGGCCAGCTCCGGGTGGCGCTGCACGAGGTTGTCGACCGTGACGCCGGGGTCGAGCAGCGCGGGCGGGAGGCCGATGTCGTCGACGATCGCGACGCTGGCGGACTCCAGGGACAGCTGCTCGTCGGCCTCGAAGAGCCGGCCGAGCATGCGCCAGTAGAGGACCTGGCGCCGGTTCTCGTCGGCGGTCATCATTTGCGCAGCAACCTTCCGGCCCGCTCGCGCAGCACCTCGACCGCCTCGCCGGCCGACTTGGCCAGCTTCGCGTCGGCCGGGCCGAGCGCCCAGTCGGCGGTGTGCACGCCGGTCTGCTTCTTCTTGACCGTGACCTGCACCCCGAGCGGCTGCACCGTCCACGCGCCGTCGTCCCAGCGCAGCAGCCCGATGCACGCGTTCGCGGCGGACACGATCTCCGGGGTCAGCGGCCCGCAGGCCGGCAGCCGGGTCGTGTCGAGCGCGACGGTGGAGAGGTCCTCGACGAACACGGGCTCGGCGATGCGGGACGGGTGCCGCTCCAGCGGCGGCGTGGCCGGGGCGAGCGCGGCGCCGAGGTGCACGCGGGCGGTGGTGAACGGGTCGGCCGGGTCGCCGGGCTTGGCCTGCGCGTCGTGCCAGATCAGGTCGCCGCCGGCCAGCAGCGGCATGTCGGTCAGGTCGAGCGCGCGGCGCTCGGCGAGCGCGGTCAGCAGCATGGGGTGCCCGGCCAGCAGGCGCCAGATCGCGGGGCCGACGATCGTGTCGACCTTCGCCGCGGAGACGCTCGCCCGCACGAGCCGGTTGGGTGCGCCCGCGGCCTCCAGCACGCCGTGGACCTGCACCTGCACCGCGGTCGGGTGCTCGTGGACGTCGACGCCGAGGACGAAGAGCCGGCCGGTGACCGTCTCGGCCTGCGCGGCCCGCTGCGCCCGGCCGCCGTCGTGCGCCAGCAGCAGCGCGCGGCTCCACAGGTCGGCCCAGCGCCGCACGGGCACCGGGTCCATCGTCGCGATCGGGCTTCCGGCCCGCAGCTCCGCGGCGAGCCCGTCGAGCAGCACCGCGAGGCGACGCAGCTCCGGGTCGCCGAGCGCGGCCTCGATCGCCTGGCCGGCCGCGGCGACGAGGTCGTGGTCGACGCCCCGCCAGCCGGTGATCGCGAGCTCGCGCAGCCACGACCGGGCGCCGCCGAGCAGGTGGGTGGCGGCCGCGGCCGGGCCGGGTTCACCGCGCCAGTCGGCCCGCGGCCGCCCCAGCGCCGCGTCGGCCCGGGCGAGCAGAGCGTCGTGCACCGAGCCGAAGAGCGCGATCCGGGCCGCGGCCAGGGCGAAGAGGTGGTCGTCGGCGACCGAGCCCGCCGCGATCTTGTCGACGGCCTCGGCGACCGCCTCGCGCAGCGGGCTGCCGGCGAACGCCCCGGCCAGGCCGGCCAGCGCCGCGGTCCGGTCGTCGTCGATGCGGGCGAAGCCATGCAGCAGGCCCTCGTCGACCGCGCCGGCGGTCTCGAGCGCCGCGTCGATCTCGGGGTCCGGGCCGGTGCCGGTGCCGGTGCCGGCGAACAGTGTGGACAGCATCAGCGCTCCCCGGCCGGCGCGACGGCCGGGAACCAGTGCAGCTCCGGGATGGGCTCCTCGCTGCCGGGAAGCTCCAGGTAGGCCAGGTGCCGCAGGAACCCGCTGAACACGGTCGCGGCCGGCGACGGCTCGTGGTGGGCCTTGAGCCCCCGCACCAGGTGGGTGCTCTCGTCGACCTCGATGCGCAGGTAGCGCGCGACGCGCTCGCGCCCGTACTGCAGCTCGGCCTCGTCGAGCAGCGCGACCAGGTGCTTGCACGGATTCGCGCCGCGCAGGCCGCCGCACGGCCGGTTGTTGTTGGTGCTGCAGCTCAGCCCGTGGGAGCCGGCGCCGATCGAGGAGACATAGACCCGTTCGATGTCAGATCCGCTCGACACCACGCCCTGCAGGCGGCCGTCGGTGAGTTCGACGAACGGCACCTTGGCCAGCCTGCGGGGCTGTACGGGCGGTATGACGACCGCCGTCGAGCGCGTTTCGACGCTCAAGATTATCGACCTCCAGCATCCGGTGCTCCGTGACGCCAGAAGTTGTATCGCATGGGTACGACAAAAACGCGTCAGCCCAGCTCGACGGCGCTCCGCAGCCCGCTCGCGACGTCGTCGGTGTGGTACGGCCATTCGCTTGGCTCGATGTTCTGGACGAACGTCGCGTACACGACGGCACCGAGCAGCGCGGCCACGGGCCGGAGCAGTCGCACCGCGCGGACCGGATCGCTGCCGGGCGCGACCTGCCGCCACTGCGCGGCCCAGCGCTCGATGAGCGGCTCGGCGTCCTCCGGCTCGAGGCCCTCGCACAGCCTGATCACATCGAACGCGGGATGGCCAAGGAAGGCGTCGCCCCAGTCGAGAACGGCAGGCGGTACCGTCGCCGAAAAACGCACATTGCCCGGGTGGAAGTCGCCGTGCACGAGCGTCTCGGGCACCCCGCACGCGTCCACCGCGGCGAGGCGGGCGGGCAGGCCGGCCACCAGGGCGTCGAGGCCGAAGATCTCCCCGAGCCACGGTTCCGCCGTCGCCACGACCTGCTCGAGCAGCAGCCCGCCGCGACGGTCCCGCACATCCCGCTCGGCCAGCGCGTCCACGTCCTCCAGCGCCCGCCGTTGCAGCCCGTGCAGCAGGTCCGCCATGGCGAGGCGCGCCGGGGCCGGCGCGAAGAAGCCGTCCTCGCCCGGCAGGTGCCCGAGCACCTGCCGGCCGGTCCCGTCCGCGGCGATCAGCGGCGGTGCGGACCCGGGCGCGACCGCGCCGAGCCACGCGAGGACCTCGTGCTCCGCGCGCAGAAACGGCGGCAGGTGCTTGAGCCAGACCGTCCCGCGGGCCGTGTCCAGCCGCCACAACCCCGAGAGATTCCAGGTTTTCCGCTGCCGGATTCGCTCGGGTGTACCGTAACCCGCCGCCGCCAGTACATCCCGCGCCCAGGCGAGCGACTCAGCCGGCCCGCCCACTTCGGCGTAGGGCGCCCGGCGCGGATGCGGCATCAGCTTGAACGACGTCGGTTCGAGCGCCGGACGGCCGCGTTCCAGCTGCGCGAGGTACGTCACGATGCCCCCGGGCGGGTGCGACCGATCGGCGTGCAGCAGCCGCAGCACGCTCACCCCGGCCCCGAACCGCTCCTCGGCTCCGTCGACGATCTCCTCGACCTCGGGCCACCACGGCAGCCCCACCTCGAAGGGCGGCAGCGCGCCCAGCACACCGCCGTCCGCGTCGACGAGGACGAGGACGACGGTGCGCGCGGGATGGTTCACGGCCGTCAGAGGGAACGCGCCAGGCGGTCGGCCAGCAGGCGGGTGAAGCGGGACGGGTCGGCCAGTTCGCCGCCCTCGGCCAGCAGCGCCATGCCGTAGAGCAGCTCCGCGGTCTCACCCAGCGCTGGCGCCTCCGCATCCGCCGCGAACGCCTCGCGGAGCCCGGAAACGAGCGCGTGGTCGGGATTGAGCTCCAGAATGCGCTTGGTGTGCGGCATTTCCTGACCCATCGCGCGGTACATCTTCTCGAGCGTCGGTGTGATGTCGTGCTCGTCGCCGACAATGCACGCCGCCGACGTCGTCAGGCGCGTGGAAAGGCGCACGTCCTTGATGTCCGCCTCGAGCTTTTCGCCGAGCCATTTCAGCAGTGGCGCGAATCCCTCGGTGCGCTCCGCGGGGATCTCCTCGCTGCCGAGGTCGACCTGGCCCTTGGCCACGGACTGCAACTGCTTGCCGTCGTACTGCGTGACCTGCTCGACCCACACCTCGTCGACCGGGTCGGCGAGGATGAGCACCTCGTAACCCTTGGCGAGGAACGCCTCGAGGTGCGGCGAGTTCTCGACCATCGCCCGGCTCTCGCCGGTCATGTAGTAGATGTCGCTCTGGCCCTCCTTCATGCGCTCGACGTAGTCGCGCAGGGAGGTGGGCTCCTCGGCCGAATGCGTCGAGGGCAGGCGGATCAGATCGAGCAGGGTGTCGCGGTTCTCGGCGTCGTCGAGCAGGCCCTCCTTGAGCGCGCGGCCGAACTCGTTCCAGAACGTGGCGTACCGTTCCGCGGGCAGTTCCTTGAGCGTGGAGAGAACCTTCTTCACCAGACGGCGCCGGACGACCTGGATCTGGCGGTCCTGCTGCAGGATCTCGCGGGAGATGTTGAGCGAGAGGTCGTGCGCGTCGACGACGCCCTTCACGAAGCGGAGGTACCGCGGGGTGAGCGCCTCGCAGTCGTCCATGATGAAGACGCGTTTGACGTACAACTGCACGCCGCGATGCCCGTCGCGCATGAAGAGATCGAAGGGGGCGCGGGCCGGGATGAAGAGCAGGGCCTCGTATTCGAAGGTGCCCTCGCCCTTCATGTGAATGGTCTCGAGCGGGTCGGTCCAGTCGTGGCTGACGTGCTTGTAGAACTCGTTGTACTCCTGGGCGGCGACCTCGCTGCGCGGGCGGGCCCAGAGCGCCTTCATCGAGTTCAGCGGCGCGTCGGACTCGGCGCCGGCGAGCCGGATCGGCCAGGCGATGAAGTCGGAGTACTTCTTGACGATCTCGCGGACTTTCCATTCCGCGGTGTAGTCGAAGAGCTGGTCCTCGCTGTCCTCCGCCTTGAGGTGCAGTGTGACCGTGGTGCCCTGGGGTGCGTCCTCGAGCGACTCGATCTCGTACGTTCCCTCGCCCGCCGACTCCCAGCGCGTGCCCTGGCTCTCGCCGGCCTTGCGGGTCACGAGCGTCACCTTGTCGGCGACCATGAACGTCGAATAGAAACCGACGCCGAACTGCCCGATGAGCTCGGCCCGCTGCTGCTGTTCGGGTGACTCCCGAAGCTTCTTGAGCAGTTCCGCGGTGCCGGACTTGGCGATGGTACCGATGAGTGAGACGACGTCTTCGTGGGACATGCCGATGCCGTTGTCCCGTACGGTCAGCGTGCGCTGATCCTTGTCGATCTCGAGCTGGACGTGCAGGTCGCTGGTGTCGACCTCCAGCTCCTTGTTCATCAGGGATTCCAGGCGCAGCTTGTCCAGCGCGTCCGAGGCGTTCGAGATCAGCTCGCGCAGGAAGATGTCCTTGTTCGAGTAGATCGAATGGACCATCAACTGCAGCAGCTGTCGCGTCTCGGCCTGGAACTCCAGCGTTTCGCTCACTTCGGCTCCTTCTCGAAGGCTGTGGCCGCCGAAAACAATACTCAACCCGGGGCCCGTCGCGGGCGGGCACGTCGTTACCTCACCGCGTCGAACCCCGCCAGCAGGGCGTCGACCGCGAAGGTGAACCGCGCCGCGTCGTCGAGCCCGGCACCGCTCTCGACGGCCTCGACCAGCAGCGGATGGCGGCCGGCGTCCACCGGCAGCGGGCCGTCCGGGCCGATGGCGACCTCCGCCGCGGTGTGGCCGAGCACGAACACGGTCAGCGCGTTCAGCGCGTCCAGCGCGTCGCCGACCGTGAAGCCCGCCTCGGTCAGCGTGCGCAGGCCGGCCTCGGCCGCGTCCAGCGCCGCCGGCGTGACCGCGGGGCGGTTCACTGCGGGCAGGACGCCGGGGTGGCGCAGCAGCGCGGCTCGGAGGCCGTGGGCATAGCCGCGCAGGTGTGCCTGCCAGTCGCCGCCCGGGCCGGCCGGGTGGACGGCGGTGAAGAGGCGCTCGACCATGCCGTCGATCAGGGCGTCCTTGTTGGGGACGTAGTGGTACAGGGTCATCGCCTCGACGCCCAGCTCCGCACCCAGCGCACGCATGGTGAGGCCGTTGAGGCCCACCCGGTCGACGAGCGCCAGGGCGGAGTCCAGCACCTGTTCGCGGGTCAGGCCCGCGCGTTCGCCGCGCTGACGCTTCGCTGCCACGGCCGGCTCTCCTCGGGGTTGCGGATTCTTACGCCGTAAGTCTACACTCGGCCGCAGCAAACTTACGACGTAAGAATGGAATCGAGCGCGATGAACGCGAACAAGCAGGTGGTGGCGGACTTCTTCCAGGCCGTGAGCGAGCGGCGGATCGCCGACTGGGGGAAGTACATGGCGGACGACGTCGTCGACCACAACAAGGTGATCTTCGGCGAGGACGACGCGCCCGGTGCGGCGTTCGAGGGGTTCCGGCAGCAGCTCGACGCGTTCGGCGAGGGCGGGATGTATCCGCAGCAGCTCATCGCCGAGGGCGACACGGTGGTCGCCCGGCTGATCGTGCGCGGGACACACACCGGATTTCACCCGAGGATGCCGGAGCCCACGGGACGTTCGTGCGAGGTGGAGCAGATCTGGGTCATGACCCTGCGCGAAGGCAGGATCGCCGAGATCCGGGCGGTCAGCGACCGGCTGGGCATGTTTCTACAGCTGGGGTGGGACTGGCCCACCGTGGGCTGAGGCCTCAGCGGCCCTGGTGGCCGGCGACCGTGCCGATGACGATGCTCAGGGCGATGAACGCCAGCAGGCCGAAGACCGCCTGCCAGGCCCGGCGGTGGCCGAAGTTGATCGTCCAGCCCAGGCCGAGCCGCTTGGGCACGAGCAGGTTCGGGTCATCCGGGTTGGCGTAGATAAAGCCGTACCAGCCACGCTCGTCGTCGCGACGACCCGGGCGGGTCCGGGCACTGATGGGTGCGCCCCGGCGGTTGATCGGGATGACGACGACGGCCAGCGCACAGATCGCGACGACCAACGCGACCGCGAGCAGCTGAGCGAGCACCGGATGGGTCATCTTTCGAGCATCCCACTCGACGACAAGATGGTCGAGCGCTGCGCCGAACCGCGAACAGTTACGACACAGGAGGAGAGAGGGCCGAGCTTTGCGTAAGCAAGTAGTCACGCTCCGCGGTGTTATCGGTCAGCTCGGCCGCCGTCTCGTACGCGACCCGGGCCTCGGACAGGCGCCCGGCCCGGCGCAGCAGGTCGGCGCGAACGGCGTGGAACACGTGGTAGCCGGGCAGCGGGAGGCCCTCGACCAGCCGCAGGCCGGCGTCCGGGCCGTCCATCTCGGCCACCGCGACGGCGCGGTTGAGCTCGACGACCGGCGACGGCGCGACCATCATGAGCTGGTCGTAGAGCCGCACGATCTGGCCCCAGTCGGTCGCCCCGGCGCTCGGGGCGTCGGTGTGCACCGCGTTGATGGCCGCCTGGATCTGGTACGGGCCGGGCCGGTCCCGGCGCAGGCACTCCCGCACCAGGCGGTGCCCCTCGGCGATCGCGTCGCGGTCCCATCGCGAGCGGTCCTGGCGCGGCAGCGGCACCAGGCCGCCGGACTCGTCGACCCGGGCCGGGCGGCGGGCCGCCGCCAGGATCATGAGCGCCAGCAGGCCGGCGACCTCCGGCTCGTCCGGCATCAGGCGGCGCAGCATCCGCCCGAGCCGGATCGCCTCGGCGCACAGGTCGTCGCGGATGAGGCCGCCGGAGCTAGCCGCGTAGCCCTCGTTGAAGATCAGGTACACGACCGCGAGGACCGCGGCCAGCCGGTCGGGCAGATCGGCGGCGCGCGGCACCCGGTAGGGGATGCCGGCGTCACGGATCTTGGTCTTGGCGCGCACGATGCGCTGGGCCAGCGTCGGCTCGGGCACCAGCAGCGCCCGGGCGATCTCGGGCGTGGTGAGGCCGCCGAGCAGCCGCAGCGTGAGCGCCACCTGCGCGTGCCGGGCCAGCGCCGGATGGCAGCAGGTGAAGATGAGCTGGAGGCGGTCGTCGGGCTCGTCCGGGGGCACGTTGTAGATCAAGTCGGCCTCGGCATGCTTCTCGGCGCGCCGGGCCTCGCGCCGCAGCCGGTCGATCGCATGGTTGCGCGCGGTCGTGATGATCCACCCGGCCGGGCTGGGCGGCGCGCCGCCATCCGGCCAGCGCTGCAGCGCCGCCGCGAAGGCCTCCTGCACCGCCTCTTCGGCGAGGTCGATGTCGCCGAAGGTGCGGACCAGCACGGACACGGCACGGCCGTACTCCTCTCGGAAGACCCGCTCGACCGTTCCGCTCACCATCGGAAGGGCCGCACCTCCACGGGGAGAGTGGTGGCCTCGGCGGCGCGGCGGCCCCAGTCGAGGGCCGCGTCGAGGTCCTCGCACTGCACGATCGTGAAGCCGCCGAGGTGCTCCTTGCCCTCCACGTACGGGCCGTCGGTGACGAGCACGTCGTCGCCCTTGGGCCGCAGCGTCGTGGCGGTGCCCGGCGGGTGCAGGCCGCCGCTGAAAACCCAGGCTCCGGCCTCCTTGAGGCTGCGGTCGAACTCGGCGACCTGCGCCATGATCTTCTCCATCTCGGCGGGCGGCGGCGGCTCGCCGACGCTCGGCTCGATGACGCTCAGCAGGTACAGCCTCATGGTTTCCTCCAGACGGAACGAAGCGACTCGTACCAGCTGTACGAACAGGGCCGGCCCGGATTCGACATCAGTGGGCGCTGGATTTCGCCCAGAGGTTGATGCCCGACTCGGTGGCGTGCTCGTCGATCGCGGCGAGCTCCTCGGCGGAGAAGTCGAGGCCGGCCAGCGCCGCGACGTTGTCCTCGAGCTGGGCGACGCTGCTCACCCCGATCAGCGTCGAGGTGACCCGGGGGTCGCGCAGCGTCCAGGCGAGCGCCATCTGGGCCAGGCTCTGCCCGCGGGCCGTCGCGATGTCCCGCAGGGCGCGGATCTTGCCGAGGTTCTCCTCGGTGAGCCACTCCGGCGACAGCGAGCTGTTCTCGCTCGCCCGCGAACCCTCCGGCACGCCGTCGAGGTAGCGGTCGGTGAGCATGCCCTGGGCCAGCGGCGAGAAGGTGATGCAGCCCATCCCCTCGCGCTCGAGCACGTCGAGCAGGCCGTCCTCGATCCAGCGGTTGAGCATCGAGTAGGAGGGCTGGTGGATGAGCGCCGGGGTGCCGAGCGCGCGCAGGATCTCCGCCGCCTCGGCCGTCTTGGCCGGCGAGTAGGAGGAGACACCGACGTAGAGCGCCTTGCCCGCCCGCACCGCGGCGTCGAGCGCGCCCATGGTCTCTTCCAGCGGCGTCTCGGGGTCGAAGCGGTGGGAGTAGAAGATGTCGACGTACTCCAGGCCCATCCGCTTGAGGCTCTGGTCGAGGCTCGCGGTCAGGTACTTGCGGGAGCCCCACTCGCCGTACGGGCCCGGCCACATGTCGTAGCCTGCCTTGGAGGAGATGACGAGCTCGTCGCGGTACGGGTGGAGGTCGGTGGCCAGGATCCGCCCGAAGTTCTCTTCGGCCGAACCGTAGGGCGGCCCGTAGTTGTTGGCCAGGTCGAAGTGGGTGATGCCCAGGTCGAAGGCGCGCCAGGCCAGCGCCCGGTGCCCGTCGAGCGGCCGGTCGTGGCCGAAGTTGTGCCACAGCCCGAGGGAGACGGCCGGCAGCTTCAGGCCGCTGCGGCCGGTCCGGCGGAACTGCATCTGCTCATAGCGCGAACCGTCTGCGGTGTATGCCACGACCTTCACAGTAGGACGGGATCAGCCGATCGTCCGGACTACGTTGCCTTCCGGGTCGCGGATCTCCGAGCGCACGATCTCGACGACGAGCGGCTCCGCGCCGGGGGCCGCGCGCACGCCGGCGAGGGGCACCAGCACCTGGAGCAGGCCGTCGAGGGCCTCGTCGGTGAGCACGACCTGGAGCTGGTCCTCGGCGCCCGGTGCGGTACCGACGAAGAAACTGCCCGCGGAGAACTCGGCGCTGCTCTCGGGCCCGTCCAGGCGCAGCGTGCGGCCGAACGGCAGGCGGCCGAGCAGCGTATCGGCGACCCGGGGGGCCACGTGCGCGCCCATCACCAGGCGGACCAGGTCGCCGTCGGGGCGCCAGCCGAACTCGGCGAGGGCGAGGGTGGCGGTGGAGGAGCCGTCGAGCCGGCGACCCTCGTCGACTGTCTCGGCCACGCTCACGTCGTCGGTGACGGAGGCCCGGCCGAGGTCGGTGACCAGCAGCGGGATGTGCCGGGCGAGCAGTTCGAGGAATTCGCGCACGCTCCAGGCCTGGGTCGCGGCGTACTCGTCGGCGGTGATCCCGACGACCTGGAGGAACTGTACGGCGCCGTTGGGCGTGTCGATCGCGCCCAGCTCCGGGTCCTCGGTGAACACGACGGCCCGGA
Organism: Dactylosporangium sp. NPDC049140; assembly: GCF_040648435.1. Lineage (NCBI taxonomy): Bacteria > Bacillati > Actinomycetota > Actinomycetes > Micromonosporales > Micromonosporaceae > Dactylosporangium > Dactylosporangium sp. NPDC049140. The sequence goes on along the minus strand of NZ_JBEZDS010000008.1, from coordinate 152,335 downwards.
TGAGCGTCACGTGGTCCAGCGCGATGGGGCCGTTGAGGTCCATGTGGTGGTTGGGCTCGAACCAGTTGCCGGTCTGGAAGACGTACCGGGCGAGGTTCTGCAGGAAATTCGCGGCCCAGATCGGCGGCTCGACCTCGTCCGGGTCGCGGCGGATCCGGAAGGTGAACTCGAAGCCCCAGCCGGACTCGTCGGGGTTGTCGGACTGCTTGCCGTAGAGCTCGCTCATGCCGTAGGTGACGGCGTGCCAGTGCGGCACCGGATCCAGCCGGGGGTAGAAGCTGATGCCGTCGAGCGGATCCGGGCCGCCGAGTGCCCATTTGAGGAGCGTGCCGAGGTGGCGGGGTTCGACGCCGGGGTAGAGCCGCTCCAGCGCCGCGTCGATGGCGTCCCAGCCGGGCGTTTCGGAGGTCATGCGGTGATTAAACCCGCTCGATGGCCTTCCGGCATGCCCCGAAAAATCCTTCACCGGTGCCGCGCGGGGACGATCAGCATCGCGGGGGAGGTCGAACCGACCGAACGCAGCGGAGGCGACGGCGTGAGCGGTACGCAGCGACGCGGAGTGCCCGCGAGCCGGAAACACAGCGCAGGGCATACGCCCGCGCCGACGCCTGCCGCGAAACGGGTGTCCGTGGCCGGCACGGTCGTCGCGGGCACGCTCGCGGCCTCCGCGCTGGACCGCTGGGCGGGGCTCGCGCCGGCGCGGGAGCTGGCGGAGGCCTCGGAGCTCGCCGGGGCGACGGGCACGAGCTGTATGCCGCGACGCGGACTGCCCGCGGGCCGGAGGCACAGAGCGGGGCTCACGCCGGCGCGGGAGCTTGCGGAGGTGACCTGGCGACGTTCGAGCAGACGGCCCAGGCATTGCCCGCCGCCGAGTTCCGCTGGTCACGGTCTACGCACTACCCACCGTCGCGGACTGCTCGCCGTTGGGGCTGCTGTTGGCGCTCTCAGATGCCCAAGCGCGCGGCTACCGTTGCGGCGGCTGGGTGGCCCAGGCGCTCGTAGATTGCGTGGGCTCGTCGCCACAGGCCTATTGCCGGGGCGCCATCCAAGGCGTCGCCCAGGCGGGTTGCGGTGTCGGCCTCGTCCAGGCGGTCGCCCAGCTCCGTGTAGCGGTCCAGGGCGGCACGCAGGCGTTCCAGGGAGCGTTCGCGTTCGCCCAGGGCGGCGTGTACGCGGCCGAGATGGGCCAAGGCCGCGGCCACCTCGTGCGGGTCGTCCAGCTCGCGATGCAGGGCTAGGGCCGCCTCGCCGTGGGCCACCGCCTCCGCGGCTCGGCCCGCCTGGGCGTAGTGCCACGCGGCGGCGGCGTGGGCCGTTGCCTGGCCGTGGTGGTCGCCGGCTCGGCGGAAGAGGGCCAGGGCCAGCTCGTCGTGGACGATCGCCTCGGCGAAGCGGGCCATCGACTCCAGGAGCGCGGCCAGGTCCTGGCGGCAGTGGGCGGCCGCGGCCGGGTCGCCCTGGGCGTGGAAGCAGTCGGCGGCCTCGCGCAGGCGGCGCAGGGCGGCCTCGTGCTGGCCGGTGCGCAGGTACGCCGCGGACTGGGCGCGCTGGGCCCGGGCCAGCAGTGCCGGGGCGCCCAGGTGTTCGGCCGCGCGGATGGCGATCTCCTGGGCGGCGATGCGGTCGTCCCAGCGGCCCGTGGCGTCCAGGTGGTTGTCTACGGCGTCGGCGATGCGCCAGGCGTCGCGGTACCGGCGGCGGCGCATGGCCAGGCCCAGCACGGCGAACGAGGAGCCGTGCTCGACGATTCGGTCCTCTAGGGCCTCGCGCTCGGCGTCGGGGGTGCGGGCGGCGGCGTGCTCGCGCAGCAGTGCGTGCATCGCGTAGCGGCCGGGCCGGACCTCCGTGATCAGTTGCGCGCGCGCGAGCTCGGTCAACGAGTCCACAGTGGACTTTCCGGCCAGGATCACGCCCGCGTCGATGGTGGAGAGGTCCTGGGCCGGGTGGGCGCCGAAGCCGCGGAAGAGGTGCCGGGCGGCGGGGGTCAGCAGGTCGTACGACCAGGAGAACGCCGTCGCCTCGCCCAGCGCGTCCGCCACCGTGGACAGGCGCAGGTCCGGATGCAGGGCCACGCGTGCGGACACGACCGCCAGCGCCATGGGCGAACGGCCGCACGCGGTGATGATGTGGTCCACGGCTTCGGGTTCGGCCGCGACCCGCTCGGCGCCCATTCGAGCCGCCAGCATGGCCCGGGCCTCGGTGCGGTCGATCGGGCCCAGCACAACAGCGGCCGAACCGTCCGCGGAGACGACGCGACCCGGCGCCACGAAGGCCGAACCGTCCGCGGGGACGACGCGACCCGGCGCCACGAAGGCCGAACCGTCCGCGGGGACCACGCGACCCGGCGCCACAAAGGCCGAACCGTCCACCGAGACCGAACCGTCGATGGGAACCGCGGCGTCCAACGCCACAGACGCCGCCCCGTCGGTCAGTCGGCCCGTTACCAGCGCGACGCTGTCCCCCGCCGCCGGCAGCAGCGGCCGCACCTGGGCGGCGTCCGCGGCGTCGTCCAGGACCAGGAGCACGCCGCGGCGGGCGGTCAAGGTGCGGAACAGGCCCGTGCGGGCGGCCACGCCGAGCGGAAGGTCCGCCGGCGCCATGCCCAGCGCGTCCAGCAGGATGCGCAGCGCCTCGGCCGCGGACAGCGGCGTGCCGGAGCCGCGCAGGTCCAGGAAGACGGCGCCGCCGGGGAAGCGGTCGGCGACTCGGTGTCCATAGTGGACCGCCAGCGCGGTCTTGCCCACGCCCGCGGGGCCGCCGATGAAGACGGCCCGGGCGCCGGGCAGGAGGGTGTCCAGGCGGGCCACGGCGCCGGCCCGGCCGGCGAAACCGGGTGGCGCCGGCGGGAGGCGGCGCGGGTGCGCCACGAACGGGAGCTGGGCGCGGTGGTCCGAGAGACTCTCGATGCGCGTGCGCGCGGAGGCGAAGGCGAAGCACTCGGCCGGCGAGGCGCCCAGCAGGCGGAGCAGCGCGTCGAGGCGCTCGGCCGGCGGCAGCGTGTGGCCGTCGAAGTACGCACCGATGGCGGCGTGCGGCCAGCCCGTGCGCGCGGCGAGCTCGCCGAAGGTCAACGGGGACGAGCGGACCCGCCGCGCCTGCCGTCGCCGCAGGTCGCGCAGGAGTCCGGAGAGCTCGTCCAGGGTGGAGACACCCGATGGATCTACCACGACCGGAAGCCTGCCACAGCGGTACAACTTCGGCTTGACAAAAAGGCGATGCCCCGCCCTGCGATGACGCAGAGCGGGGCATCGACCAACGCAGCGTCAGGCGCAGAGCGCCTCGAGGTCCTTGCCGGCGGCGTCGATGTCGGTCGTCAGCTTGTTCATGTCGTTCAGCGTGTTGATCTTCGCCAGGTAATCCGGCGAGCCGAACAGCTTGATGCCGTCCGCGCCCTTGTCCAGCGCGGCCTGCAGCTTCGGGTCCGCGGCCTCGGTCTTGAGGGCGCGCAGCTGCTCCGCGAGCGCGTCGGCGAGCTGCTTGGCCTTGGCCGCCGCGGCGGTCTCGGCCTGCTTGTTCTTGGACTGCTTGGCCGCGATCATGATGCCGATCTGCTCACCGATGGGCTTTACGTTGTCCTCGGTGATGATCTTCTCGGCCTTGCCGCAGACCGCCTTGGTGTTCGCCTTGAGGTCGACCGTGGGAGTCGGCGAGGCGGACGTGGCCGCGGGGGTCGCGGCGGTGGAGGACGAGGCCGACGTGTTGTTGTCGGTGCTGTCGCCGCAGGCCGCGGCGGTGCCGACGAGTGCGGCGAGGATTGCCACGGTCAAAAGCCGTCGCATTGTGGGGATCTCCTCAATGTGTGGGAAGCGTCACGCTCAGGCGTCACTTTGCGGGGCATTCCGGGCTCCCGGCAGCGAGCGGACGCCGGATCGTAGCAGTCAAGTACGTCGCTGCACTGTCTTACATCCGCTCCGGCGCGTCGATGCCGAGCAGGTCAAGGCCGGTCCGGAGGGTACGGGCGGTCAGTGCGCACAGCGCCAGGCGGCTCGCGCGCACCGGCTCGGGCGCCGGCAGTACCGGGCACTGCTCGAAGAACGCGCTGAAGCGCACCGCCACCGCGTGCAGGTGGGCGGTGAGGCGATGGAACTCGAGCGTCTCTCCCGCCCGGGCCACGACGCCGGGGAACTCGAGCAGTTCCATCGCCAGCGCATGTTCCGTCGGATGGGTGACGGCGAACGGGCCCTCCACGCCGCCCACGTCACCCTTGCGGAAGATCGAGCACACCCGGACGTGCGCGTACTGCAGGTACGGGGCCGTGTCGCCCGTCGCCGCCAGCATGCGGTCGTAGTCGAACGTGTAGTCCTTGATGCGGTCGCTGGACAGGTCCGCGTACTTCAGCGCGCCGATGCCGATCGCGGGATCGTCGGCCCGGGCAACGGCCTCGTCGAGCAACTCTGTGAGCTTGATCGCACCGCCGGCCCGGCTGCGCAGCATCTTACCGTCGGTGCCGAGGACCGAACCGAACGCGATGTGCGAGGCGCGCACCGGAGGGGCCAGCCAGCCCGCGGCGCGCGCGACGGCGAAGACCATCTCGAGGTGCCGGCGCTGCGGGGTGCCGACGACGTACAGCAGCCGGGTCGCCTTGAGCTCGTCGACGCGGTACCGCAGCGCCGCCAGATCGGTCGCGGCGTACCCGTAGCCGCCGTCCCGCTTGCGCACGATGAGCGGGGTCGTGGAGCCGTCCGGGAACGCGCACAGCGCCCCGTCACTCTCGCGCAGCAGGCCCAGCGCGGACAGGTCGTCGACGACGCCGTCGAGCGCGGCGTTGTAGCTGCTCTCCCCGGCGAAGTCGGCCGCCTCAAGGCGTACGCCGAGGCGGTCGTAGACGCTCATGAGGTACCGCTGCGAAGAATCAATTATCGAGTGCCACAGCGCGATCGTGTCGGGGTCGCCGGCCTGCAGCCGCACGACCCGCCGGCGCGAGCGCTCCTGGAAGTCGGGGTCCGTCTCGAACTTGCTCCGCGCGGCGGCGTAGAAGGAGCTGAGGTCGAACGTCGCGCCGTCGACGTGGTGCTCGACGAGCATGCCGAAGTTGGTACCCCAGTCGCCGAGGTGGTTCTGGCGGATGACGGTGTGGCCGAGGTACTCCAGGACCCGCACCACCGCGTCGCCGATGACGGTCGAGCGCAGGTGCCCGACGTGCATCTCTTTGGCGGCGTTCGGCCCCGAATAGTCCACGACGACCACCTCGGGCTCCACTGTGGACACCCCGAGCCGCGGGTCGGCCGCGGCCGCGGCGAGCCACTCGTCCAGCGCGGCGTCGGCGAGCGTGAGGTTGACGAAGCCGGGGCCGGCCACGCGCACGTCGGAGCACAGGTCGCCCAGGTCGGCGGCCTCGGCCACGGCCGCCGCGACCGCCCGCGCGTCGGGTCGGCCGAGGGCCCCGTCGGCCTGGAAATCGGCGTGGCGGGACCGGCGCAGCACGGGGTCGACGGTCGATCCGGTCACGGTCTCGAACGCGGCCGCGAGCCTGTCCCGCAGCACCTTGCCGATGTCAGCCATGCCTTTGAAGGCTAGCGACGCTCCCGGTACCGCGCTCCTGAATAAAGGGCGCCCACAGGAACACGATCGCGGCGACCTCGGCGACCAGGGAGAGCGCCTGGAGCGCGACGATCGGCGCGGCGTACCCGGGCATCTGCGTGACCACGCCGGGCAGCGTGACGTGCGCGATGATCTGGATGGCGAGGACGGCGGCGAGGGGGCGGTTCATGCTGTTAGGTTCGGCGCGTGACGTTCCACGCGAACACCGAGACCTTCGCCGGGCGGCCCGTGGTCGCGGTGCCGGCGCAGGGCGAGCCACTCCCCGTCGTCGATGGGTCGGCCGCCTGGCGGTTCGAGTTCTGGGAAGAGGACTCCGACGACAGCGAGGGCCCGAACCCGGCCTTCAACGCGGCCTTCGACGAGCTGCTCGACGGGGTCGACACGGCGGCGATACACGCGCTGGTGCTCGGCCCGTGGGGGTACGCCGCGTTCGCCGACGCGCCAATCGTCAAGCTCTGCGAGGTCGCGCACCGGCTGCCGAACCTCGAGGCGCTGTTCCTCGGCGACATCACCGGCGACGAGTGCGAGGTCTCCTGGATCCGCCAGGGGGACCTGACCCCGCTGCTGGAGGCGTACCCGAAGCTGCGCGTCCTGCGCGTGCGCGGTTCCGAGAACCTCAAGCTGGCCCCGCTGCACCACCCGAGCCTGGAGGAGCTCGCGTTCGAGTCCGGCGGCCTGCCCGCCGCGGTCGTCACCGCGGTGCTCGACAGCGACCTGCCCAAGCTCGAGCACCTGGAGCTCTGGCTCGGGGTGCGCAACTACGGCGGCGACGTCACCGTGCGGCACCTGGAGCCGCTGCTGGCCGGGGGCCGGTTCCCGGCGCTGCGCCGCCTGGGGCTGCGCAACGCCGAGATCGCCGACCGGATCGCGGCCGCGGTGGCCGGTGCCCCGCTCGTCGGCCGGCTCGAGGAGCTGGACCTGTCCATGGGCGTGCTGGACGACGAGGGGGCCGAGGCGCTGCTGGCCGGGCAGCCGCTCACGCACCTGCGCCGGCTCAGCCTGCGCCGCAACTACCTGTCCGCGGAGTTCGCGGCGCGGGTCGTGGCGGAGCTGCCGGGCGTGGACGTCGACGTGGCCGACCAGCAGACGGAGGAGCGCTGGGGGCGGTACACGGCGGTGTCCGAGTAGGCCGCTCAGCCCCAGTTCTGGGGCGCCTGGGTACGGGTCGCGGCGTTGATCCGGTTGAAGAAGTTGGTCGTCGCGATCCACAGCACGATTGCGCCCAGCTCCTCGTCCTTGAAGTGCTCCGCGGCCGCGTTCCAGATCTTGTCCGGTACCGCATCCCCCTTGTCGGCGAGGCGGGTGGCGGCCTCGGCCAGCTCCAGGGCGGCGCGCTCGGCCTCGGTGAAGTACGGCGTCTCGCGCCAGGCCGCGACCGAGAAGAGGCGCTCGTCGGTCTCACCCGCCTTGCGCATGGCGCGCGCCCCCGAGTCCACGCACGGGCTGCAGCCGTTGATCTGGCTGGCCCGCAGGTGTACGAGCTCCAGCGTGCTCTGCGGCACGCCGGCCGAGTGGGCCGCCTTGTACAGCAGGTTGATGGCCTTGGCCACGTCCGGGTTCACGGCGGAAGTGTCGATTCGAGCCGGCATCGTCGTCTCCTGTCACATCGGAACGGTTTGGTTCGTCGCCGGTATGACGCCCCACCGACGGGGCACGTGACATATGTGGCGTAGGCCACAAAAGGGGTGCACATGATGAGCGACGAGGCGCTGGCGCGGCGGTTCGAGGACCTGCGGCCGCGGCTGCGGGCGGTCGCGCACCGCATGCTCGGCTCGGCCGGCGAGGCCGACGACGCGGTGCAGGAGGCCTGGCTGCGGCTCAACCGCACCGACCCGGGCGAGCTCGACAATCTCGGGGCCTGGCTGACCACGGTGGTCGGGCGGATCTGCCTCGACATGCTGCGCGCCCGCGCCAACCGGCGGGAGGACCCGTTGCCGGTCGCCGAGCCGCCGGCCGCCGGGGTGGACCCCGAGCAGGAGGCGATGCTGGCCGACTCGGTCGGGCTGGCGCTGCTCGTGGTGCTGGAGACGCTGAGCCCGACCGAGCGGCTGGCGTTCGTACTGCACGACATGTTCGCGGTCTCGTTCGACGACATCGCGGTCGTGGTCGGCCGCAGCCCGGCGGCCGCTCGCCAGCTGGCCAGCCGCGCCCGGCGCCGCGTACAGACGGGCGGCGGCACGGCGAGCGAGGGCGACGTGCAGCGGCGCCGCGAGATCGTGGGCGCGTTCCTCAAGGCATCCCGCGACGGCGACCTCGGCGGCCTGCTGACGCTGCTCGACCCCGACGTCGTCATGCGCGCCGACGAGACCGCGGCCCGGATGGGCGGCCACGGCGAGACCCGCGGCGCCGAGGTCATCGCGGCCTTCTTCAACGGCCGCGCGACGGGCGCGCGCCTGGCCGACTTCTCCGGCCTGCCGGGCGCACTGGTCGCCCCGCCCGGCCGCCCGCGGCTCGCGCTGCTGTTCACCGTGGTGGGTGGACGAATCACCGCCATCGAGGCCGTGGCCGAGCCCGAAGACCTCGGCGAACTGGAGATGACGCTGCTCTAGACTCGCCCGGATGGAGGACGTCAACGAAATCTTCGCCGACTTCGCCGCCTTGTTCACGGGCCACCTCGACGACCCCTCGGGCGACGACATCGTGCACCCGGACCGCCTCGACCGTACGGCGCTGGACGGCTCGCTGGACAGCCTGACGGTCGTCGACACCTACCTGGAGTACCTCCACGAGCACCGCCCCGAACGCATGGGCCAGGACTGGTCGCGCACCGTGCTGCGCGCGGGCGCCTACGTCGGCGAGGCCATCCGCACGGCGGCCGAACGCACCTACGACTGGATCGACTACGACGTGTTCACCGCGGAGTACCCCGACATCCGGCGCCTGCTCGGCGACCGCGGCCTGCCCGTGGCGTCGGTGCTGTCCACCGGCGACGGCGGGTTCACGCTGCCGCTGAACAAGGTGATCAAGTACATCGCGAACGGCTCCGAGGACAGCGTGTGGTTCTACGCCGTGGCCGAGTGCCAGTCCTCGGCGACTAAGGCTTGACGCCCCACGCGGAGATCATGGGCGAGGTCGCCACGTCGAGCACGCCCGCGTCGAGGTTGGCGAGGTGCTCGTCGATCTCCGCCGCGGTGGCCAGATCCGCGTCCACGAGCCGGCCGCGGATCTGCTCCACCGTGGCGCGCTCGAGCCGGGCGCACGCGGGGCCGGTGACCGGGAAGTACGCGTCCGCGGCGACCCCGGTCAGGCCGGCCTCACGCAGGAGCCGGGGCAGGGTCCGCCCGTAGGCGAGGTCGACCGCGCGGCCGGCCATCAGGGTACGGAAGTCGCGCTTGAGCTTGTTGGCCAGCCGTTGCGGCGGCCCGGACTCGTCCAGGCACGCCAGCGGCTGCAGCGCCGGATCGGCCTCCTCGACGAGCAGCCGGCCGCCGGGGCGCAGGGCCGCGACCATTGCCGCGAGGGCCTCGGCGCGGTTGGGCACGTGCACAAGGAGAAGCCGCGCGTGTACCAGATCGAAGTCCCCGCCCGGCGGGGGCTCGGCGCCCACATCGTGCCGCCGCACCTCGTAGCCCGCCCCGGCCGGCAGCCAGGCGACGTCGAGGTCGGTGGCGAGCACGTGCCCGCCGGGCCCGACGCGCGCGACGAGCCCGGCGGGGACCGTCGGCCCGCCCGCGCCCACCTCCCAGCACCGCATCCCGGGCCCGATCCCGAGCGCGTCGAAGTGCCGGAAGGTCGACGGGTCGAAAAGCTCGGCGAGCGCTCCGAAGCGGGCGCCGGCCTCGGGTTGGGCGTTGTCGAGAAGGTATCGACCCATGCTCCCGACCGTACCGCCCTAATTCTGCTGCTGGGTGGGGCGGACCAGCATCTCGTTGACGGCGACGTGCCGCGGGCGCGTCACGATGTAGGCGATGGTGTCCGCGATGTCGGGCGCCTGGAGCCGCTCGACGCCCTCGAACCGCTGCGCGATCGAGTCGCGGATCTCGGGCCGGTTGTGCCCGGCCAACTCGGTGGCGACGGCGCCGGGCTCGACGAGCGAGATGCGCACGTACCGCCCCGTGACCTCCTGGCGCAGCGCCTCGCTGAACGCCCCGACCGCGTGCTTGGTGGCGTTGTAGACGCCGCTGCCGTTGCGCGCGACACGCCCCGCGACGGAGCTGACGTTGACCATGTCGGCGACGCGGCGCGGCTCCTCCCCGGCCGCGCGCAGCAGGTGCGGCAGGGCGGCGTGGGCGCAGTACAGCAGCCCCATGACGTTGATCGAGACCATCCGCTCCCACTCGTCCACGGGGGCGTCGACCACGGGCCCGAGCAGCATCACCCCGGCGTTGTTCACGAGCGTGTCGAGCCGCCCGAGCTCCTCCACGGTGCGGCGCACGGCCGCCTCGGCCTGCTCCCGCTCGGTGATGTCGGCCTCGATGACGAACGCCCGCCCGCCGTCGCCGTCGATCCGCTCGGCGAGCTCGGCGAGCCGGTCCCCGCGCCGGGCCGCGAGCGCAACGGCGGCCCCGCGTTCGGCCAGCGCGAGCGCGGCGGCCTCGCCGATCCCGCTGGAGGCCCCGGTGACGAGCGCAACTGTTCCGTCCAAAGTTCCCATACCGCGAAGCTACCCATTCGGGCCGGCATCAGGCCGGCCGACGTCCGGCCCCGGACGCCGAAGTGCGCCAGGGGCCGGCGGTCTCGCTCAGTTCACGACGGCGCCGCTAGAGGCAGGCGGGAAGGTGCTTCGCCTCGACGTACCCCCAGCGCCCGGAGCTCGGGGCGTAGCCGAGGATCCAGGCCGTCGGCTGGTGCTTGCCGCACTTCGCCTTGGTGATGTAGAAGGGATCGCCCTCCCGGACGTTGCCGATCACGAAGGACTTGCCGGCGTTGCGCAGCGTTCCCACCGCGCCCGCACCGACGTGCAGCGGGGTCGTCCGGGCGCGCTTGCCGGCGTGGGGGGCCTCCGGCCGGACGTCCTTCGTCTTGGAGTTGCCACCCACCGCCCGCAGGTCGGGCAGCCGGTGGCCGGCGGCGTCGTAGGCGTACGGATCGGTCAGGCAGGACCGTGCGATGAAGCCCCAGCTCGGCTCCGCCTTGCGGGCGAGGTCGAGCACGAGCGCGTAGTCGCCGACCGTGTACCGGACTCCGACGTGGTACGTCGCGCCGCGCAGCGAACGCTGCTCCTTCGGCCACCCCCAGTCCACCACTCCCTCACCGGGACGGTTGGCCAGGATCGTGCAGGAGGCCTGCGTCAAGGCGCTCGGATGGGTGTACTTGGTCGACCCGTTGCCCGCGTAAGCGGATTGGGCCAGCGCCACACTCATCGCGGCGACAACCGCGAATACTGCCGTGAGTTTCCAGACTCGCATGATCTGTTTTCGTCCTTTCCTGAAGTTTTGGTGAAGGGCCCGCCGCGTTTTCCTTATGCGCCGCCGAAAGGCTTCGGCCCGGGCGTAGCGTCTCGTCGGCAATCGGCGGTGAGAACAGTCCACCGGCGGCCGGGGCGTCCCGCCAGGCTCGGCGCGACACCCGGGACGTCCGGGACACCGGACCGTGCTGAACTGCTGTTTCACGTCGAACCACGACCATTTCGGGACGAGCGAAGGGCCACGATGGGACAACCGGGCCGGGACGACGTCGCGCTGCTGCCGCAGGACGCACCCGCATTCGGCGAGGAAATTCGAAGTATTCTCAGAACTCGCGGCCTGACCGTCCGCGCGGCGGCCGGATTGATCGCATCCTCCGCCTCGGAAATATCCCGGTGGCAGTGCGGCCGGAAGGTACCCGACCGTTGGCAGTTCGAGATCATGGGCGAACGGCTGGGCATTCCGGCGGCCGAGATGCGGCGGCTGGAGGCGCTGCGCCGCGCGGCCGAACAGGAGCGGATCGCCCCCGGCCGGCCGCCGGCCGGGGCCGAGCAAACCGAGGCGCCTCGCTCGGAACTACCCGGCCGGCCGCGCCTCCGTCCGGTGTGGTGGTGGTCCGCCGCCGCGATTGTGTGCGTCGCCGTCGCGATCGGTTGGCTGACCCTTCGCGACCGCCCGGACTCGCCCGCCGGCCCGCCGGCCGCGGCGTCCGGCGCCGATGCCGATACCGACGACGCCGCGGATGCCAGTGACACGCCGGTGGTACCGGTGCGCGGCGAGCCCGCGTACGTCCAGTGCAGCGACCGGGACCGATCGATGCTCAGCGCGCCGGGCAAGGCCCGCGGCGGTACGCACCGCGGCTACATCCGCCCCGGCCAGCAGTTCGTCGTCACCGGCGAGACGCAGTGGTGGAAGCGCGGCTACCTCAAGGACGACCCGGCCAAGCAGATCGTCTTCGTCATGTCGAGGTATCTGTCGGCCACGAACCGCCGCTGCTGACCAGCGGAACCGGATCGCCGGTCCTACGCCTCGTCGGTGGCGTCCTCGTCCGGCTCCCCGCCGCCGTCGAGCCGGGTGTAGTAGCCGTATACGGGCCGCGGTCGTTCGCCGCCGGTCCAGTCGTAGACCTGCCGGCCGAGCAGCGCGAACAGCAAGGTCAGGTTGACCACCAGCGACAGGAACGCGGCCGCCCCGCTCAGGTGCCCGGTGAGCGCGGCCAGCCAGCCCAGGACGATCGCGAGCGCGCACAGCGCGGCCGATCCGCTGCGGCCCCAGCGGACCCCGAGGAACAGGGCCGCGGCCGCCGCGACCTGGGCGGCGCACAAGAGCGCAGCGAGGCCGAGGACCAGCACCGCCGAGTCCTCGGCGTCCAGCAGCGCCGGACCGATGACGGCCGAGCCGGCCACCCCGCACAGAGCGAGGACCGGCGAGACGATCCAGACGGCGAGAGGTCGTTGCATGGGCCGACCGTATGGCCGGCGGCGAGCGTCGCGGCCGGTGTTGCCGCGGCCGCGGTAACCATAGGCTGTGGGCCGTGGGCGGCGCGCTCGCGCACCCCCGCCTGACTACGATGTGCACGACCCCGGGATGTCGATATAGCGATGGGAGAGCCGGTGTCCGGCCACGAGCAGGAACTGTCAGCTTTGGAGCGGATCGACACGACGGTGGCGCACCCGGCCCGTCGGTACAACTACTGGCTCGGCGGCAAGGACAACTTCGAGGCCGACCGCCGCTCCGCCGAACAGATCGAGGCCGCGACGCCGACGATCCGGGTCGCGACGGCCGAGAACCGGCGCTTCCTGCAACGGGCCGTGCGGTACCTGACCGAGCAGGGCATCCGGCAGTTCCTCGACATCGGCACCGGCATCCCCACCGCGCACAACACGCACGAGGTTGCGCAGGCCATCGCGCCGGACGCCCGGATCGTCTACATCGACAACGACCCGATCGTCCTCACCCACGCCCGGGCGCTCCTGACCAGCACCCCCGAGGGGCGCACCGCCTACATCGACGCCGACCTGCGCGAACCGGGCCGAATCCTCGCCGACCCCGACCTGCACAGCACCCTGGACCTGACCGAACCGGTCGCCCTGATGCTTGTCGCGATCCTGCACTTCATCCGCGACGACGAGGACCCCAAGGGCATCATCAACACGCTCGCCAATGCGCTGCCGCCCGGCAGCTACCTGGTCGCCTCCCACGTCACCTACGAGTACATGCCCCCGGAGCAGCTCGCGCAGATGGAAGCGGCCAATCGCGACGGACGGTTCCGGGCCCGCAGCGCCGAGCAGCTCGCCGCGCTCCTCGACGGCATGGAACTCGTCGCGCCGGGCATCGTCTCGGTCGCCCACTGGCGCGCGGACGGCGAGCCGGAGCCCCGCCCCGCCGTCGAGGACGTCTTCTGCAACGCGGCGGTCGCCCGCATCGGATAACAGCCGCCGCCGCACTGCGGTTGGCCTGCGTTCCGCAGGTCAACCGGAGTGAGGCGTCAGCCGCCTCAAACCGTCGTCGGGACCGGTGCTACCCGAATGTGGCCGTGGGGCCGTGCGATTCTGCCCGAACGGTCCGCGAAAACGGCCGACAGAATGCGGCGTTCCGTTTCCTGGACGAACCGAGCGGGCCGCACCAGGCCTTTCGACCTGCGATTTCTCGGTCGCGGGAAATTCTTGTGCAATCGGTGGACATTGGTCGGATTTCACGCTGTTTTAGCAGTTCAGCGGGGATGTGGCCGGTCCTGTCCGGCATTCTTGCGGTGACATCCAGGTGGTGGACGGCCACCTGGAGATAAGTATCGATGGCCGTTCATATCGCTGTTATAACCTGCCGCCGTGATTGCCCGGAAGCATGGCGCCAACCGTTGGTTGCGCATTCCGATCGTGCTTGTTCTGGCGGCCGCCGCATTGGTCGGCACCGCGGGTTCGGCGGCGGCCTCGGCCGCGCCGTGCTCCTCACCGCGCCACTACAACGGCGTGCGGCTCAGCATCACCGGTCCGGACGACCGCCGGACGATCGACCTGGCCAAGACGCCGGAGTTCGACGTCGAGGGCATCGTCGGCGGCGAGCGGAGCCGCTCCGTCGTCGCGATCGACCTCTACGGCGACGGCCAGCTCATCGGCAGCGTGGAGCCCGACCGGCGCGAGCGGCACCGGTGGTGGAAGGGCGACTGGTGGCGGCGCGACGCCGACTGGGGCATCACGACGTCGGCCGCGCCCGGCGTCCACACCCTCCTGGCCTGCGCGCGCACCGCCGGCGGCACAGTCGCGGCGGCGTCGGTGCGCATCACCGTGAAGGCGCCCGCTCCCACCGCCACCGTCGTCGACCCGGACGTGCTCGTCGCCGATCAGACGCTGCTGGGCCGGATCACCGATGTCACCGCGGACGGGTTCAGCACCACCAGGCCCGACTCGCGGCTGGACGCCGGCACGATCCTCGTCGCCGGCTTGGGCCCGAAGACGCCGGACGGCCTGGCCCGGCGCATCGTGTCCGTGTCCGGCAACCGGTACAAGACCGCGCCGGCCACGCTCACCGACATGTACCTGCAGGCTTCGATCAAGCTGCCGACGCCCGTGGTACCGGCCGCCGCGAAGACGGCCCCGCCGGGCGCGGTCACGGCCAGCGCCGCCGCGGCGCCCAAGGCCCTCGCGTCCGCCAGCGGCGGCTTCGCCTCGATCGGCGGGGGCGGCTGCCTGGGCGCCGCGGCGACGGTCGCGGGCGTGCCGTTCGCCGCCGCGGTCGGATGCGCGCTGGAGTACCACATGCGGGGCGGTGGCCGCGGCGACATCACCGACAAGATCGAAGTCGAAGGCTCCATCGGCGCCGACGCGAGCCTCTCGGCGACCGGCCTGCTGTACCCGATCGTCGACATCGACATCCGCACCGTCTGGAAGTTCGGCATCCTGCCGGTCCCCACGCTCGTGCGCGCCAACGTCGGGATGACCGGCTCGCTCACGGTGAACGGGTCGGCCAAGCTGTCGGGCGAGGGCACCATCAAGTACACCAAGGAGAACGTCGCCGGCGGCCCGTGGAAGATCGGGCGGTATCCGCTGCCCGGACCGCTCCCGCTGTTTCTGGCCCCGGTCGTCTCGCTCGACACCGAGTTCGAGGCCAAGACCTCCCTCGACGCCGAGTTCAACGGCCAGGGCCGCATCACCGCGACCGTCTCCGGGCAGTACGACACGAGCGGCTGGCACAACACCAGCTCCACCGGCGGCGGCGGCAGCGCGACCCCACTGGGCGAGGTGGGCAAGGGCTCGGCGAGCGTCTCGGCATCGGTCGTGCCCCGCGTGGCGCTGCTCATCGACGGCGTCATCGGCCCCGAGGCCTCGCTCGGCCTGGGCGTGCGCTACGAGGTCAAGTACCCGTGCCGGGGCTCGGCGAAGGTAAGCCTGATCGCGAACCCGAGCCTGCGCGGCGCCTCGGAGGTCGAGGCGCTCGACGACTTCTTCGAGAAGCTCGAGCTCGGTTTTTCCGAGCCGTTCGCCTACGACGTGTACAGCGCCCAGCGGGCGCCCGGCTGCAGCGACGTCGTCATCGACACCACCAGCCTGCCGGACGGCACGGTCGGCCTGGCGTACAACCTCACCGCCGCCGCCCACGACGGCCATCCGGCCTACGTGTGGGCCGCCAAGGGCCTGCCCGACGGCCTGACCATCTCGCCCGAGGGCGTCATCTCCGGCACGCCGACCAAGGCCGGCAAGTACAAGGTGAGCCTCGGCGTCGCCGACGCCGACGGCGCGACAGGCATTCTGGACCTGGACCTGGTCGTCGCGGACCCGCTGCCGCCGCTGCCGGCCCCGCCCCCGCCGCCGGGCGCCCAGCCGACCTGCGACGGCACGTGCGCCAGCTCGTACGGCGACCCGCACCTGGTGACGCCGGACCTTGCCTACTACGACTTCCAGCAGGTGGGTGAGTTCGTGGCGCTGCGCTCCGACACCGACGACATGCAGGTGCAGGTACGCCAGCGGCCATGGTTCCAGTCCTCGCGCACCGTGGCGGAGAACTCCGCCGTCGCGATGACGGTCGCCGGCCACCGCGTCGGCATCTACCGGACCCCCGGCGAACCGCAGATCCTCGTCGACGGCTCGGCGATCGCCCCGGCCGCGCTGCCCTACGCACTGCCGGGCGGCGGTTCGATCTCATCCGTGCAGGGCGCCCTGGTCGTGCAGTGGCCGGACGGCTCGTTCGTGAGCGTCTTCGCGGCGGGCTACTTCCGCATCTCCGTCGGCCTCGCCACGGCCCGCCACGGGCACGTGCACGGGCTGTTCGGCAACGCCGACGGCGTTGCGGCCAACGACCTGGCCACCCGGGACGGCACGGCGATCGCCTACCCGGCCAAGCCCGCCGACCTGTACGGCCCGTTCGCGAACAGCTGGCGCGTCGCCCAGGCGGAGTCGCTCTTCGACTACGCCTCCGGCACCGACACCAACACGTTCACCGACCGCGCGTTCCCGTACGCGGTGCTCGGCACCGGCAGCCTGCCGGCGGCGACCCGCGACCAGGCGGCGGCGGTGTGCACCGCGGCCGGCGCATCGACGCAGCCGTTCCTGGACGCGTGCATCCTCGACGCGGCCCTGACCGGCGACGCGCATGCCGTCGCCGACGCGGCGGGCGCCCAGGCGTTCGTCACCGGCGGCGCACCGGTCCAGGTCAGCGCCGACTACACGGGCACGTTGCACAACACGACGTACAACATCAACTCGACCTGGCAGCTGACCGGCGTCACCGAGTCGGCCGACGGGACGATCTCCGGCCAGGCGGTCGTCGTGCCGCCGCTGTACGGCAGCGGCCCCTTCACCGGCAAGGTGACCGGCACGACGGTCACGCTGCGGATCGACACCGGCTCGGGCTCGTACGTCGACTTCACCGGCACCGTCGCGGCCGACGGCACGATGAGCGGCTCCTACCGCACCAGCGGTCTGCAGCTGGGCACCTGGACACTCACGCCGAAGAAGAGCTAGCCGAGTCCGCAGGAGACGGAAACGACGAGGGGCCTGAACCGCATTTCTGCAGTTCAGGCCCCTCGCTATCAAGCGCGCCCGAAGGTGCCACAGACCGCGCCAAGGCGCCATGATCAACCGCGCTGATGGGCGGTGCGGCCGACTTTTCCGGGCGATCGCAGGAGCTGCGCCGCAAGGGTGTCGAGCAGCCAGGTCTCGCACTTGTCGTAGGACCAGCCGTGGCCGGTCAGGCCGTCGTACACGGGCGTGCCGGTCAGCGTGGCGAATATGGCGACAGCATCGGGCTCGGACACATCCGCGGACAATGCGCCGAGCGCCGCAATGCGGCCGACCGTAGCCGCCGCGCCGGCGCCGTGTTTGGCCAACCCCTCCGCGTACGCCTGGCCCATCTCAGGCTCGGAGCCGGCGGCCGACGCCAGCACCTTGATGATGGCGGATCCGCGCTCGGCGACCTGGCGGGTGATCCGGACCCCGAGCCGCAGCACCTCCCGTGGGTCTGTCGCCGCTCCTAGGGCCTGCGCCAACTCCGGTACGCCGGCCTCGATGTCGACGGTCTTCAGCAGACCTTTCAACAGCAGCGGCTTGGCTCCGACGCTCGCGTAGACCGTCGGCACCGCGACACCTGCCTCCGCGGCGATGTCCGCGATCGCGGTAGCGGCGTAGCCCCGCCCGGCGAACAGCCGTAACGCCGCGTCCAGGATGTCTCGCCTGGTCTCCGCCGCCTGACGGGCACGTCGGCTGATTGGCCTTGACATGCCGATAGCTTAGAGGTCTCCTTATTATAATCGACTTCTATCAAGTAGAAGTGACCTTTACTTAACGGAGGTTGTCGATGGTGACGGAGCACGAAGACCGCGGCTCGACCGCGATGCTCGGTGGTGCCGCGCTGTGTTTTTTCGTACTGATCCTGTTCCAGAACGTCCTGCGCGGCGTTCTCGGACCAACCGCGAAAGCCTCCACATCGGACATTTCAGTGTTGCTGCACGAACACGCATGGTCGGTCCACCTCATGGTGGTCACCTACCTCGTGGGACTGCCCGCGCTGTTGTGGTTCAGCACGAACATCGGGGCGTGGTGCGCGCGGCGTAACCCAGCGGCCGCCGCGTGGGGCCGGCTCGGCGCCGCGTCGGCGATCGTTGTCGCCGTGCTGTTCGGGATCATCAACGTCGTACAGCTGACGATGGTCGCGGCGCGCGACCAGCTCTCGGCCGATCCGACCTTGGCCGGCCTCGTCTGGACATTCCACAATGGAGTGTTCACGGTGAACATGGCCGGCGTCGGTCTCGCACTGCTCGGCCTGGGGCGCGCGGCCGTCCTCGCGCGTCTGGTCCCGCGGTGGCTCTCGCCCGTCGTGGCTGTCGGCGCGGTGCTGCTGGTCGTCGCCGCCGTGCCGGCGGTCGCCGTCACCACCGGGTCGCCGTGGATCGGCCTTGGGTACGCCGGGTTTGTCGTGTGGCTGCTGTTCCTCGCGATGGCCGGCGTCGCGCTGCTGCGCGGACCGCGGGCCGTCGCGAGCGAATCGGCCGGATCGCTCCCGGACGCGTCAGCGAGTGGGGCTGGCGCCGGGCCGCGACGTGCGGAGACGATCAGCCGCGCCAGACGGCCGTGACGCCGCCGCCGATCTTCGTGAGTCGAGGACCCGGTGCGGTTGCGGTGTCCACGAGCATCGGCTTGCGCGGGCCCGCGACGACACCGTTGACGGTGCCGTAGCCGATATGCGTGGTGACAAGGCTGGGGAGCTGGTGCTCGGCGATGAGCCGGAGCGTCGTGCGGATCTGTGTGTCGGCGAACTCGGCGCCCAGGCAGCGGCGCGGCCCCAGCCCGAACGGGAGGAACTCGTACGGTTTGGACGCCTGGTCGGGCCGGGTCCAACGGCTCGGCCGGTAGAGCGCCGGCTCCGGGTATACCGCCGGGTTGCGGTGCTCCAGAAGCGCCGAGACGAACACCAGCGCGCCTGCGGGGATCGCCGTCTCGCCGACCGTCACCGGTGCGACGGCCCGGCGCGGCAGCGTGATCGGCACGACCGGCATGATCCGCTGTGCCTCCTTGACCGCTGCGTCCAGTTGCACCGGGTCGGTCGGGTCGGTCGTCTCGGCACCGTCCGGGTCGGGGCTGCCCAGCAGCGGGAGCAGCGACGCGGTCAACGTCATCGCGGTGGTCTCGAATCCGGCCGAGAAGAAGCCGTGCAGTTCGCCGACGATCTCGTCGGTGGTGAGCCTGTCGCCGGACTCGTCCGTGGTGTGGCACAGGATCGACAGCGCGTCGGCCCGCGGCGCCTCGGCGCGGCGCTGCTCAATGAGCACGGCGAGCCGCTCGTACGCCCAGGCAACCCGACGCAGCCACCGTCCATAGGGGGACCAGCTCAGGTCGCGCTTCCAGGCGACCACGCCGGGGCTGAGCGCGTCGCCGCCGAGCCGGACGATAACGTCGGCCAACTCGCCGAGTTCGTCGGTCGGCTCGAGGCCGAGCAGGCAGCGCAGCATGTTCGCCTTCGAGATGCGCAGGAACTCGGCCCGCGCGTCGAACACGCCCCGCTCGGCGTCCGGACCGAAACGCGACTCGGCGAAGGTCTGCGCGAACACGTCGGTGTAGTGCGCGATCGCGGTGCGGTGGACGGCCGGCATGAGCAGCTTGCGGCGCCGGGTGTGCTCGGATCCGTTGGCGGTGATCACTGCCTCGAACATCCGCGACCATGCGTTGCCGGGCGGGAGGTCGAGCACCCCATCGGGCCGGTGGAACGTCTCATTGTCGGTGAACATCTGCCGTGCGGCCGCACGCCCGCGGAGCAGGACCACAGACCCGCAGCGGTCGGTGATCGGTACAACCGTCCCCGGGAAGCCCTCCATCCGCCGCAGCACATAGCGCGGACCGCGGGCGAAGAACGCCAGATTGTTGGCCATCTGCATGCCTCGCGGCCCGGCCGCGTCGACGCGCAGGGAGAGCTCGAAGAGCCGGGGTCGCTTGGCGGCTGGATTGGTCGAGGTCGCGGTCTCCGTCACGGCGGCTCACCCTCAGCGTCGTCGAGACGCCCATTCTCGCCGACCGTCACCAGCCGAAGCCATCGGGTGATCGGCGCGACAGATTGATGCGGATCGGGGTTTCAAGAAACGGCTTTGGAACAATCCGACACCCGATGATCTTGCAGGGGCTGGACCGAACCGGTGACCAGGCGTACGGCGACCCGCCGCTCGTCAGGGTGGGTTGCGCGGCGGCCCGGGCGATCGTCACCTTCGTCGACGGCGCCACCGCGAGCGCGGCAACCGGCTGCTTGCCCCGCATGACGTCGTAGCACTCGCCAACCGATCGGCCGAAGGGTTGACGGACATGGGCCCTTTCGGCGTGCCCGTGTAGCCGTTCGGACGATGCTGTCAAGTACCTCTGCGGTCGCGCAAGACGCCGGATATACACGACGTGACGGCAATTAGAGCACTATCAACATCATTATGGGGAAAACGGGGGAACGCAGTGTTCGAAAAGATACACATCCGGAGACCTTCTCGAGCCATCGCGGTTGCAAGTCTGGCCGCGGCCTGCGCGACGGCGCTCGTCGGGGTGTCCGCCTCGCCGGCGAACGCGTCAGCGTCGAGGCACACGCCGCACTTCGCCGAGATCGACCAGGTCTCCAACCAGCCAGGCAAGGCCAACATCACTGACCCCGACGCGGTCAACTCCTGGGGTCTGGCCCTGTCGCCGACCGGACCGCTGTGGGTCGCGAACAACGGCACGAACACGGCGACCATCTACCAGGGCGGTGTCCGCGGCGCCGCCGTCACCAAGGCCGGGCTGACGGTCACAATCCCGGGCGGAGCGCCGACCGGCCAGGCGTTCAACGACACCAACGACTTCGCGATCAAAGTCGGCCGCAAGTCAGCACCGGCAACCTTCCTGTTCGTGAGCGAAGACGGCGACCTGACCGCATGGAGCAGCAAGGTCTCCGGTACGACCGCCTCTCTGGTCGCCCACGTCGACGGCGCGGTGTTCAAGGGCCTCGCCCTGGTGCACACCAGGTTCGGACCGTTCCTGCTCGCCACTGACTTCGTCGGCGGTCGCATCGTCGTGTTCGACAAGCACTTCCGACCGGTCAAGCTGCCCAAGAACGTGTTCCACGACCCGAACCTGCCCAAGGGGTACGCGCCGTTCAACGTCCACGCCGAAGGCGACCACATCTTCGTCACCTATGCCCTGCAGCAGGCCGGCTCGGACGACGAGGCGCACGGCCCCGGCCTCGGTATCGTCGACGAGTTCACCAACCTCGGCACCAAGGTCAAGCGCATCGCCTCAAACGGCGCGCTCAACGCACCGTGGGGCCTTACCATCGCGCCCCTCGGCTTCGGCGAGTTCACCGGAGCGCTCCTGGTCGGAAACTTCGGCGACGGACGCATCAACGTGTTCCGCGGTGACCGCTTCCTCGGGCAACTGCGTGACACCAAGAACCAGCCCATCACCATCGACGGGCTGTGGGCACTGCTGCCCGGCACCGCGTCGACCGGTGGTCTTGGGACGCTGTGGTTCAGCGCCGGGCCCGACGACGAAGCCAACGGCCTCGTCGGCCAGCTGATCCCGACCGGCTGAGCCCCGCGCCGACGCCGCATGGCATTTGCGTCTCCGCGTACCGTCGGTCGTCACCAGTGAAGCCGTGGAGCCCGCGCCGCCAGACCCTGGCGCGGGGGCCCCACGGCTCATGTCGGGAAGTCGTTCGCCGCTGCCGATCACCACCAAGATCGGGTCCCGCTCATGCCGCCGAGCGGAGCGCAAGTCCGGCGAGTTCGTCACGCCGCCGCGTGATGAGCGCCCGACGCCGGGCGACGCGCGGATCCAGCCGAGAAGAGTGCGTCGGAGAAGAGCAGGTCATGGGCGGAACGACGGCCGACGCCGAGCGGAACGCGGCGAGCAGGGCGCGTTCGCGTTGCGGGCTGAGGCCGGCCCTGCGCGGCCGGTCGAGCCCCTCTGCCCGTTCGTAGGCGAAGATGTCGGTGACCAGTTCGACCGGGACGCCTAGTTCACCCGGGCCTTCGCTCGACCGCACCGCGGTTGGCCAGGCAGCACCGGGTTCCGCGGTGGCGACAGTTCGCCTCGGCCGGGCAGGCGCCGACCGGCGAGCACGGTAGGTCACCTTCCGGCCGCCTCCACGACGATCTTTCCGGCCGCCGAATCCGACGGATGTCAGATGGCCGGACCATCCAGTTCGCTACGGGTCAGCGCACGGCGCCAACCGAGCAAGATCCAGACTGGGCGGCACGGACGGATCCCAACCAGCACCGACCGACCTGGACCATTGCGAAACAGCGGATCCCTTTCGGAACACAACAGTCCACTGTGGACGAAAAACAAGAGGCGGTTGATCTGCGTTTCCGCAGGTCAACCGCCTCTTGATGTTGCGCGCCCGAAGGGACTCGAACCCCTAACCTTCTGATCCGTAGTCAGATGCTCTATCCGTTGAGCTACGGGCGCTCGGTGCTTGCCTAGTGTACACACCAGGTTTTGCGCGGAGGCTCCGGGATTCGAACCCGGGATGGGCTTTAAGACCCAAACCGCATTAGCAGTGCGGCGCCATAGACCGAACTAGGCGAAGCCTCCAGCAATCCCCGTCACCGGGGGCCGCCGTACGAGGATACAGGCCGCCCGACTTGCCCGGCAAAGCGGGTACGCCATTAGGCGCCGCGAGCGCAGAACGGGTGCTCAGGGCGGTTCGCCATTACGCTCGTGCAGATGGGAGAGGACGCAACGCCGCCGCCGCGTCGGAAGAGCGAAGACCCGGATACGGTACCGCGGAAAATCCGGGTCCTCGGCGACACGGCGCTCCGGTTCGAGCCGCCTCCGGCGGACACGCCCGACGAGGACACGCCGAAGGCTCCGCCACGGCCGCGCACCCCGGCCGCGACGACGCCGTTCGCTCCGGCGGCCCCGACCGTGGCCTCGACCCCGTTGCCGGCGACCCCTCCACGCCCGCCCGCGCCGGAGCCGGCCCCCGCACCCCCGGCGCCGAAGGTCACTCCGACCAAGGTCACGCCGCCCAAGGTCACACCGGCGAAGGTCGCGCCGGCCAAGGTCACACCGGCGAAGAAGGCCCCCGCGAAGAAGGCCGCCCCGGCCCCGGTCGAGGTCGCGCAGACCGCCCCCGCCAAGAAGACGGCCCCGGCCAAGAAGGCGACCCCCGCGAAAAAGGCGACCAAGGCAACGACCCCAGAGCCCGCCAAGAAGACCGCCGCCAAAAAAGCCGCAGTGACAAAGGCCACTCCACCGGCGGCCCTCAAGGAGCCCCGACCCCCGGTGATCGTCGAGTCGCCCTCCGTGGAGCCGGCCCCGACCCTTTCAGTTGGTGAACAAACTCTCATCTCGGCCCATCTCCCCGAAACCCTGGCGCTCGCCGCCGTCGACCACCTCGGCGCGGGCGCCCGCCAGCGCGTCGCCTGGTACCGGTTCACCTACCCCGACGCGAACGGCGACGCCCTGTCACGGGCCATCACGCACGAGTTCGTCCGCCGCGCCCGCCGTCAGGGATTCGCCGCCGGCCTGGTCGGCCCGGCCGGCCTGGTGGTCGAGGCGGCCGGCGTCGCCTGGCTCCAGGCCAAGCTGGTGCTCCACCTCGCCGCCGCCTACGGGCACGACCCCGAGGACCGCCGCCGCGCCGCCGAGCTCCTGGTGCTGCAGCGGGTCCACGGCACCGTCGAGACCGCCGAGGAGGCGGTGCGGGCGGCCGAGCGGCGGGACCCCGGGCGCGCCACCACCGCCCCGCTGGCCCGGATGGCCGGCGCCGGCCTGCTGCGTGCGGCCGCGGCCCGGCTCGCGCGGCGGTTCGTCCCGGGCGCGGGCATGGTCGTGGGCTCGGTCACGGCGGCGCGCAGCACGGAACGTTTGGCGGCGCGTGCGGTGCAGTACTACCGGGGGTTCAAACCCTGAGAACACCCTGAACCCGGGCTGGCGCGCCCGGGGTAGAACTGGGGTGTACGGGAGCGAGGAGTGCCGTCGTGGACAGCAACCGGAAACGAACCGGCAACGTCTTGGTCACTGTGGAAGCCAATACGGCCCCGGGCAGGGGACGCCAACGTGAACTGGGCTTATGTATAGTCTCGCCCTGTGTCGCTCCCCTCTGGCGCTATCGAATCTGACGCCGCCGACGTGAACGATATTGACATCGATGCATTCCCCAGTGACCCGGAACCGGTGAACGGGAAGGCCGCCGTGGTCGCCGTCGGAGCCATCGACGAGGCCGTTCCGGAGGCATCCACCGGGATCGAGCCGGAGGAAGCCCCGGCCGCCACCCCCAAATGGCGGTCGTGGATCCGTCCGTGGATGCAGCCCTGGCTGCGCTCGCTGAAGGTGGCCTCGGGCGTGTGGCTCGCGGCCGGCATCGCCTACGTCTTCGTCACGTTCTACGCCTGGCGGTTCCTGCCCACCCGGATCCCGGGGATCAGTGATCTGCTGGGCACCTGGTACCAGTACGACACGATCTTCTACGTCCGGATAGCCGAGGACGGGTACAAGTTCTACGACTACGCGCCGGCGTTCTATCCGCTGTACCCGGGCATGATCAAGGCGCTCAATCCGATCTTCCCGGGCGGCGCCTTCCCGGCGGCGATGGCGATCAGCGTCTTCTTCGCCCTCGTCACGCTGGTGATGCTGCACCGGCTGGTCGACGAGGAGTTCGGCGCGGAGGTCGCGAGCCGCACGACGCTCTACCTCGCCGCCTTCCCGATGGGCTTCTTCCTGTTCGCGGCCTACAACGAGTCGCTCTACATCGCGCTGGTGCTCATCTCGCTCTACGCCGCGCGCAAGGGTCACTTCTGGGTCGCCAACATCGCCGCCGCGCTTGCGGGCGGGACACGGCTCTTCGGCCTGCTCCTGGCCGCGCCGATCGCCTGGGAGTACATGCGCCAGCGCGGCTGGAGCGTGCGCAAGATCCGCTGGGACGCGCTCGGCTTCCTGCTGATCCCCACCGGCCTCATCGCATTCTCGGCCTTCCTCTACCGGGTGACCGGCGACTGGCTGGCGTTCAGCCACGCCCAGAGCGGCTGGCACCGTAAATACGGATGGCCCGGCGAGCCGATCTGGAAGACGATCAAGCTGCTCAACGACAAGCCGTACCTGCAGGACTGGCGCCTGCTCGGGCTGTTCAACGTCGTCTCGGTGCTCGGCGCGATCGCGCTGCTGCTGTTCGCCTTGCGCCGCAAGAGCCGCTTCGGCTTCCGTTCGGACCAGAACTACCTGCTGGTGTACGCGGCCGTGCCGATCCTGCTGTTCATCTGCACCGAGGCCGGCTGGCCCAACTATCTGATCTCCGCCCCGCGCATCGCGATGGAGTGGTTCCCGGCCTTCGTCATCCTGGCCATGCTCGGCCGGAGCCGCAACGTCGAGCGCATATACCTGTTCCTGGCTCTCATGGCCCAGGGCCTGTTCCTGGCGCAGATCCTGCTGAAGGTCCAGTTCGTGGCCTGACCCGGGCGGGTCAGGGAATCGTCGGAGGCTGCGGGCCGATCGCCACGGTGGTCCAGGCCCGCGCCACCGAGCCGTCCCCGAACTCGATCATCCCGAGGTACCGCTTGCCGGGCGCCAGCCCCTGCCAGTTCACGTCGAAGTGCAGGGTGTAGCCGGGCGCGACCGGCCGCGTCTTCGGCGTCACGGTCAGGTTGCCGGTGAGCGGGGCGCCGACCACGAACAGGTGCGCCTTGACCAGCTGCTCGTTCAGCCGCGGCGGCAGCGCGAACTGCACGACGTACACCTGGAACACCCCGGAACCGCCGGTCAGCGGCACCTCCTCGTCGGAGGTGGTGCCGTCGCTGCGGCCGACGAGCCGGGCGCACCGCGATGGGGCTGCGCACCGCGTGCCCGCGCAGGTCCGTCCAGGCCCAGGAACGCCGGGGTGCTGATCGTCTCCACGATGCGCCGCTCGTTCTTCCAGATCTGCCGCACCCCAGGGTCGCGGCGGACCCGCTCGCGCTGCTGGGGCGTCAGGGCGGCGGCGAAGCCGTTGAAGACGGTCTCGTAGTCCACCACGGGGGTGCCGATCCCGGCCCGCCGCAGGACCGACTCCCGGTTCGCGCGCACGGCGGCGCGAGCGCTCTCGGTGCGCAGCGCCGGGTCCCCGGCCAGCTGCACGATGTAGAGCGTCGTGTCGGATTTGCCGAAGCCGGCGACGGTACGGCGAACGCGGTGGTCAGCACCAGGGTGATGACGAGAAGGATTCGGCCCACGAAGCCAGGCCAATTGTCCGGATTTGCCCTAACTCAGGAAACCGAGATGATCCTTGAGCAGCGCGTACCCGACGAACGACACGATGTCGAGGATCGAGTGGGCCACGATCAACGGCATGACCCGCCGCGTCCGGCGGAAGAAGTACCCGAACACGAGCCCCATCACGAGGTTGCCGACGAACCCGCCGAAGCCCTGGTACAGGTGGTACGAGCCGCGGATCACGGCGCTGGTGAGGATCGCCGTCCACCAGCCCAGCCGCAGGTCGCGCAGGCGCGTCAGGAGGTACGCGATCATCACGATCTCCTCGAGCACCCCGTTCTCGACGGCCGAGAGGATCAGGACCGGCACCGACCACCAGTGGGTCCCGAGCGCCTCGGGCACGATCTGGGCGCTGATGCCGAGCGCCCGGGCGGCCCAGACCAGCCCCAGCCCCGGCAGCCCGATGAGCGCGGCCAGCCCGGCCCCGGTCAGCAGATCGAAGCCGGGCCGCTTGACGTCCAGGCCGACCTCGAGCGGGTCATGGGCCCGGCGCAACAGGTGTACCGCGAGAAAGGCGGGCACGACGCCGAGCAGGATCCCGGCGAGCTGGTAGAGCAGGTCGAGCCACGGCCGATCGGCCACGACGGTCGGGTTCAGCGTCGCGGTCTGCTCGGACAGCGGCTTGACGTACGTCAGCCGGTTGATGATGTTGAGAATCGCGTAGATGGCCGAGCTGCCCAGCGAGACGCCGAGCACCAGGAGGATCTCGGCCCGGATCCCCCGCTTTTCGATCACGGCGCCACTGTACTGAAGAACTCTCGAAGCCCCGTCCGAGCACGGGCGGGCGGTCACCGCACCTTGACCGCCCGCCCGCGCTCAGACGCCACCGAAGGCGTCGTACTTGATCCGGATAGACGGAACCTGCATCTCGGCCAGGGTTCGCAGGGTCGCCCGCACCATCGTGGGCGAGCCGGAGACGAAGAAGTCGTGGTTACGCCACGGGCCGTAGCGGGCGACGATGTCCGATACGTTCCCGTGCTCGCCCGGGAAGTCCGGGTCGTCACTGGTCGTCGCCACCACCGACAGCCACGGGTAACGGGCCGCCAGCCGGTTGAGGCAGGCCAGGTCGTAGAGGTCGTCGCGGTCCTTGGCGCCGAAGAACACGTGCACCCAGCGGGTCCGGTTGGCGCGGGTCATCTCCTCGATGAGCGCCTTGATCGGCGCCAGCCCGGTGCCGCCGGCCACGCAGACGACGTCCCGGGTCGAGCGTCGGTCCAGCGTCATCTGGCCCATCGGGGCGCCCAGGCGGATCATGTCGCCGGGCCGCACCCGCCGGACCAGCGCCGAGGAGACCCAGCCGGCCCCCACCGCGCGGACGTGCAGGTCGAGCGAGCCGTCCTTGCGGGGCGCGTTCGCAATCGAGTACACCCGCCACAGCCGCGGCTGGTACTTCGTCTCGACGCTGACGTACTGCCCGGCCCGGTACTCCAGCGGCTGCATCGGCCGGCAGGTCAGCACGGCGATGTCCCGGCTGCGGCGCTCGTGGTAGAGCACCTCGGCGTGCCAGTAGGGCGGGTTGCTCGAGTCGGCCTCGGCCCCCGCGATCATGACCTCCGCGATCCTCGCGTAGGCGTCGCGCCAGGCCTGGTCGAACTCGATTGTCCACTGGCCGCCGCCGTACGTGCGCAGGGCCTCGACCAGTGCATCCCCGACGACCTCGTAGTGCTCTGGTTGCACGTGAAACTTGCGATGGTCCCGTCCGAGCGACTGAAGGTACTCGTCGAAGTTCTCCGGGTTGTCGACCGTCTGCACGGCGGTGACGATCGCGCCCAGCAGCCGGGAGCGCTGGACATCCATCTGGACCGGAAACAGGTCCCGCAGCTGCGGGTTGTTGAGGAACATGCGCGCGTAGAAGTAGCGGGCGAGCTTGTCCTGCTGCTCCTCGACGAGTGTCCAGCTCTCCTTCAGTAATCGCGACAGATTGCTCATCGGTGCCCTTCGCGGTCAAACGTCGGTGCCCTGGTGTAAATCAGGGTCACTACCTGCGAAGACCACGCATCGCACTGACTGTGCGACGACGGGTGTGCGGCGCCCATATTCCCCGCGACGCACCGGTCCTCGGCACTGGACAGGCGCGGCCACATCAGCCGAACGGCGGTGTCGCACCGACTGTCCGGCTGGTTGCGACGGCCGGTGCGACGGTGTGTTGGAGGCGCACGCAATCCTGGAGGTGTCCGTTGCCCACCCTGTCCGACCGCGAGGTCCTGACCGAACTCGACGAACACATGCAGAGCTTCGTCCGCCGCCAGGAGATGATGTTCGTCGCCACCGGCGAGCCGGACGACGGGCACGACTGCACGTTCGTCACCGGCGGCCCCGGCTTCGTTCGCGTACTGGGCGCGAATCGTCTCGCGTGGCCCGAGTTCGACGACCTGAGCCTTTCCACCCCGGTCTCCGACATTCAGCGCGATCCGCACATCAGCCTGTTGTTCGTCGACTTCGCCCGCGGCGCGATCGGGCTGCACGTCAGCGGCCAGGCGAAGGTCTTGGACGACGACGCCATGCGCCGGGCCTACCGCCGGCTGAACCTCGACCCCTTGCTCGACCTGGTCGCCGATCGTCGTCCGGCCCGCTGGATCACCGTTTACGTAGAGGAAGCGTTCCTCTCGGCGGCCGGCGAACTCGACTGAGCTTCCCCGCTCTAAACGTTACCTAAGCCCTTAAGAATCGCACGCATTCATTCACGTTCAACGAGACCTATAGGGGTTCACACCCGGCTCACCGCCACTCACACTGGGTGGATGGCGCTGAGCCGGGCCGTCGCATTTCCACACTTGTACCCGTACGATTCTTCGCTCCGCGGTCCCGCCAGCCCGCGGCATTTCGCGCACTTGGCTCGCGTCCATTCACGTGGCGATTGCACCAACCGCCCCTTGAAGGAGCAGCGATGACCAGCGATGTGGCAGACGACCGCAAGACCGCGCCGGCCCCCGCGCCCCGCCGGCTCAACGGGACCCGCCGGCCGAGCGAGGTGATGGCGGCGCTCGGCATCGTGCAGCTGGGCGACCCCATGCTCACCGCGGGGACCCGCCCGTTCGACCTGCCCGCGGAGCGCGACGAGGCGCTGCGCATCCTCGACCGCCTGACCGCCGTGGCCGACGCGGTGATGCGGGTGCACGACTTCAGCACCGGCGCGATGGGCCTGGCCGCGCCCCAGATCGGCGAGCCGCGCTCGATCGCGATCTTCCGCGCCCACGGCGCGCCCCAGCTGGCCCTGATCAACCCGCAGGTGATCGAGGTCGGCCCGGCCGCCCGCACCGAGTGGGAGGAGACGACCGAGGGCTGCCTGAGCTTCTTCGACTTCCGCTGCTCGCTGCGCCGCCCGCGCACCGCCGTGGTCAGCTACCGCACGCCGGCGGGCGACGAGCAGGTCGCCACCTTCGACCACGGCCGCCTGGCCCGCGACGTCCTGCACGAGGTCGACCACCTCAGCGGCATCCTGTGCGTGGACCACGTGGACCCGGGCGCCCCGGCCGTCTCGATGGCCTGACGACGGCCGTATTGCACGGCGGCGCCGCCCTTGCTCACACGGCTTGCACGGCCATTCACACGGCTTGCACGGCCGGCATGGCTTGCACGGCGATCGCCGGGCGGGGCACCACGCTCAGCAGCGACGGGCCGGTCAGCGCCGCCCGGTCGCCGAGGGCAGCGCGCAGCTCGGCGACGCCGACGTGTCGCAGCGACGGCGCCCACGTGTGGGCGAGGTCGGAGCGCATCATCGGGGCGACGTTGAGCACCGCGCAGCCGGCCACGTGGGCGCTCGCCACGCCGACGGCCGAGTCCTCCACGGCGACGCAGTCCGCGGCGGCGACGCCGAGGGCGTCCATCGCGGCGAGGTACGGCGCCGGGTCGGGCTTGGGCCGGTGCCCGTCGTCGCCGCACACGACCGTGTCGAACGCGCCCGGGCCGGCCTCGCGCAGCACGTACCGGACGAGTTCGCGATAGGTCGAGGTGACAAGCGCCACCCGCAGGCCCGCGGCGCGCGCCGTGGCCAGCAGCGCCCGGGCGCCGGGCAGCCAGTGCACGCCGCGCGCGTACGCCTCGTGGACCCGGCGCTGCACGAACGCCACGTCGCCGGGCACGTCGAGGCCGCGCCAGCCGTAGTACCGGTGGATACGGTGCATCGCCACCGTCGCGTCGAGCCCGCTCAGGCTGCGCAGCAGCTCATCGGTGACCTCAGCGCGGCGGGAGCGCACCAAGGCCGTGTTGGCCGCGGCCCAGATGGGCTCGCTGTCGATGAGCGTGCCGTCGAGGTCGAATAAGACCGCTTCCGCCACGCGCGCCATCGTAGCGACGACTCCGGCGCGGTCTCACGCGGTGTACACCTTTTTCACGCCCACGGTGTACGGAAGGTAGTCGCACCCTGCGCGCACGGTGTCACTCAGAACGCGCGCTCCCGCGGCGTCAGGCCGAGAGCCGGTGGGCCGACGGGGGCACGAACGGCGGGTCCGGCCAGTCGTCGGTGTCCTCCACGGCGCCCTCGGGCCGGCTGCCCCGGAATCGCCACTCGAGCCGGTAGTAGTCGTGCAGCGTGGCCGCCTCCGTGTGCCAGGAGAAGACCGCGCGCCCGTCCTCGGAGAGCCCCTGCGTGATCGGCGTGCGCAGCGGCACCTCCTCGGCCGACAGCGACGTCTGCACGCCCCAGACCACCGGGCGCATGCGCGCCGGGAACTCGACCTCGACCGTGAGGTGGCGGGTGGGCAGGCGGATGGCCCGTTCGAACCAGTTGCCCCACTTGTCGATGCTGATGTGCCACGAGTACGCGATCGTCGTGCGCTGCCCGGGGTACAACGGGAAACGCCCTTGCGCGTTCTCGAAGAGCAGCCACAGCTCCTTGAGGGTGTCGCGGTCGGTCTTGGCCCGCCACTCCATGGGCTCGCCGGCGCACGAGGCGACGAGCGAGAGCTCCTCGAGGGAGAGCGGGTGGTCGTGGTGGTGGCGGTTGGAGCGGGCGGGGTCCTCCGGGTAGCGGTCGACCGCGATCCGGACGAGGTACCGGGTGATCGGCTCCGTGCCGGCGTTGTACAGCGCGCGGCGGACCGTGCAGCGGTACTTCCCGTCGACGTAGGACAGGCGTGCCGTCTCACGCTCGACCACGAGCCCCGTGCCCGGAGGCAGCCACTGGTCCGGCACCGGCGGGTCGCGGCCGGGCACGCCCACGCGGCTGCGCGCGGTCGCCCGCAGCTCGTCGTACTCCTTGTACCGCTGCCAGACCGACCCGCCGCTCTGCAGGATCGCCTCGGCGCGCCGGGCGAAGTCCTCGGTCGGGCGGTGCCGGGCGGCCTCCACGTGGCTGACGTACGACGCGTCGAAGCCCATGGCGGCGGCCAGCTGCTTCTTGGACATGCCACGCTCGACGCGCCACCGCGCGAACTCTGCGACGAACGCCTCCGCCGCCCGCTGCACGGGAGATGGGTCGCTCGTAGTCATGTCCGGTCCAGCCCTACAGGGAGACGGCCCCTGTCCGGTTAGTGTCCACGAGTCCGGCTGTTGACCAGGTCCGCCGGACAGATTCCTGACAAAATGGTTGACAACACCGCCGGATCGGTCTTGATCAACCCGTTTCGGTCACCACGCGCCATCACCCTCGTGACACAACGTTACGACATGCCGGCCGCCGTAAGCCGACAAGGTTAACCTGGTTAGGCTTACCTAATAGCTGTATCGTGGGCGCTTGGTAGGCACTTCTGGGGGTACGCAACGGTGGTGAGCAGCATCAGCACGTACGGTACGAGCTCCGCGCCGCGGTGCCCGCTCATCGTGCCCGCCACCGGAAACGGCGACCGAACGTGACCGCGCTCATCAGCCGCGAGGGTGTCGAACCCCTCCGGCCGGTCGTCGCCACGCTGGCCGCGCTGCGGAATCGGCACGGTGAAGATTCACTCCAGGGGCTGGTGCCCGATCTTGTCGGCACCGGCGGCCCCGGGTGGCGCTCCGCGGCCGACCTCGACGTGACCGAGCTGCTCGACACCGCCGCCCGGCGCTGGAGCGCGCAGCCGCACGCGGCCGCCGCGCTCGCGTGGAAGTGCTACTCGTACTGGTGCGCGCTGCCCGCGGTGCTCGGCTTCGCCGCCTCGCGCCGCGTCCCGCTCATGACGCCCGACCACGTGCTTGTGCGGTACCGCGAACCCCGGCCCTTTCTCACGCTCGCCCTGCGCTCCCCGGTGACGGCGGTGCTGGCCACCGACCCGATCGTGGCCACCGACGCGCCCGGGCTGCTCATCGTCGAGGACGAGGACGAGCTGCTCGGGGTGCTGCGCCGCTCGCTTGTCGACGCGCACCTCGACCCGTTGCTGGAGGAGTTCCGCAAGCGGGCCCGCCTCGGGCGGCGGACGCTGTGGGGCTCGGTCGCCTCGGGCGTGGCCTACGGCCTGTCCCGCGCCGCCGACTCCCTGCCGGGCCCGACGATGGACATCGCGGCCCGGCTGCTGACCGCCTTGGACGCCGATGACCTGGTGGAGCTCACCCCGCGCGAGGGCGGCGGGCTGAACATCCAGCGCCGCACGTGCTGCCTGGCCTTCACGCTGCCCACGCCCAAGGTCTGCACGACCTGTTGCATTAGATGAGCGGGGTTTCGCGGACGGCACCCCCTGGGTAGACCACGTAGGTTGAAACCCATCAGCGAGTCGATCTCCGCCACCCATGCCGGGCGCATCCGCCCGGGCGACCACCTGTGCTTACCGTTCGCCAGCGACGCCGAGCAGCGGGAGGTCGTCTCCGCGTTCATCGCGGACGGGCTCCGGCGGGGTGAGCGCGTGCTGTACTTCTCCGACCGCACGAACTCCGGCGCGCTGGACGCCTGGCTCGGCCCCCGCGGTGTCGACGGCGCGCTCGCGATCGCCCGGGGCCAGCTCGAGGTCCGCGCGGCCGACGGGAGCGACGCCGGCTTCGACCCGGCCGAGGTGCTCTCCGGCATCCGGCTCGCGGTGCGCGAGGCGCGCGCGGCCGGCTTCCAGGGCCTGCGGCTCACCGGCGAGATGAGCTGGACGCTGCGCGGGGTGCCGGGAACCACCAAGCTGCACGAGTACGAGTCGGGGGTCTCCTCGACCGTCGTGGACTCGGCGGATCTGGCCGCGGTGTGCCAGTACGACGAACGGCTCTTCGAGCGGGCCGACCTCGCCGGCCTCGTGTCCGTGCACCACGGTGTGGTCTGCATCGACCCGCTGCACGACGACCGCCGGCTGCGGATCGTGCCGGCCTACTCCCCGCGCGGGCTGCGCATCGCCGGCGTCGTTGACGACTCCACCGCCGCCCCGCTCGCCGACGCGCTGGCGCGGGCGGCCGACTGGCCCACCGGGGAGCCGCTGCTCGTGCTCGACCTCGCCGAGCTCACCTTCATCGACGTGGCCGGCATCCGCGCGCTGGTGCGTTTCGCCGAGTCGGTCGCGCCCGAGCGCCGGGTGCAGGTGCGCCACATGCCCGCCTCGATGCGCAAGGTTCTGCACATCGCGCGCTGGTCGCTGCCGGAAGTGGACGAGTCGCCGTGAGCCTCATCCACCAGGCCCTCGTGTTCGACTCGGCCACGGTCTTCCTCGCGGCGGCCGTGCCGTTCGTGGCCGAGGGCGTGCACCGCGGCGACTCGGTGCTGGCCGTCACGTCCGACGAGAACGAGACGCTGCTGCGCGAGGAGCTCGGCGCCGACGCCGGCCGGGTGACCTTCCTGCCCGCCTCGGGCTGGTTCGACTCTCCCGGCCGCACGCTCGACGCCCACCACCGGCGCATCGACGCGCTGCCGAACCCGACCGGGCTCCTGCGGGTGCTCGGCGAGCCGGTCTGGGCCGGGCGGGACTCGCTGGAGACGTCGGAGTGGGGGCGGTACGAGTCGGTCATGAACGTCGCCCTGGCCGACGCGCGGGCTTGGCTGATGTGCGGGTACGACACCCGGTCCCTGCCGGCCGCGATCGTCGACGACGCCCGGCGTACCCATCCGGCGCTCGCGGTCGGGCCGCAGAGCGAGGTCAGCTCCGCCTACGCCGACCCGGCCTCCTACTACGCGGCGCAGAACCAGTCCCTGATGGAGCGCCCGGCCCACGACGTCGAACTGCTGCCGGAATTCACGGAGATGGCGGCGGTACGGCAGTTCGTCGCCGACCACGCGGTGAGCCTCGGCGTGCCGGCCGAACGCCTCGACGACTTCACCCTCGCCGTGAACGAGGTCGCCACGAACGCCATCCGCCACGGCGCCGGCCGGGGCGAGGTGCGGCTGTGGGCGACCGAGCGCCGGGTCATCTGCGAGATCGTCGACCGGGGCTCCGCCACGGACAACTTCCTCGGCTTCCTGCGCGCCGACCCCCAGGCCGGCCAGGGCCACGGGCTGTGGATCGCGCGCCAGATCTGCGACCTGCTCGAGATGCGGACCAACGGGCCGGGCACCACGGTCCGGCTGCACATACGGCGCGAATAGACACCATCAGCGGAGTCGGCCGGTTCGGGCGGGCGTACGGCGGACCCCGTTGGATGGACACGCATCCCACTCGGCCCGGCGTGATTGATTACTCCTACTACCGGGGGAATCCGGACGGTCGCCGTGTCCGCCGAGCCGGACACCTCCGGGGACACCGACTCCGGCGAGGATGCCTGAACGACGACGGAGGGGCGGCACCCGGCCGCCCCTCCGTCTACATGTACATGTCCTGCCGGTTCTACCGCGCCTAGTCGTCCAGCCAGTCCAGCGAGCGCCGGTTGCCGCCGCGCCCCTGGGAGCGGGCGTCGTCGTAGTCGCCGCCGCCGCCGTTCGGACCGTAGCCACCGCGCTGGTCGTACTCGCCGCCACCACCGCCACCGCCCGGACCACCGGGACCGCCGCCCGGGCCGTAGCCGTTACCGGCCCGCGGAGGCTCGGGGACGCGCTCGTAGCCGTCGCGCTCGTAGCCCGCGGCCGGCTCGTACCCGCCGCGGTCGGCGCCGCCGCCCCCGCCGGGGCCGT
The DNA here is from genome assembly GCF_040648435.1 of Dactylosporangium sp. NPDC049140. NCBI lineage: Bacteria > Bacillati > Actinomycetota > Actinomycetes > Micromonosporales > Micromonosporaceae > Dactylosporangium > Dactylosporangium sp. NPDC049140. The sequence continues at coordinate 117,335 of NZ_JBEZDS010000008.1, read as the reverse complement.
AGCCACCGCGGCCCGCGTACGGCTGGTCGTATTCGGCCCCGCCACCACCGTTACCGGGGCCGTAGCCACCGCGATCGCCGCCGGGGGCGTACCCGCCGCCGGCCGAGGGGCCGTCGTACTGGCCGCCGCCGCCCTGGCCGTAGCCACCGCGATCGTCATAACCCTGGCCGTAGCCACCGCGGTCGCCGCCGCCGGCCGGGCTGTACCCGCCGCCGGCCGAGGGCCCGTCGTACTGGCCGCCGCCGGCGCTGTAGCCACCGCGGTCGTCGTAACCCTGGCCGTAGCCGCCACGATCGGCGCCGCCGCCGGCCGGGTTGTACCCGCCGCCCGCTGACGGACCGTCGTAACCGCCGCCGGCGGGCGGACCGTCGTAACCGCCGCGGTCACCGCCGGCCGGGGGGCCGTCGTAGCCGCCGCGGTCACCGCCGCCGAAGCCACCGAGGGTCGTGGGCGGGCCTTCGTAGTCGCCGCGGCCCTGCTGACCGCCGCCACCGTAGCCGCCGCCGGCCGAGGGGCCGTCGTAGCCGTTGGCTCCGTAGCCGCCCTGGCCACCCTGGCCGCCCTGGCCGCCGTAGTTGTTGCCGCCGGTCGCCGGGTTGTGGTTGTAGCCGTTGTTGCCGTTGCCGCCACCGTAGCCGTTGCCGCCGGTGCCGGGCTCGTAGCGCTGGGTCGCGTCCGGATATCCGCCGCCGCCCTGGCCGCCGCCGTTGTAGTCCGGCGCGTAGGGGTCGACCGCCGGGCCGGGGGCCGGGCGGCCCTGCGGGCCGTAGCCGTTGGCGCCGCCGCCGTTGTACCCGCCGCTGGCGAAGCCCGCGTCGTAGCCGCCGGCCGACGGGTAGCCGCCGGGGCCGGGCGGGGGCGCGCCGTACGGGTCCGGCGGGACGTCGTCGAAGACCCCGCGGCCGGGCCGCACGATCGCTGTCGCGTCGTTGTTGCCGCCGCGGTTGACCATCGTCGGGGCCGGGCCCATCGCGCCGACCATCGTCGGGTCGGGGCCCGCGCCGCCGCCGGCGTAACCGGGCCGCACGCCGCCGGGCCCGCCGCGGCGCGGCGCCGGCTCGTCCTCGTTCTCGTCGTCGTCGTCATCGCCGCGGCGGCGCAGGAGCAGCACGATCGCCACGATGCCGAAGCCGACGAGCAGTACCCCGAGCGCGATCAGGATCCAGGAGACCCCGCCGCCGCTGTCGTTGGAGGCGTTGTTGGTCGCCGTGTTCTGCGGCACGACGCCGCCGGCCGACTGGCCCTCGACGATGGCCCCGTCGTTCGCGCTGGGCAGCGGCGCCGCCGAGGCGGTGTCGGCCAGCACCACGAGCCCGATCTTGATGCCGGTGCTCGCCTTGCCGGCCGTGCCGGTCACCGGCTTGGCGTTGGAGTTCTCGTAGTTGGTCGCGCCGGCCGTGATCGTCATCGCCCCCGGCGCGATCGGGTTCTGCTCGCTGCCGGTGAACTTGAACGAGCCGGTGGAACCGGAGGTCAGCTGGCGCTCCTTGCCGCTGCCGTCCGCGAGCACCACTGTCGCGCCGGCGATGCCCTTGCCGGTCTGCGAGTCGGTGATCGTCCCGGAGACCTCGGTGACCGTGGTCGGCGCCGCCTGGGTCGTCGGCGCGGCGGCCTGGGCCTTGAGGCTGGCGTTGAACGGCTTCGTGTCGGAGCCGCCGTCGGTGATGATCACCTGGCCGGGCGTGCCGGTCTTGGTCTGGCCGGCGGGGATCGAGCTCTGCGCCGGCGGGGCGATGCCGACCGGCAGGTTCTTCGTGGAGTTCGGCGCGAGCGGCCCGTCGATGGTGCAGTCGAGGTGCGTGCCGCTGCCACTGCAGCCGCCGGGCTTGCTGGAGATGCTCAGGCCGAGGTCACTGGGGATGTCGATGGTGAGCTTGACCGCCGCCAGCTGGGGCGTGTCACCGGTGTTCTTGACCTGGACATTGACGGTCTGCGGTCCACCGCCTACCGTCAGTGACGCGTCGAGATTACCGCCAATCACTACGGTGGCATCGGCAAACGCCGGCGCCGCCGTGCCGACCAGAGCGCCCGTGGCCAGAACAGCCACCGTCCCTGCCCTGAACAGCAGGGTTCGTCGGTGCGCAGTCACGTCCACACCCCTCCGGATCTTGACTTTCACCCGAGCGTCGCTGCCGAGCATGTCTGTCCATGGTCCAACATGCGAGCGAGGCTCGCCTTGCATGGTGCGCCGCAGCAAACTATGCCCTGTCCGACGGGGTCGGCGAAACCCGCAGCGTCTTGCGAGCAGTGCCGGAGCAGTCGTATCGTCCCGCTATGTCCAATGCGCACCGATATTCCGACACGGTGCAAAGCGTCCTTGATGCCCTGAACGCCGGGGTCGATCCGGACCGGACCGCGGTGCGCGATGCGGTCCGGCAACTGCTCGCCGAGCTGCGGTCACGCGCGCCCGGACGTTCGGTGGAGGTGCGGGTTCCTCCGTACGGCGCGATTCAGTGCATCGAGGGGCCAAGACATACGAGAGGTACGCCACCCAACGTCGTGGAGACCGACCCGGTCACGTGGATCGAGATCGCCACGGGCCGGAAATCATGGCACGAAGCCGTCACGGCCGGAAAGATTCGCGCCAGCGGGGTTCGTGCGGATTTATCTGGTTATCTACCGTTGTAACCCTCGCAAACCGTCGGACACATTGGTCACCAACAGCCTTCGATACGTCGCTCTGCGTCATGCCCGAACCTCGCGTACACTGTTCCCCGCGACGGCGACCCAGCTAGTGGCGTCGAACAGCCCCAGGCCGGATGGCTGGCGTCAACCTTGAAGCCATCCCCCCGACACCCCACCCACGGTCTTTCACTTCAGCCACACCAAGGCAACTGCGACGACAGGAGCGGCTAGTGCCCCGAGGCGATGGCCGGTTGAGCCACGAGCTCGACCCCCAGCGTCCAGGTCCTCAGGACAAGTGCGGTGTGTTCGGCGTCTGGGCGCCGGGCGAAGAGGTCGCGAAGATGACCTACTACGGGCTGTACGCGCTACAGCACCGTGGTCAGGAAGCGGCCGGCATCGCGGTGTCCGACGGATCCGGTGTGGTGGTCTACAAGGACCTGGGCCTGGTGTCCCAGGTCTTCGACGAGCCGACCCTGGCGAGCTTGCGCGGCCACATCGCGATCGGCCACGCGCGGTACTCGACGACCGGCGGCTCCACCTGGGAGAACGCGCAGCCGACGCTGCGCTCCACCCGCGCCGGCGACGACCGGGCGGGCACCACGATCGCGCTGGCCCACAACGGCAACCTGGTCAACACCGCTGAGCTGGCCCGCCGGGTTGCGGAGCTGCCCGACGTCGAGCCGGACGCGATCAACTCCACGAACGACACCGCCCTGGTGACGGCGCTGCTGGCCGCGCGGCCCGACCTGTCCGTCGAGGCGGCCGCGCTGGAGGTGCTGCCGACCCTGCGCGGCGCGTTCAGCTTCGTCTTCATGGATGAGGACACCCTCTACGCGGCGCGCGACGTCAACGGCGTGCGCCCGCTGGTGCTCGGCCGCCTCGAGCGCGGCTGGGTCGTGGCCAGCGAGACCGCGGCCCTGGACATCTGCGGCGCCAGCGTGGTCCGCGAGATCGAGCCCGGCGAGCTCATCGCGATCGACGAGCACGGCCTCCGCTCCAGCCGCTTCGGCACGCCCGATCCGAAGGGGTGCCTGTTCGAGTACGTCTACCTCGCCCGCCCCGACACCACGATCTCCGGGCGCAATGTGCACGCGGCCCGCGTCGCCATCGGGCGCACGCTGGCCAAGGAGCACCCGGTCGACGCGGATCTGGTCATCCCGGTCCCCGAGTCCGGCACGCCGGCCGCCATCGGCTACGCCACCGAGTCCGGCATCCCGTTCGGCCACGGCCTGATCAAGAACGCGTATGTCGGGCGCACCTTCATCCAGCCGTCCCAGACGATCCGCCAGCTGGGCATCCGGCTCAAGCTCAACCCCTTGCGCGACAACGTGCGGGGCAAGCGCCTCATCGTCGTCGACGACTCGATCGTGCGAGGCAACACCCAGCGGGCGATCGTGCGCATGCTGCGCGAGGCCGGGGCCATCGAGGTACACGTGCGGATCTCCTCGCCGCCGGTCAAGTGGCCCTGCTTCTACGGCATCGACTTCGCCACCCGGGCTGAGCTGCTGGCCAACGGCCTCGACATCGAGGGCATCCGCCGCTCCATCGGCGCGGACTCCCTCGGCTACGTGTCGCTGCCGGGCCTGATCGCCGCCACCGAGCAGCCGGCCACCCGGCTCTGCAGCGCCTGCTTCGACGGGCAGTACCCGATCGACCTGCCGGCCGACAATGTGATCGGCAAGCACGTGCTGGAAGGCGTCGCCCGCGCTGCGGGGGCCGCGCCGACCGCGACTGACGGCGCGCCGAGCGTGACCGCCAGTGTTGGTGGTTCGGGCGCACTGCTGCACCCGTGACCGCCCACCCGAGACATACCGCGGTGCCTGCGCCGCAGAGGCAACCAAAGGGGAGAAAGTGACGCACGTGGACGAGCGCGCCGACAAGACCGGCAAGGCCGGTCAGGGCAGCACCCCCGAGCGGCAGCTGTGGACCGCCGGCAATGGCCGGGGTCGCCGTAAGACCGTGACGTACGCGGACGCGGGTGTGTCGATCCACGCCGGCGAGCAGGCCGTCGAGCTGCTGCGCACCAAGGTGCACCGCACGCACCGGCCCGAGGTCATGGGTGACATCGGCGGGTTCGCCGGGCTGTTCCGGCTGGACCTGAAGAAGTACAAGAGCCCGATCCTCGCCTCCTCGACCGACGGTGTCGGCACCAAGCTGGCGATCGCCCAGGCCATGGGCATCCACGACACGGTCGGCATCGACCTCGTCGCGATGGTCGTGGACGACCTCGTCGCGTGCGGGGCCGAGCCGCTGTTCCTGCTCGACTACATCGCCTGTGGCGAGGTCGTGCCGGACCGGGTGGCCGAGATCGGCGCCGGCATCGCCGACGGGTGCCGTTACGCCGGCTGCGCGCTGCTGGGCGGCGAGACCGCCGAGCACCCGGGCGTGATGCGCCCCGACGAGTACGACATCTCCGGCACCGGCGTCGGCGTCGTGGAGGAGGACGCGATCCTCGGCCGCGACCGGGTCGAGGTCGGCGACGCCGTCATCGCCCTGCGCTCGACGGGCCTGCACTCCAACGGCTACTCGCTGGTCCGCCACGTGCTCCTGGGCGCCGGCCGGATGCGCCTGGACAGCGTCATCGACGAGTTCGGCCGCCAGCGCACCCTCGGCGAGGAGCTGCTCACCCCGACCCGGATCTACGCGAAGGACTGCCTCGACCTGATCAAGGAGAGCGACATCCACGCGTACGCCCACGTCACCGGCGGTGGCGTCCCGGGCAACCTGGTCCGGGTCCTGCCCGAGCACGTCGACGCGGTCGTGGACCGTTCGACCTGGCGCCCGCAGCCGATCTTCGAGCTCGTGCGCACGAAGGGCCGCATCGAGGACACCGAGATGGAGAGCACCTTCAACATGGGCATCGGCATGATGACCGTCGTCTCCGCCGAGGACGCCGACCGCACCCTGGCCTTCCTGGCCGGCCGCGGCCTGGACGCCTGGCAGGTCGGCGAGGTCATCGAGGGCACCGGCACGGTGCAGATGGTCGGCTCGCACACCCGCGGCTGACCGGATCTTCGCTACGGGGGTGGTGCAACCGGCACTGCCCCCGTACGCATCTCTCTAGAACGGGCGTGTCGGAATACGCGAACTCTCGCGTATCCGATCAACTGGGCTTACCGCGGCGCAGCGAGGGACCTAGGCTGAGGCGACACGTCCCTACGCCCAAAAGGAGGACGGGGCGGTGTCGTGGAGCGGCATGCAAGGCATCTCGCCGGTCCCTGGGTATGTCGTGATGCAGCCGACCACCCTGTGCAATCTCGACTGCACGTACTGCTACCTGCCGTTCCGGTCCAGTAGCCAGCGCATGAGCCCTGCCGTCGCCGAGGCGGTCGCCGCCTCCGTGAATCCGTGGGCGGCCGCCGACGAGCGCTTCTCGGTCGTCTGGCACGCCGGCGAGCCCCTGGCCGCCGGCCGGGCCGCGCTGGCCGGGCTCATGGCCCCGTTCGCGGGGGTGGAGCACCACGTGCAGACCAACGCCACGCTCATCGACGACGCCTGGTGCGAGTTCTTCGCCGAGCACGGCGTCCGGGTGAGCGTGAGCGTCGACGGGCCCGAGGCGCACAACGGGCAGCGGGTGAACCGGGCGGGCTCGGAGGCGTACCGGACGATCCTGCACGGCATCGAAGCGCTGCAGCGGCACGGGGTGCCGTTCTCGGCGCTCTGCGTGGTCAGCGATCCCCGGCCCGGCCTCGCCGCCGAGATCTACGACTACTTCCTGGCGCTGGGCTGCGAGGTGCTGGGCATCAACATCGAGGAGCAGGAGGGCGTCAACGCGCGGACGAACGCGTTCGCCGACGACGCCGTGCGCGCCTTCTGGGCCGAGCTCGTCGCCGCGTGGCGCCGCGATCCCCGCATCCACGTCCGCGAGATCGAGTGGACGCTGCGGTACGCCGGGGCGGTGCTGGCCGGCCGCGCCGACGGCATCCTGCCGAGCGCCCTGGACCCGATCCCGACCATCGCCGCCGACGGCCGCGTGTTCCTGCTCTCGCCGGAGCTGGCCGGCTTCACCGACCCGCACTACGGCGACTTCTCCTCGGGCAACGTGCTGCAGACGCCGCTGTCGGCCGTTCTGGCCGGCGCGGCAACGTCCGCCCCGTGGATCGGCGAATACTTGAGCGGCGTGGAGTCCTGCCGCCGGAGCTGCCCGTACTTCGGCTTCTGCGGCGGCGCCCACGCGGCCAACCGCTACTTCGAGCACGGCCGATTCGACGGCACCGAGACGAACCACTGCCGCAACAGCAAGATTCGCCTTCTGGAGGGAGTGCTGGACCATGCCGGAGCAAGCTGACCCGGTCACCGAGCGCGTTCACCGGGCCGCCGACGGCCTGAGGGTGCTGCTGGAGGAGGCCGCGGCCGCACGGACGGCGAGATCAGAGGTGCCGGGCGACGACGCCACGAGTGCCGTGTGCGCCTGGAACCACTTCGAGAACATCCCGACCTTCTACAACTGGAACAACCGTCCCAGGTAGCTCGAGCGCGGTAAGGACCGGCACCCAAGAACTCTCGAGGCGGTGCGCCACTGCACCGCCCTCAAGAGGTGGTTACGTCGAGACACCCGCAGGGCGTGCCGTCGAGAGAACGGCCGCCGTGCGGGTGCTGTGGACACGGCTCGGGCACGTGGTTGTCCACGTGCCCGTGAGCCGAGTTGACGCCCGGTCTGGGTCGATCCGCGAAGCTACTCGAGCCAGACTGAGCGCACGATGGTCAACGACCCCCTGAGCGCCAATCACTGTCGCTGGAGGGGTCGTCTTCGTCGTCGTCCTCGTCGTCAGCCTCTTCGTCGACTCCGTCATACTCGGCGTAGTCGTCGCGTGACTTAGGGCTGCCGGCCGCGAGCTCGCGTTGCAACGCTTCGAGGTCGGTGTTAGGTGAGTGATATTTCAACTCCCTGGCCACCCTAGTCTGCTTGGCCTTCGCACGGCCGCGCCCCATGGCTCGACCCCCTCGCACAGAATTACGGGGCAGCCATTACCGGCAGGCCCCGACAACGTCAGGCATCTCTCGTGGCTCTTACGGTACATGTCGCGGGCACCTTTCGGCATCTCGCCCCTACCGACCATTTCGGTGGCGTTGCTTACCCGACCGGACCGGTCTGGTTGCCGGCGGGTAAGCACCACGTGGTCGACGGGTCGTCACGTTCGCCGTGAGCCGCCGCGCATGGTTACACCAAGATGGTACGGAGCCTTCCGACCTCGGCCATCCGCCGTTCGGCGAGCCGATCGGCGGCCACCGCGGGGGGTACACCCTCGGCGGAGGCCAGCTCCAGGATCTGCTTCGTGGTGTCGTAGATCCGTCCGGCCCGCTCCTTCGCCCGGGCGAAGTTGAACCCCTCGATCTCGTCGGCCACCTGGATGACCCCGCCCGAGTTGACGACGTAGTCGGGCGCGTAGAGCACGTCGCGCTCGGCGAGGAGCTTCTCGACGCCGGGGTGGGCCAGCTGGTTGTTGGCCGCGCCGGCGACGATCTTGGCGCGCAGGACCGGGACGGTGTCGTCGTTGAGCGCACCGCCGAGGGCGCACGGGGCGTACACGTCGATCGGCGCGGCGATCAGTTCGTCGCTGCTGTCGACGAGGTCGACCTGGGGGTACGTCGCGCTCGCCCAGTCCAGCGCCCGCACGGACACGTCGGTGGCGACCACCGAGGCGCCGTCGTCGAGCAGGTGCTTGGTCAGGTGCTTACCGACCTTGCCCAGGCCCGCGATGCCGACCCGGCGCCCGGCGAGCGTGGGCGTGCCCCAGCGGTGCTCGGCGGCGGCCCGCATGCCCTGGAAGACGCCGTACGCGGTGAGCACCGAGGAGTCGCCGGCGCCGCCGTGGGACTCGGAGCGCCCGGTGACGTAGCGGGTCTCCTTGGCCACGACGTCCATGTCCCGCACGTACGTGCCCACGTCGCACGCGGTGTAGTACCGCCCGCCGAGGGACTGCACGAAGCGCCCGTACGCCCGCAGCAGCGGCTCGCTCTTGTCCTTGTCCGGGTCGCCCCAGATGACGGCCTTGCCGCCGCCGAGGTCGAGGCCGGCGAGCGCGTTCTTGTACGCCATGCCGCGCGAGAGCTCCAGCACGTCGTGCAAGGCCTCCTCCTCGGACGCGTACGGATAGAAGCGCGTGCCGCCGAGCGCCGGACCGAGCGCGGTGGAGTAGACGGCGATGATGGCCCGCAGGCCGGACTCGCGGTCGTGACAGAACACGACCTGCTCGTGGTTGGTGGCGAAGACGCCCATGGATGCTCCCGAGGCAATCGCGGCCCGTCCTCGTGAGACGGGGCCGTTCACGACAGTGCGGTGACTTGACCCTAACGCCGACACGTGGCCGTCGGTTCCAGGGCGCCTTCGCGTCGTTCGGTCGTTTCGTGCGACGATCGGGCCGTGCCGTCGCTCTTCGCGTCATACCTGCGGGTGTACGAGCCGCTGGCTGCCTTCGACCGTGACCACCAGCTGTACTGGCGTCGCTACGTCAAGGAGGGCCGCGCCGTCGCGCTCTCGGACGGCCCCGGCCGTCAGCGCACCGCGGTCCTGGAGGCGCTGGGTGCCGGGTGGACCCGCCTGCCGGCCCTGCCGGAGGAGGCCTACGTCCTGGAGGCCGACGACACGCTGCTCGTCTGCCCCTGGAACCTGCGCATCCGCGTCGCCGAGGCGGCCCTGACCGCGCGCGACGGCGTTCCCAGCGTCATCGCCGACGCGTTCGTACCTCCCGTGCTGGCCGGCCTCGCCCAGACCATCGTCGACGACTGGCGCAGCGGCGACAACGTGCTGGAGCGCGGGCTCCCCCGGGTCCACGAGCAGGTGGCGACCTGGGGTGTACCGCTGCGCTGGTTCGTGTTCGTGGACCTGGAGGAGCGCGAGCTGTCGATGCGCCCCGGCCGCCGCGTCCTGCGCTACCGCACCGAGATCTCGAAGGCCCGCCGCCGGGCCCACCGCGCCTACGCGGTGCTGCGCCGGGCGATGGGCGACGCCCCGATCACGGTGGCGGTGGAGGAGACGGCGCGCTGGCTGGAGGAGTTCCACTCGCGCTCGATCGTGGAGCTGGACTACGGCGGCCTGGTGACGCTGATGTCGGACGAGGCCCTGGCCGCGGACGACTCGCCGGGCCTCGTGTCGGCGGGCCTGTCGAACGTGGCCCGCGGCGACGCGGATGCGGCCACCGAGGTCTACGAGAAGCTGGTCGAGCGGTGGCGCTCGGTGCAGCTGCTGGAGCGCTGCAACTAACTCGAGCCCGCGCCCTCACGCCGGGCCTTCGGCCTTGCCCGTGACGAACGCGTTCGTCACGAACGCAGGTCCCCCGGCCTTCGGGCGCGACTTCGACGAAGCTAAATGTCCGGTTCGTCACCCACCCAATCGACTGTCACCCTTCGCAACCGAATCGCTCCCTATTGGTGTCCGTTATGCTAAATAAGCGGGTGTTTGGCAGCTACCCATCACCCCGGAGAGTGAGCTAGATTCGTGGTGGATCGCTCACCCTCCGTCAAAATGAGTCCGAATTTATCCGATTTTGCGGTGTCAAAATCGGAAAATTCACTTATTCATCATCCGTCCATACAGGGACCTTCAGCCGTTCGGCCCATGTCGGACATCGGGGACTACCCGGACCATAGGAAACGCGTCGACCGGCGGGACCCCGGCCGGCGTTCCTGGGTACCTGTGGAGGAGTGACCGATGCCATCTCGCACGCATGAGCCTGAGCCGTTGCTAACGCCGGCTGAGGTCGCGTCGATGTTCCGCGTCGACCCGAAGACCGTCACCCGTTGGGCGAAGGCGGGCAAGCTGAGCGCGATTCGGACGCTTGGTGGCCACCGTCGTTACCGCGAGTCTGAGGTACGGGCCCTGCTCCAGGGCCAAATTCCCACACAGCGCACGGGCGACTGACGCCGACAGTACATCGCGTCCTCCTCCCGCGCCAAAACGACATGGCTTATTACCGCAGCGCGCTCGGATCGTCACCCCCCGGTGATCCGAGCGCGCTGTTCTTTCAGGGTGTCAGCGTGATTCGTCTTTCAGGGTGTCAGCGTGATTCGGATGCCCACCGTGGCGTCGGCGCCCCGGCGGCGGATGCTGGTCCACACGAAGAGGCGCCCGCGCAGGCCGTACTTGCGCTTGATGAGCTCGCGCACGGCGACGCCGCCCTCGGGGCCCAGGAGCGTGGCGTGGGCGGGGACCGCCTCGCCGGTCGCCTTGCCGCGGACCGTGCACGGCCCGACGGTGATGGTGCCGTTGCGGCGGATGCGTTTGACCTTGCCGGAGTCGCCCACGGTCCACACCATGAGCGCTTCGCCGTCCCGCGCCGCCCACACGGGTGTCGGGACTGGGGTACCGTCCCGGCGAAACGTCGTCACCAGGAGATACTGTTCCTGGCCCAGCTGCTCCACCGTGGCGGATGTGTTCGTCATACGGCTCAAGGTACGAGCCTCCTCTCCTCCGCGGGAGGGTCACACGCCCGGGTGACGGGCAGCTAGTCTGTTGGTCCAGCCAAAACGCCCCCGGAGTTCGCAATGAAGCTGTCGATCCTGATGCCGGTCTACAACGAGGAAGTCCGCGTGGCCGACGCCGTGAAACAGGCGCTCGACGTGAACTACCCGACCGAGATCGAGCTCGTCATCGTCGACGACGGCAGTCGTGACCGGACGGCCGAGATCCTGCACGGGCTGAACGACGAGCGGCTCCGCGTGGTCGTCCACCCGCGCAACCGGGGCAAGGGCGCCGCGATCAAGACGGCCGTCGAGAACGCCACCGGCGACTACATGGTCATCCTGGACGCGGATCTCGAGTACGACCCGCAGGACATCCCGAAGCTGCTCGAGCCGGTGCTCGACGGCCGGGCGACGGTCGTCTACGGCAACCGGACCTTCGGCTCGCACAGCTCCTTCTCGTTCTGGTACGTGATGGGCAACAAGGCCGTCACCACCGCCGCGAACATGCTGTACAACTGCTACCTCGGCGATCTGGAGACGTGCTTCAAGCTGATGCCCGTCTCGCTGTACCGCTCCCTCCAGGTGCGTTCGGCCGGCTTCGGCATGGAGGCCGAGGTGACCGGAAAGCTGCTGCGCAACCGGCACCGGCCCTACGAGGTGCCGATCAGCTACCGCGCCCGCACCCGCGAAGAGGGCAAGAAGATCACCTGGAAGGACGGCGTCGAGGCGCTGTGGATCCTGTCCCGCGAACGCATGCGCAAGCCGTCCAGCAGCATCGGGACCTCCTGAGCATCGGGGAGCTCTCCGCACGCAGCGGCGTGGCCCCGTCCGCGCTGCGGTTCTACGAGAAGCTCGGCTTGATCCACGCCACGCGTACCGGCGGCAACCAGCGCCGGTACGAGCGCTCGCAGCTGCGCCGGGTCGCCTTCATCCGCATCTCGGCACAGGTGGGCGTACCGCTGGAAACGATCAAAGAGGCGCTCGCCTCACTGCCGGCGAACCGCACCCCGACGAAGGCGGACTGGGCCCGGCTCTCCTCCGGATGGCGCACCCACCTCGACGAGCAGATCGAGCTGCTCGAACGGCTGCGGGACACGCTCACCGGCTGCATCGGCTGCGGCTGCCTCTCGCTCAAGAGCTGCACGCTGGTGAACACCGACGACCGCCTCGCGAAGAAGGGCCCGGGCCCGGTGGTCCTCACCCAACCGTGAGCAACAGCTTGCCGAAGTGCTCGTTCGACTCGAGCACGCGGTGCGCCTCGGCGGCCTCGGCGATCGGGAAGCGCCGGTCGATCACCGGGCGGATCATGCCCTCGTCGAGCAGCGGCCAGATCTCCTCGCGCACCCCGCGCACGATCGCGGCCTTCTCGGCGGCCGGCCGCGCCCGCAGCGTGGTGCCGGCCACGAGCGCCCGCTTGGCGAGCAGCTGCCCGAGATCGAGCTCACCGCGGCGGCCACCCTGCATCCCGATGACGACGAGTCGCCCGCCGGTCTTCAGTACGTCGACGTTCTGCTTCAGGTACGAGCCGCCCATGATGTCGAGCACGACGTCGGCCCGCACCTCCTTGGCGAAGTCGGCCGCCTTGTAGTCGATCACGCGGTCCGCCCCGAGCCCGAGCAGCCGCTCCCGCTTGGCCGCGCGGGCAGTTGCCACAACCTCGGCCCCAAGAGCCTTGCCCAGCTGTACCGCGAACGTCCCGATCCCGCTCCCGCCCCCGTGCACGAGCAGCGTCTCGCCGGGCTTGAGCCGCGCCAAGTCCACCACGTTGGAGAAGACCGTGGCCGCCACCTCGGGCAGCCCGGCCGCGTCGACCAGGTCGACACCCTTGGGCACCGGCAGCACCTGACCCGCGGCCACCGCGACGAGCTGCGCGTAACCACCCCCGCCGAGCAGCGCACACACCTCCTGCCCGGCGTGCCACCCGTGCACCCCCTCGCCGACGGCGCGGACGCGTCCGGAGACTTCGAGCCCCAGGTACGGCGGCGCGTCCTTGGGCGACGGATAGTTCCCTTGACGCTGCAGCGCGTCGGCGCGGTTGACGCCGGCGGCCGCCACCTCGATCAGCACCTCACCGGCCGCGGGGGCCGGATCGGGAACCTCGGTCCAGCGCAGCGCCTCGGGCCCGCCGGGGCGTTCGATCGTGATCGCATGCACGGCTCCATCATTGCCGTTCCCACCAAGGCCGCCACCGCTGGGCGTCGCCCCATCGGCGGTTCACCGCCTCGCGTTCGCCCGAACGACCTCCCCACGTGGGTGACGCCCCATGGGCGGGCGGGGATCTGGCACACTTAGCGTCGTTCTGCTGGAGGGCTCGCCTAGTGGCCGATGGCGCCGGTCTTGAAAACCGGTGAGGCGTTCCGCGTCTCCGTGGGTTCGAATCCCACGCCCTCCGCTCCCCGCACGCGAAAACGCCCGCCAACCAGCGTGGACGCTGCTCAGCGGACGTTCGCGACCGCGACCGCTACCCGGTCGGCGCCCGTACCACGCGCGGGGCGTCCACCGACCCGAAGGCGAGCGACCCCACCGGCGTGGCGACGCCAGGCTGCGGCGGCCCCAGCACGGCCAAGGCCTCCACCCAGTAGCGGACCATGGCGCGGCTGGTGCTCTCCTCCCGACTGATTCCGGCGTCGAGCCGGCGGCGGGCGGCGGCCGGGTCGGAGAGGGCGAGGTCGGCGGCGAACAAGTCGCCCCAGACGCTGGGCTTGTCGCCCAGTTCGCGCTCCCGGTCGGCCGACGGTCCGCGGTAGAACGAGCCTGCGGTCAGCGGCAGCAGCTGGATGCCCAGGATGGACTCCGGCTTCGGGTCGAACCAGGTCGCGTAGTCGATTTTTGCGTCCCAGACGATGCCCGCCGTGGTGTGGGCGTAGCCGGGTTGTCTGGTCAGGCCGCTGCCCAGCCAGTACATCCGGGCCGTGGCCGCCTCCAGTGCGTAGTGCGTGACGCCGTACGCGGTCATCTGCGCGTTGCCGCGGACCGTTCCCCAGCGCACCACCGCCTCCCAGGCGGCGACCGCCTCGCTGGACGACTCCTGGTTGTTGCCGTCCGCGAACGGGGCGAACCCCGAGGCGGCCGAGCTGCCCAGGTAGGCGTTGAAGGCCCGGAACGGTGGCAACCCGCTCGCCGGGCCGATCGCCAGTGAGCCGGCGAAGTCGCGCACGACCAGGTCGACGACGTCGCCGTACTCGCGGGCGAAGCCGGGGTCGGCCGCCGCCAGTACGGAGGCGGCACGCACCAGGTAGCCGTACTGGAAGTGGTGGTCGTTGTAGTCCTCGGCGCCGAACTCGGCCGGTACCGCGATCAACCCGCCCCACGTCCGGTCGTAGCCGAAGTAGCGCCCGTCCGACGGGCCCGAGTAGGTCAACCAGTCGACCAGCTGCGGACGCAGCCGGTCCAGCGCCGCCGTGCGCTGGGCGGTCGCTCCGACGGCGTGGGCCACCTCGGCGACGGTGGCCAGCCGGGCCAGCTCCTTGAGCCCGAAGTAGCTGCCGCCGGCGCCGGGTGGGTCGGCCAGGTCACGTTCGAGTTCGGCGCGCACGGCCTGGTTCGCTGCCGGGCTCAGCGGCGCCGTCGGCACCGCGGTCAGCAGTCCGGGCATCGGCGCCCGGATCCGTACCGCCCCGGCCGTGACCAGGGACATCGTGCCTCGCGCGTCGGGGTACGAGCCGGCCAGCGGGGTCGATCCGGCGACCAGCCCGGCCTGTTGGTGCGGCAGCAGCGCCCAGACTCCGGTGCCACCGCCGGCCCGATCGGCGGTCAGCGTCTGGGTGACCGTCCCGGCCGCGGCGTCGTACGTCATCGCGGCGGTGGTCCGTACGACGGGATCGCCGGTGCTGGCGCGTTCCCAGGCGGCTCGGTCGACCCCGTCCGGCACCCGGGCGATGGCCAGCCGCTCGCCGGACCCGGTGATGGTGGCGCCGTGCAGTGTCAGGTCGGTACCGAGAACGTCCCAGCGGCCGCCCGCGATGTCCAGGCGGGCTCGGGTGGCCGAACTGCCCGCGTCCTGGAGGTCGCCGGTCACGGTGGGCGCGGCCGCGTGGAAGCGCAGCCACAGCACGGGGCTGCCCTGCACGAGGGTGGCGTCGACCCAACCGCCACCGGCCAGCGCGACCCGCAGGACGGCGTGGAAGGCGCCGTAGCTGACAACACTGACTGCGCCGGTCGCGCCGGCGACGGTGAGGGCCGGCCGGAACGCGGTGATGACCGCGTTCGCGGAGGCCGTGACCGGTGCGCCGCTGACCTGCAGGCCACCCGGGTCGGCCCGCACGGCCAGCGGGTGGGTCCAGATCGGCTGGGTCCGCGGTCCGGTCAGCGCGGAGCTCCACCACTGGTTGGTCGGCACCGCCTGGCCGGCGAGGTCGCCGGCCTGGGCTGGTCCCTTGGTCGGGGTGGAGCCCGGCGGCAGCGTGTCGGCGATGCTTCCGCGGCCGGTCGACGCGGGCACCCCGAGCCGCGGCGCCGCCGCCCCCTCAGTGACCGGGCCGGCGTCGCGCTGCTGCGCATCCGGGCTTCGGCCGGCCGGCGTGGAACTGCACGCCGTCAGGGTGGCCAGGGCCGCGATCGCGGTGAACACCGCGTGGCGGCGGCTCATGCGCTGTTGACCGCCGGAGTGCCGCCCACGGCCGTGGTGGTATCGACGGTGACGCCGAATCGCAGTCCCGGCACCAGCGTCCGCACGGTCGCCAGGGCCGCCGGATCAGGCCGCAGCACGACGGTCAGCCGGTCGGGCGCGGCCTGGGACAGCCCGGCGTCGACCTTCGGCTGGACCTGCTGCAGCGTGGTGGCGATCCGGCCGGAAAGGCCCGGTCCGCTCACGTAGGTGGTCATCCCGAGCCGGAGCTTACGCAGCGTCGGGAGCGGCACATCGACCTCGAACTGCAGCTTGGCCGGGTCGTACAGGGTGATGATCGGTTCACCGGCGCGGGCGATCTGCCCGGCGGCGACGTTGATCTGGGTGACGATGCCCGCGGCGGGCGCGTGCAGCTCCTGCACCCGAGCCGCGCCGCCGTCGGCGGTCAGCGTGATGGTGGCCAGGAGCGTTCCGGCCGCCACGCTCTGCCGCTCGGTGGCCAGCACCCGCGTGACGACGGCGGCGTCGGCCGAGCCGACGGTGATCGGCTGTGCCGTCAGCACGGCTGTACCGGCATCGACCATCGTCCGCTCGGCGAGTCGCTGCCGCACGATGTAGGTGCCGCCCGCGACCGCGGCCGCGAGCAGGCCTGTTACCACGATGAGCGTGCGGGTGAACAGCAGCGCTCGGCGTAGGCGGCGCCGCGGGGGCGGGCTCGGGGCCGAGCCGGTTCGGACGGCAGGGTCGATCGTGGTGTCCAGCGTGGTGTTCATGGTGGCGCCTCTCTGGGCATGGTCGACCTGGGTCAGGCGGAGGCCGCGACTGTCTGCGGCTCCGGGCTGTGGTTCGGGTGGGGGTCGGGCTGTCCGCCGCCGTGGGGACCCAGGCGCGCGGGTACCGCGTCCGGAGCCGTCCCGCGATATCGGATCCGGCCGCCGGTGACCGATTCGACGATCATCCGGCCGAGAATCAGCACGATCATGGCGGCCCAGCCGACGGACAACCAGGTCGGTGCCGGATCCGCCATCACCAGCAGGCCGACCACGATGGCGACGGTGTTGAGCACGAGCAGCGCGAACAGGGGCATGACCGCCCAGAGCGACCGCGCGCCGTCGGTGCCGGCGTTGGTGGCCTTCCACTTCGCCGACCGGCCGACGAGTACGCCGCCCAACGCCCGCAGATGCACGGGTACCGCACCGATGCTGGCCACGATCGCCGAGAGCTTGAAGCCGCCCGACTGCAGCCAGGTGACCAGCAGCACGACCGCCTGGAACGGCAGGTAGTGGGTGGCCCAGGTGACGCCGTTGGCGCGGATCGGGCTCAGGGCGAAGAGCAGGTACAGCGCCGGGAACAGCATGAAGACGAGCATCGCCGCCGACAGCAGGTAGTGCGTGCCGCAGAACAGGTACTGCAGCCGCTGGTCGATGGTCAGGCCGATGCGGCGTTTGAACAGGCGTCCGCGCAGCAGCACCTCGAAGCCGCCGCCGGCCCAGCGCAGCTGCTGTTTCAGGTACGACGGGACGTCCTGCGGCGCCAGCCCGCGGGCCAGCACCTGCGGCACGTAGATGGACTTCCAGCCGCGCTTGTGCAGCTCGATCGACGTCCAGATGTCCTCGGAGTTGCTGCCCGTCCAGATGCCCCCGATGCTGTCCAGGGCCGAGCGCCGGAACATCACGTTCGTACCGACGCAGAACGCGGCGTTGAAGTGGTTCTTGCCCGGGCAGACGAGCTCGTAGAAGATCCGCTGCGCCTCACCGGAGCCGGTGGCGACCAGGTTGACGGCGTTCGTGTACGACTGGGGGGACTGCACGAACGCCACGTCCGGGTCGTGGAAGTGCGGCAGGATGCTGATCAGGAAGTTCGGCTCGGGCACGTGGTCGGCGTCGAGGATGACCACGAACTCGCCGGACGTGCGGGCCAGCCCGGCGTTGACGTTGCCCGCCTTGGCGTGCGCGCCCCCCGGCCGGCGCAGGTAGTCGACGCCCGCCTCCTGCGCGATCCGGCGCAGTTCGTCGCTGTCACCGTCGTCGAGTAGGTACGTGCGGTGCGCCAGGTCCATGTCGCGGGCACCGATCAGGGTGCTCCGGACCAGCGCGGGGTCCTCCCCGTAGGCGGTGATGAAGACGTCGATGGACGGGACGTCGGCACCGGCCCGCAGCCGGTTGCGCCAGACCGTCGTGTCCACCGGCTCGGGCCGGTCGTCGTGGGCCAGGATGGTCCACCACGTACCGACCAGGTGCACGGCGGTCAGGCCCTCGGCGGCCAGCATCGTGACCCAGAGCCACCCGGGTCCGCGGTACGCCGGATTGAGCAGGAACAGTTGGTAGAAGACGGTGGCGGCGAGCGCGGCGATGATCGCGACGCGCGTCGAGCGCTGCAGCGGCCGCCAAGCCAGGCGGGCGCCCGGCCGAGCCGGTGGTACGAGCGGCGCAGTCATGAATCTCCCGGATGATATTCAACCAAGTGAATTAGATTCCGCCATCCAGACAACAGGACGCACCGGTGAATTGCGAGTGCTGGGGTGAATGTTTCTCCGCATCCTCGGGACCCGCGCCGAAAGATCGCGGCCGGGCGCGAGACGAAAAGATACTTCCGAACCCGGGCTGACCAGCCGGCAAACGGAATGACGTGTTACATTACGAAGACCGATGATCTTTTTCGACACCCGGTCCGGTATTCGATCAGTGAGTGACGTCACGAATGCGTTTTGACCCGCCGGGCGTCTCATTTAAACGCAACGGAAATAGCGATGAAACTATGGCCGTACCGGCATCAGCGGCGGAAGGCCCAGAGCTTGCTCGGCCGGTAGTTGATCAGCGGGGCCGTCACGATCAGCAGCGCCTGCGCCGGCAGGACCGCAACGTGCGCCAGCTCCACCAGCAGCGGCAGCCCCACATACATGAAGACCAAGGCCCACAAGCAAATCACGTAGAACCGCGCGAACAACGAGGTCGATGTCATCGTCGTCCATGCCCGCGTAGAGGGGCAGGCGCAGCAGGCGGTCTGCCACGTCCTCCGTCACCGGGCAGCCGTCCGTGCGACCGTACTTCCGGCCCGGCGTGGTGCACGACCACAATCGCGCGCGTGCGCTCGGTGATGGCCGCATCGACCAGGCGCTCGTCGATGTTCAGGGTGTCGGCACGGCAGTCGACGAAGACCGGGCGGGCTCAACGATCGTCCCGGTCAGGTGCGGCTTTCCTGTCATCCGATCGTGTACCGCGATGTGCCCGCCGGACGCCGCGAACTCCACGGTCGCGGGCAGCAGGATCGGCAGCTTGAACGCGACCGCGACGGTGTACGCGTCCGGCAGGCGGCCCTCCAGCGCGGCCAGGCAGCGGGCCTTGGTCCACATGCCGTGCGCGATGGTGGACCGGAACCCGAACGCGCGGGCGAGCAGGCGGCTGGTGTGGATCGGGTTGCGGTCGCCGGACGCGGCCGCGTAGTCGGTCCCGGTGCGCCGCGGCACCTTCCACACGGCGGTGGCATCCGGTCTTTCCGTGGTGGGCGACTTATCCGATTTCGAGCCGTCTCTTCGCAGGTACGTCGACCGGCCGTGCCAGACCGGCTCGGCGCCGGCCGTGGCCGTCGCGACCACGTCCAGCTGCGTGCCGCGCGCGTGGGGGCGGAGGGCTTCAGCGCGTACCGACAAGGAAAAAGTGTCCGAAGACGTCAAGGGCCGGAGGACCTCGATCGAGTTTGCAACGTGCACCAGGCCCAGCAGGGGGAACGGGAAGTCCGCGGCCGTCATGAGCGACAGCGCCAGCGGGAACGCGAGCACGTGCGGATAGGTCGCCGGCAGCTCGTCGCGCAGCCGGAAACCGCAGACGCGGTTGTACTCCGCGAGGTGCGCGAGGTCCGCGCGGACCCCGTCGAGGCGCAATTCCCGCTCCGGCAGCGTCTTGCCGCTCGGGCGGCGCAGGGCGGCGGCGCGGTACAGCGGGCCGAGCCGCGGCGGGGCGGACAGGACGGTGGTCTCCATCAGGCCCCCAGGAGGCTCTGCCCGCACACCCGCACGACGTTGCCGTTGAGCCCGCCCGACGCCGGGTGGGCCAGCCAGGCGATGGTCTCGGCCACGTCCACCGGCAGGCCGCCCTGCGCCAGGCTGTTGAGGCGCCGGCCGCCCTCGCGCACGAACATCGGCATGGCCGCGGTCATCTTCGTCTCGATGAAGCCGGGCGCCACCGCGTTGATGGTGAGCCCGCGCTCGGCGACCGCGCCCGCGCTGGCCTGCACCAGGCCGATCACGCCCGCCTTGGAGGTGGCGTAGTTGGTCTGGCCGCGGTTGCCGGCGATGCCCGAGACCGAGGAGACCGACACGATCCGGCCGTTGCCGCCGAGGAGGTTCTCGGCCAGCAGGACGTCGTTGATGCGCTCCTGGCTGGCGAGGTTCACGTCGATCACCGACGCCCAATGCCCCTCGTCCATGCGCCCGAGCGTCTTGTCCCGGGTGATCCCGGCGTTGTGCACGAAGATGTCGGCGTGCACGTGCCGGGTGGCGATGAAGTCGGCGAGCCGGCGCGGGGCGTCCGCGGCGGTCAGGTCGAGCTGGAGCGCGGTGCCCTTGAGCTCGTTGGCGACGTTCGACAGGTCCTCGCCGGCGGCCGGCACGTCGAGGCAGACGACGTGCGCGCCCTCGCGGGTGAGCACCTGGGCGATCGCCGCCCCGATGCCGCGGGCGGCGCCGGTGACGATCGCCGTCCGGCCGACCAGCGGCTCGTCCCAGTCGTCGGGCGCGGTGACGGCGGCCGGGCCGATGCGGATGACCTGGCCGGAGACGTACGCCGACCGCCCCGACAGCAGGAAGCGCAGGGTGGACTCGGTGGCCTCCTCCGCGCCCGGGGCCACGTAGACCAGCTGGGCCGTCGAGCCGCGGCCGATCTCCTTGCCGGCCGAGCGCACGAAGCCCTCGAGGGCCCGCTGGGCGGTGGCCTCCCGGGCGCTCGGGCACAGCTCGGGCGGGCTGCCCAGCACGATCACCCGGCCGGAGGAGCGCAGCGAGCGGATCACCGGGTGGAAGAATTCGTAGAGCGCCCGCAGCCCGGAGCTGTCCGCGATGCCCGTGGCGTCGAAGATCAGCGCGGCGGTACGCTCGTCGGCGCCGCCGGCCGCGGTGGGCAGCTTGTCCAGGATGTGGCGGGTGGGCTCGGCCAGCCGCCCCCCGCCGCCGAGGGTGAACGGCCCGACGAACTCCGCGCCCGGCCGATGCCGGCGCAGGCTCGGCGGGTCCGGCAGGCCGAGGCGTCTGACCAGGAACCTCCCGGCGCCCGAGTGGGCGAAGGATGCGTAGCGATCGGTCATTGCGGTGCCTCCCCAGTTACAACTCCGCACGCTAACCTACTCGCGAGTAGGGTAACGCCAGAATGCTCTGCCCCGTCGCGAAGGAGACTCCGATGGCCCCCTCGAGAACCCCCTCGGAAACCCCCGTCCGGGTCGCGGTCGTCGGTGGCAACCGCATTCCCTTCGCGCGCTCGGGCAGCGCCTACGCCACTGCATCAAACCAGGACATGCTGACCGCCGCCATAGACGGCCTCGTGGCCCGCTACGGGCTGGCCGGCGAGCGGCTCGGCGAGGTCGCCGCCGGTGCGGTGCTCAAACACAGCCGCGATTTCAACCTGACACGGGAATCCGTGCTCGGATCGCGGCTCGATCCGCGCACCCCGGCGTACGACGTGCAGCAGGCCTGCGGCACCGGGCTCGAGGCCGCGATCCTGGTCGCCAACAAGATCGCCCTCGGGCAGATCGAGGCGGGCATCGCCGGCGGCGTCGACACCACCTCCGACGCGCCGCTCGGCGTGAACGAGGACGCGCTGCGGATCATGATGGAGCTCAACCGGTCGCGCTCCCTGGGCGCCCGCCTGCGCGCGGTGAGCAAGTTCCGGCCCGGGCAGCTCCGGCCCGACGTCCCGCGCAACTCCGAGCCGCGCACCGGGCTGTCGATGGGCGAGCACGCCGCGCTGACCGCGGCCGAGTTCGGCATCGGCCGCGAGGAGCAGGACGAGCTGGCGCTGGAGTCGCACCGGCGGCTGGCCGCCGCCTACGAGCGCGGGTTCTTCGACGATCTCGTCACGCCGTACCTCGGCCTCGCCCGCGACCAGAACCTGCGCCCGGACACGTCCCTGGAGAAGCTGGCCAAGCTCAAGCCGGTCTACGGCCGCGGCCCGGAGGCGACCATGACGGCCGGCAACTCCACCCCGCTCACCGACGGCGCCGCGGTGGTGCTGCTGGCCTCCGAGGCCTGGGCGAAGGCGCGCAAACTGCCGATCCTGGCGTACTTCGAGACCGCCGAGACGGCCGCCGTCGACTTCGTGCACGGCGGGGACGGGCTGCTCATGGCCCCGGCGTTCGCGGTGCCCCGGCTGCTGGCCCGGGCCGGGCTCACTCTTCGGGACTTCGACTACTACGAGATCCACGAGGCCTTCGCGTCGCAGGTGCTGGCCACCCTCAAGGCCTGGGAGGACCCGACGTTCTGCAAGGAGCGCCTCGGCCTCGACGAGCCCCTGGGCGCGATCGACCGGGCCCGGCTCAACGTGAACGGTTCGTCGCTGGCGGCCGGGCACCCGTTCGCCGCGACCGGCGGGCGGATCGTGGCGACCCTAGCGAAGCTGCTTTCGGAAAACGGCGGCGGGCGGGGTCTCATCTCGATCTGTGCCGCCGGCGGTCAGGGAGTGACGGCAATCTTGTCGCGCTGAATGGGCGCCGGACCAATATCGTGTTCGCATGACCGTCCAGCCAACGATGCTGCGCCCGGCCACACCCCGACCCGCCTGGCAGGTGGTCGTCGGCCTCGTACTGGTGCTCCCCGCGCTGGTACTGCTGATCACCTCCTATGTCGAGCCCGTCTTCTGGACCTTCAAGAGCTCCTTCAACAAGTTCAGCGGCATGCGCGCGCTCAGCGGCGGCGGTGCGGACGAATCCGTCGGGTTCGACAACTACCGGCAGGCGTTCGAGAAGGGGCTGGGCGGCGCGATCGGCTACACGCTGCTGCTCGCCCTCCTGCCGCTGCTCGCCGTGGTCGTGGTCGCCCCGGCCGTGGCCTGGGCCGCCGAGACCACCGGCCGGTCCGGCCGCTGGGTCGCCCGCGGGCTGCTGACGTTCCCGCTGGTCGCCTTCGCGCCCTTCGGCCTCGCCGTCGCGCACTTCACCGACGGGCACTCCCAGCTCTCCGCCTTCTGGCTCGGCACCTTCGGCTTCGTCACGGCCACGGCCGCGCTGCTCTACCTGGCCGCGTTCCGCAGCGGCCGCAGCCCCTGGCCCGGGGTGATCCTCGGCGGGATGCTCGCCGTGCTGGCCGTGGTCGGCATCGTCCTGCAGGAGTTCGCGTTCGCGCTCGTCTTCCAGAACGTGGCCCCGGACGAGCGCTCGGCCACGCCGATGCTGCAGATGACGCAGAACGGCTTCGTGTACTTCAACTTCGGCCTCGCCAGCGCTGTCTCGTCCGTCGTGCTCGTCCCGCTGCTGCTGCTCGGGGCCGCGGCGACCGTCCTGATCATCGTGACCAACCTGCGCTTCCAGGTCACCTCCGTCGTCCGCGAGGCGCGCACCTGGGGCTGGGGCCCGCTCGCCGGCCTGCTGCTGATCGTGCTCCTGGTCACCGTGATCGGGATCTGGCCCTGGCTCAGCCACATCACCGACGACACCGACCGGATCCCGGGGACGTTCGTCAACACGTGGATTCCGCCCTTGCTCGCCGCGCTCATCGGGGTCACCGTGGCCGGCCTGGCCGCGTTCGGCATCAGCGGCCTGCGCCCGCTCGGCCGGTACAGCGAGCTGCTCCTGCTGCCCTTCGGCCTGTTCCTGTTCGTCGGCAACGCGCCGCTCGTGCTACGCGAGTACGCCGCCGGGGCGACCGCGGGCCGGCTCAACACGTTCCTCGCCCTGGTCCCGCCGTCGCGGGTGACCATCCCGGCGCTCATCCTGCTGGCGATGCTGTTCCGCGGCCAGGCGCTGCGCCGGGAGGTGCTGCACCAGGAGGGGCGGCCGGCCTCGTGGTGGTCGGTGATCTGGCCCGGGCTGCCGCTGCTGGGGCTCGCCTACCTGGCCACCTGGTTCGTGCAGGCCCAGGACACGGTGTGGCCGTACGTCAACGGCACCAACACCAACCCGACCGGGCTCTACGCGGTCTTCAGCACGATGCAGCAGTACGGGTACCGGGGCTCCGGCGACCTTCCGTACGCCCGGCTCCTGCCGTTGCCGATGCTGCTGCTGTTCCTGGTGCTCGGGGTGGTGGCCCAGCTGCTGTACGCCGATCGTGTCGCGCTGCACTACGGCCTCCCCGAGCGCGATCACCCACCCCGTACCTAGGCACAATGGGCGCGTGAAGAAAGCGCGGATTCCCGATGTGCTCGCCGCCCGTTACGCCTCGCCCGAGCTCGTCGAGGTCTGGTCGCCGGAGGAGAAGGTCCGGCTCGAGCGCCGGCTCTGGCTCGCCGTGCTCAAGGGCCAGCGGGATCTCGGCGTGGCGGTACCGGACGGCGTCGTCGAGGACTACGAGAAGGTCCTCGACGACGTCGACCTGGTCTCGATCGCCGAGCGGGAGCGTGTCACCCGCCACGACGTGAAGGCCCGTATCGAGGAGTTCTCCGAGCTGGCCGGGCACGAGCACATCCACAAGGGGATGACCTCGCGCGACCTCACCGAGAATGTCGAGCAGCTGCAGATCCGGACCTCCCTCGAACTGGTCCGGGACCGGATGGTCGCGACGCTCGCCCGGCTCGCGGCGCGGGCGAAGCAGTACGACGAGCTCGTCATGGTCGGCCGCTCGCACAACGTGCCCGCGCAGGCCACGACGCTCGGCAAGCGCTTCGCCTCGGCGGCGGAGGAGCTGCTGATCGCGTACCGCCGCCTCGACGAGCTGATCGAGCGCTACCCCCTTCGGGGGATCAAGGGCCCGGTCGGTACCGCGGCCGACCAGCTCGACCTCTTCGGCGGCGACACGGGCAAGGTCGCCGAGCTCGAGCGCAAGGTGGCCGAGCACCTCGGCTTCCGCAACGTGCTGACGAGCGTCGGCCAGGTGTACCCCCGCTCGCTGGACCTCGACGTGGTGTCGGCGCTCGCCCAGGCCGTCGCCGGCCCGTCGAGCCTCGCCACGACGATCCGCCTCATGGCCGGCTACGAGCTGGTCACCGAGGGGTTCAAGGCCGGCCAGGTGGGCTCGTCGGCGATGCCGCACAAGATGAACACGCGCTCCTGCGAGCGGGTCAACGGCCTCGCGGTGATCGTGCGCGGCTACCTGTCGATGGTCGGCGAGCTGGCCGGCGACCAGTGGAACGAGGGCGACGTGTCGTGCTCGGTCGTGCGGCGGGTGGCCCTGCCGGACGCGTTCTTCGCGGTCGACGGGCTGTTTGCGGCGTTTCTGACGGTACTGGACGAGTTCGGGGCGTATCCGGCGGTCGTGGCGCGGGAGCTGGACCGGTACCTGCCGTTCCTGGCCACCACGCGGGTCCTCGTCGCCGCCGTCGGGCGGGGCGTCGGCCGTGAGGATGCTCACGAAGCGATCAAGGAGCACGCCGTCGCTGTGGCGCTCGCCATGCGCGAAAAGGGCATCCAGGGCAACGACCTCCTTACCCGGCTCGCCGGCGACGAGCGGCTGCGCCTGTCCGGCGACGACGTCGAGGCCCTCGTGGCCGACCCGGCGACCTTCGTCGGCGCGGCATCCGCGCAGGTCGCAGCCATCGTGGAACAGGTCGCGGCGGTCGTCGCGGCCCACCCTTCCGCCGGCGCCTACGTGCCGCCTCCCATCCTCTGAGCGTCGATCTTGAGGGCCGTCGACGCCCGGTAAGATGCGTGCCGGGTGATGTTTCTCCACGCTTCACCGAGCCGGTCGACTGAACCGTGACATGGCCGGTGAACTGCGGCGGAGCCTCGCCCGGTAGGCTCGTGTCGCTCGCCCTCGAGCGCCCGACTCAACGTCAGGAGTGCCCCGTGGCCCGCGTCGTGGTGGACGTCATGCTCAAACCGGAGATCCTGGACCCGCAGGGCCAGGCCGTCGCGAACGCGCTGCCGCGCGTCGGCGTGGACGATGTCACGTCCGTGCGGATCGGCAAGCGCATCGAGATCGAGTTCGCCGGCGCGGCCGACCTCGACCGCGCGCGCGAGATCGCCGACAAGCTGCTCGCCAACCCGGTGATCGAGGACTTCACCCTCCGCGTCGAGGAGCTGGAGCCGGTGGAGGTCGAGCAGCAGTGACCGCCCGCATTGGTGTCGTCACGTTCCCCGGTTCGCTCGACGACCGCGATGCCGCCCGGGCCGTGCACCTCGCCGGTGCGGCGGCCATCCCGCTGTGGCACGCCGACGCCGACCTCTTCGGGGTCGACGCGGTCATCCTGCCGGGTGGCTTCTCCTACGGCGACTACCTGCGCGCCGGCGCCATCGCCCGGTTCTCCGCGGTCATGGACTCGATCGTGAAGGCCGCCGGCGAAGGGCTGCCCGTGCTCGGCATCTGCAACGGCTTCCAGGTGCTCTGCGAGGCCCACCTGCTGCCCGGCGCCCTCACGCGCAACCAGCACCTGCACTTCCGCAACCGCGACCAGGGCCTGCGCATCGAGAACAACACCACCGCCTGGACGGTCGGCTTCCAGCCGCGCCAGGAGGTCGTGATCCCGGTCAAGAACGGCGAGGGCTGCTACATGGCCGACGCCCGGACGCTGGACGAGCTCGAGGCCGAGGGGCGGGTCGTCGCGCGGTACATCCGCGGAAACCCCAACGGTTCGCTGCACGACATCGCGGCGATCAGCAACGCAGCCGGCAACGTCGTCGGGATCATGCCCCACCCGGAGCACGCCGTCGAGGTGCTGACCGGCCCGTCCATCGACGGGCTGGGCATCTTCACGTCCGTGCTCGCTCACCTGGGAGCCCGTGTATGACCGCGGAAGTTTTTGACACCGTCGATCACGCCGCCAAGACTCCGGACGACGAGCAGCCCTACGAGGACCTGGGGCTGCGCGAGGACGAGTACCAGCGCATCCGCTCGATCCTGAGCCGCCGCCCGACCACGTCGGAGCTGGCGATGTACTCGATCATGTGGAGCGAGCACTGCTCGTACAAGAGCAGCAAGGTCCACCTGCGCCAGTTCAGCGAGAAGGCCCCCAAGTCCGACCTCATGCTCGCGGGCATCGGCGAGAACGCGGGCGTGATCCGCATCTCCGACGAGATCGCGGTCACCTTCAAGGTCGAGTCGCACAACCACCCGAGCTTCGTCGAGCCGTACCAGGGCGCCGCCACCGGCGTCGGCGGCATCGTCCGGGACATCCTGGCCATGGGCGCCCGCCCGGTCGCGGTCATGGACCCGCTGCGCTTCGGCGCCGCCGACCACGAGGACACCAAGCGCGTCCTGCCCGGGGTCGTCGCCGGCGTCGGCGGCTACGGCAACTGCCTCGGCCTGCCCAACATCGGCGGCGAGGTCGTCTTCGACCCCTGCTACCAGGGCAACCCGCTGGTCAACGCGCTCTGCGTGGGCGTGCTGCCGGTCAACCGCCTGCAGAACAAGGAGGCGCACGGCCCCGGCAACATCGTCGTGCTCCTGGGCGCCAAGACCGGCCGCGACGGCATCGGCGGCGTCTCGGTCCTGGCCAGCGCGACCTTCAACAGCGACGGCCCGGCCCGGCGCCCCTCGGTGCAGGTCGGCGACCCGTTCATCGAGAAACTGCTGATCGAGAGCTGCCTGGAGCTGTACGAGCGGGACCTGATCGTCGGCGTGCAGGACCTCGGCGGCGCCGGGCTGACCTGCGCGCTCACCGAGACCAGCGCGGCCGCCGGCACCGGCATGGACGTCGAGCTGGACAAGGTGCCGCTGCGCGAGGCCTCCATGGACCCGCAGGAGGTGCTGGCCAGCGAGTCGCAGGAGCGCATGCTCCTCATCGTCGACCCGGCCAAGCTCGAGGAGGTGCTGCGGGTCGCCGAGCGCTGGGGCGTCATCGCCACCGCGATCGGCACCGTCACCGAGACCGGCCGGCTGGTCATCACCTGGCGCGGCGAGACGGTCGTCGACGTGCCGCCGGGCTCACTGGTGGACGACGGCCCGGTGTACGCCCGCCCGATGCGCGAGCCCGCCGACCTCATCCTGCTGCAGGCCGACCGGGCCGAGACGCTGCCGCGCCCGCGCACCGGGGTCGAGCTGCGCGAGACCCTCCTGCGCCTGGCCGCCAGCCCCAACCTGTGCGACAAGAGCTGGGTGACCGAGCAGTACGACCGGTACGTCCAGGGCAACACGATCCTCGCCCAGCCGGAGAACGCCGGCGTCGTACGCATCGACGAGCAGACCGGCCTCGGCGTCGCCCTGTCGGTGGACGGCAACGCGCGGTTCGCCCGCCTCGACCCGTACAACGGGGCCAAGCTGGCGCTCGCCGAGGCCTACCGCAACGTCGCCGCCGCGGGCGCGACCCCGCTCGCCGTGACCAACTGCCTCAACTTCGGCTCGCCGGAGGACCCGCAGGTCATGTGGCAGTTCGCCGAGGCCGTCCGCGGCCTGGCCGACGGCTGCGCGGAGCTGGGCATCCCGGTCACCGGCGGCAACGTGTCCTTCTACAACTCCACCGGTACGCAGGCCATCCACCCGACCCCGGTCGTGGGCGTCCTGGGCATCCTGGGCAACGTCGGCAGCCGCGTCCCGATGGGCTTCGGCGGCGACAGCGACCTGATCATGCTGCTGGGCGAGACCACCGAGGAGCTCTCGGGCTCCGAGTGGGCCTGGGTGACCCACGAGCACCTGGGCGGCCTGCCCCCGCGCGTGAACCTCACCCGCGAGCGCATCCTCGCCTCGGTGCTGACCGAGGCCGGCGAGCGCGGCCACCTGTCGAGCTCGCACGACCTCTCCGACGGCGGCCTGGCCCAGGCCCTGGTCGAGGCGACGCTGCGCTACGACTGCGGCGCGAACATCACCCTGCCGGAGGGCCTCAACCCGTTCGTCGCGCTCTTCTCGGAGTCGACGGCCCGGGCCCTGGTCTCGGTGCCGCGCGGCCACGAGAAGGCCTTCACCGCCATGTGCGCCCAGCACGGCCTCCCGGCGACCGTGATCGGCTCCGTCGACGGCCGCAGCCGCGCGCTCGACGTGCGCGGGCAGTTCACGATCGCCCTCGACGAGCTGCGCTCCGCCTGGATGGGTACGCTGCCGGCGCTGTTCGGCGAGGTGTCGACGGAGGCGCCGGCGTACCGCACCCCGAGCGAGCCGGAGCCTTCGCTCTACGACCCCGCGCCCGCTGCCGGTGAGACCCCCGCGGCCAACGAGTCGTCCTTCTTCGAGAAGATCGACGCGCCGGAGGTACCGCACGCCCCGCTCGACGACGAGTCGTGACCCCGGAGGGCGTCTATAGCCAGCCCGGCTCGGGCGCCCGGTTCGACTGGGGCCCGGCCGGCGCGGCCGAGCTGGCGCGTGTCTGCTCGGTCCTGGTCGTGGTCGACGTGCTGTCCTTCTCGACCGCCGTGGACGTAGCCGTCGGCCGGGGCATCCGCGTGCACCCTTTCCCGTGGAGCGACCAGGCCCAGGCCTACGCGACGCGCCTGGGCGCCGCGGTGGCCGTGGGCCGCCGCCAGGCGAGCCCGGAGCAGCCCTGGAGCCTGTCGCCGGCCGCCCTGCTGACCGCCCCGCTCGTCGACCGGCTGGTCCTGCCGTCCCCGAACGGCGCGACGATCTGCTCGGCGGCCGCCTCGACGGGCGTACCGGTGGTGGCGGCCTGCCTGCGCAACGCCCCGGCCGTGGCCCGCTGGCTGCGGGCCCACGGCCACGGCACGCCGGCGAGCGCGGTGGGTGTCATAGCGGCGGGCGAACTGTGGCCGGACGGCACGCTGCGCCCGTGCGTGGAGGACCTCCTGGGCGCGGCCGCGGTCCTGGACGGCCTGTCAATGCTGGGCGCCCCGCTGTCGGTGGAGGCCGCGGTCTCTTTGGCGGCGTTGGCCGCGGTGAAGAACGTGGCCGCGGCGGTACGGCGGTGCGTGAGCGGCCAGGAACTGATCCAGCGTGGTTTCGCCGAGGACGTGAGACTGGCGTCCCAATCGGGCGCGTCGCACACGGTGCCGATCATGACCAATGGCGAGTCCTTCGCCCCGGCGTGATCAACGGTCCGCATCAGGGCTCGCCCACCCCGCGGCGGCCTGGGTCGTAACAGCCACTGCACGTCGGTGAAGGGACTTCGCTCAGCGCTTTCGTCGGCCGACCTCAGCCAACCGGACCGAAAATTGTCGATTCGAACCTGCGCATATGCAGGCGGACGCAAGTTCCCTTGGTCCCGTGTTGAACGAAAGGATCCAGGCATGTCGAGCCTACGACGTCGGCGGGGGCGCACGCCGCTCGTCAAATCGCCGATCTCCGATGAATTGGCGGCCATTTCCCCCCGATCGACCGGCTCCCGCTTGCCGCTCAGGTGGGCACTCGTGCTGATGGTGGGGGGCGTCGCCGCGGCCCTCGTGTTGTTCTCCCCGGTAGCCGCGGCAGCCCTCGGCGCCGGCATCGCCGCCGCGGTGGCTACGGATCAGATGCTCGCATAGTCCGCCCCGTGGAGAGGATCGTTCGGCCGGGTCGTCCGCTGCGGCGGAGACAGCGTCCAGCGATCCTCTCCCGCGTAGCGACAATTGCGTGATCATGGCTTGCTGGGATCGCGACCAAATTGTGTGTCGCTCGCAAGACGAGCAACTCGCTGAACCTGGCGTGGATTTCGGTATCCGGCCAGCAGAATGCCCTAGGGCGACAGCGCTAGCCGACGTCGCAGTAGATCGCTATCTCGGTGCGCGGCGGATCCGTCGTCGGCGGCATGTGTGCGGCCGTCACGGTGTCGCCCGCGTGGGTTCCCGCGCAGTACTCCCCCGAGTAAGCCACCCCCTCCCCGCCGATCACCGCGCCCGCCCCATTGCGATAAACCAGCGCCGCCCCCGCCGGCGACAGCCCCTCGCACGCCACCGGCCCCATGTTCGCCGGCAGCAGGAAATCCGGCGCCCCCGGCCCGTCCGGCTCCGGCAGCACGTCAAAGCGGCGGAAGAGCGGATTCCACGGCTCCGGACGCACCCAGTGCGTAGTCCCGAAGGCCAGAGAGAACCCCGCGACCGAAGCCGCCCGATCCGGCGCCACCTCGATCACCGCGCCCACCGGTAGTCGCGACCCCGGCAGCACCATCGGCAGCGTCCGCTCCGGCAGCGCCACCACGACCCCGCCCGAGGAGTCCAGCAGGCGCAGGCTCACCGTCGTGCGATAGGCCGCCCACTCCGGCGACCGATCAACGACGAGCGCCCCCGCGCTGAACGACCATCCTCCGACGCGGCTGAACCCCTGCTCGGCCACCGCCAGCCCGCCCTGGACCGGCACCGCCGCCCCCACCGCGCGCGGACCGGCCCCCGAACACCCGGCCGAAGCCGGATGCGCCCACCAGCGGTACGCCCCGGTCAGCAGCAGGGCCGCCAAGAGCAGAGCCGGAATCAAAAGCGTGAACCGCCCCCGTGTCACGAGACTCAGGCTCCCGCGGGGCCGGTTGGCGCATCAAGAGGCAATCCACGCCTGTGGATAACGTTCCAACGGAACATTAACGCCCCCACAACATCGACCGGGAACGATCGCCGGAGCGCGAGCGGACATTCCCGTGCGTGATGCAGAGGAGCATTCCGTTGAGAACACGAATCAGCCAGGTGGTGACCGGCCTGATCTGTCTCGCCCTGGCCGGCGCCGCATTGCCGGCCGCGCCCGCGGCGGCCTACACCGAGACGAAGACGACCGCGACGAAGACCGCGCCCTACATGGTTTTCCAGCGAAACAACAAGGCGCCGCAGCGCGGCACGCTGACGGCCTACGCGAGCGTCGGCAGCACCCGGTACCGGGTCTCGATGCGGGCCGGCACGGGCAGCGGCGTCGTCAGCGAATGCGTCCGCAACAAGGGCCAGATCCCGGTGGGCTTCTACGACCCGCGTGACGAGGACAGCAACAGCACCCTCGTGTACATCAGCAACAAGACCTGGGGCAACAGCGTCATCCGGGGCGCGGTCTGGAGCCTCGGCAACAAGGTCTGCCACCCCAAGGCGGGCGAGAAACGGATCACCCGCACCGACCTGTTCATCCACTCGGAGGGCACGAGCGGCTGGACCGAGAACAACTACAAGTCCAACGGTTGCATCAAGGTCAACCAGACGGACCGCGCGCAGCTGAAGAAGCGGTGGAGCGCCGCGTACCGCCGGGACACCGGCATGTTGATGGTCTACTGACGAGCCGACGAGGAGAATCCGGTGCTTCCGAGGAAGAACAAGCGAGTCTGGTCGACGGCTCTCGTGACCGCCTTCGCGATCGGTATCGGTGGCTGGCTGGTCAGCACCGCCGAGAGCGGCTCGGCCGCGGCGACCAACACCAGCGTGTCGATCGATCCGGCCATCCGCGATCGGGCCCTGGCCCAGGAGCAGCAGGTCGCCGACTGCATGCACGCGCTCGGGCTGACGTACGTCGTGGCGGTGCCCAACGACGTCTACCTGGATCAGGCCTACACCGACGCGGTGGCGGCCGGCAAGCAGGGCGCGGAGCTGCACGACCTCCTGGCGCAGGTGGCGGCCGGCCTACCGGCCGACCCGAACGAGAGCGTCGTCACCGCCCTGCCGGCCGACCAGCAGGCGACCTGGACCTTCGCCCTGGTCGGCAACGACGCGGACCCAGGGTGTGCGGACCGGGCCAACACGATGAGCGCGTCGGACGCCGGCGCCCTGGACATCGCCACGACCGCGGCCGAGCGGGTCAAGGCCGCCGCGGCCGCCGACCCGACGGTGCGGGCCGCCCTGACGACGTACATCTCCTGCATGTCCGGGCGGGGTTACACGGTCGGCGACACGGAGCAGATCTTCAACCTGGTCGAGACCCAGGCCGAGGCGATCGAGCCGCCGGACAGCGCGTGGCCCGATCCACTGCCGGCGACCGCCACCGAGCTGCAGAAGGCCGCGTACGCGGCGCAGGTCAACCGGCTCGAGGCGAAGGTGCAGCAGGCGGCCGACATCGTCTCCGCCGGGAACGCGGCCCACGATGCCTGTGTCGCGCCCTACCGGCAGGCGTTCGACGCGGCCTACGACCGGCTGGCGCCGTAGCGATGCGAAAACTTCTGGGTACCCTGGCCGCGCTCACGCTGATCGGCGGAGTCGGCGCGGCCCACCTGCCACAGTCCGGGGCGACCCGGCCGGCGGTCGAGCCGCCGGCGACGATCGCCGACCCGCCGGACTGGTACCACGACGCCGGAGAGCAACGGCCCGGTCAGTACCCGTCCCCGTCGCCGAGCTCGCCGGGCCGGCCGACCCGCTGAGCGTCAGCCTTCGCTCTTGAGAAAGGGTCCGCCGCGGTCTCGGCGTAGCCGAGCATGACGTTGGGGCCGCGGTAGAGCACCTCGCCGCGCACGTCCGGCGCGGTGGTCTCGGTACCGTCCTCGAGCCGGATGCTGAGCCGACCGCCGGGAACCGCCGGGCCGACCGAGCCGACCTTCTCGCCGAGCCGCCCCGCCGGCAGCGTGGTGAGGCGAGGGGCCGCCTCCGTCTGGCCGTACATGACGAACAGACGCCCGCCGGCCGCCGGCCTGGGTGAGCGTGCGCAGCGACGGGTGGCGGGCCGGGTGACGTCGAACGCGTCCTCGATCTCGGCGATCAGCGTCAGGTGCGCCAGCGAGTCCCAATGCTCGATGCCTCGGTACTCCAGCCGGTCGACGTCGACATCCTCCGGAAGGCCCAGCGCCGTGCGGAACGCGGCGCGGAGACGGTCGAGGTTGTTCATCGGCGGTCCTCCGGGGTCGGCACGTCCACGCGAGGGTTGCGCGAGTTCTACGGATCGTCACGCGGTTCAACGACCCAGGAGGTCCCGAAGGTGCTGCGCGAGGCCCGCGAGTCCGATGTCGAGACGATCCGGAACTGGCGGAACCACGCCAAGAACCGGGGTGCGAGCATCTTCACGGCGTACATCACGCCGGAGGGGCACGCCGCCTACCGAGCAGCTCGTGGTGTGGACGGAAAAGTCGCGTACAACCTGAGTGCCCGCGGGACCCGTCTCAGGGAAGACGATTTCCGGGGAGGGACGCGAATGGACGATTACGTCGAGTACGTCACGGCGCGGCTGCCGGCGCTGCACCGACTCGCCTACGTGCTCAGCGGCGACGTGCACCGCGCCGACGACCTGGTGCAGCAGACCATCACGACGCTCTACGTGAAGTGGTCGCGGGTCCGGCGCGCGGAGCACCTGGACCGGTACGTCCGCAGCATGCTCGTCAACACGTTCATCGACGAGCGCCGGCTGGCCTGGTCGCGGGTGCGGCTGTTCGCCGAGCCGCCCGAGCGGGTCGCGCCCGAGGCCGACCGCGCCGAACACACGGCGGTGCGCCAGGCGCTCGCCCGCGTGCCGCGCCGCCAGCAGGCGGTGCTGGTCCTGCGGTTCTTCTACGACCTGCCCGTGGCCGAGGTGGCCGAGATCCTCGGCGTGTCCGCCGGCACGGTGAAGAGCCAGACCTCACACGGCCTGACGGCCCTGCGCCGCCTGCTCGGCGAGCAGACGGTCGCCGCCCTGACCAAGGAGCGCTGAGATGGTGGACCTGAACGAGTACAACGCCGGCGACCTGCTCCGGGCGGGCCTCTCCCCCGAACCGCCGCGCCCGCCCCGCGTCGACATCGCCGCCGCCGTGCGCGCGGGCCGCCGCCGGCGCTCGGCCCGCCGCGCCGCGGTCGTCGGCGGGGTCGCCGTCGCCGTCGCGGTGGTGGTCGCGGTGCCGGCCGCGCTGGCCCTGAACCGCAACGAGGGCGCACCGGCCGGCCCCGATCCCACGTCGCCCGCCACCTTCCACACGGTCAACCCGAACACGGGCTCGCCGGGGCCGCAGCCCAGCCGCTCGCTGGGTGGCCTGCCCTTCGTGTCGCCGCCGACGAGCTGCACCGTGCACGAGCTGCCGGCCCCGGCCGGCGGCGGGTCGAACCTGGTGACCGCGGGCTCGCCCGACGGCCAGGTGCACTTCGGGCAGCTGTACCTGACCGGCGGCGACAAGCGGGTGGTGCGCTGGCGCGCCGGGCAGCCCGCGACGGTCACGGTCGAGGGCGACGAGCCGATGGTCCGGTCCGTGAACAACTACCACGACGCGGTCGGCAACTCCCTCGTCGACGGAAGGTGGGTCCCCTGGCTGCTGCGCGACGACGACACGGTCACCCGGCTGCCGGGCGACGGTGACCTGTACGCCGGCGCGATAAGCGACACCGGCGCCGTGGCCGGGAGCCGCGGCTCCGACGGCCCGGGCGGCCACCCGATCGTGTGGCGCGACACCGCGGCCGCGCCCGTGGAGCTGGCCCTGCCGGCGGGCGCGACGGGCGGCCAGGTGCGGGCAATCGACGAGCAGGGCGCCGTGTTCGGCTCGGTCACGATGGGCTCGCAGGAGCTGCCGTACTACTGGGCGGCGAACGGCACCGGGAAGCAGCTGCCGCTGCCGCCGGGGACGCCGACCGCGCCGAACAGCGGCGGCCGGCCCGGCCCGAGCACCGTCGTCTACAGCGCCCGGGGCGGCTGGGCGACGGGCGTCGCCGGGCTGTACTCGAGCAGCCCGAAGCCGGTCCGCTGGAGCGTCCGGGGCGACCTCGTGGTGGTGCTGAGCGGCGTCGATGCGCCGGCCGGGCCGGTCAACGGGATGGGCTTCGTGGTCGGCGGGACCACCGGGGGCCGGGCCGTCCTGCTGGCCGACGACCAGCGCCTCGTCCTACCGGCGATCCTCGACCCGACCAAGGACCGGCCCAACCTGGCGAGGACGATCAGCGATGACGGCCGCACCATCGCCGGCCAGGCCTGGAAGACCGGAGACACCTTCCAGGCCGTGGTCTGGAACTGTCACTAGGAGAAATCGGGTGTGCGGCCCGGTGCCAGGCGGTCCTCGGGGTCGAGGGCCAGCTTGAGCCGGGCCGCCGCCCCCGGCATCGGGTCGGGGCCGTAACTCTCCATCAGCTCCCGCAGGTCGAGCGGGGCGCGCAGCAGGGTGCAGCCGCCGCCCCCGCGGGCCAGGAGCACGGTGCGGGCGGCGGTCAGCATGCCGTCCAGCCGCTCGGGCGCGATGTTGTCGCGCAGCGCCACGTGCGCGACACCCAGGCCCATCGAGCCGCGCACGGGCACCGGCTGGCCGGCCGCGTCCCGGAGCGCGTACACGACGGCGAACAGCTCGCTCGGGCGCCCCCAGATCTTGAGGGCCACGTCGTCGAGGGCGAACGGGTAGCGCCCCCACCACGGCGGCGGGAGGGGCTCGACCGTGGCCCCGCCGCCGAGCAGCTTCGCGGCGGACTCGGCCCGGTGCGCGACGAACGCCTCCTCGCCCTCGAAGAGCGCGGCGAGCTCGGCCGGGCGGGCGCCGGCGCCGCCGGGCAGGTCGGCCTCGATCGCGGCCGGCTCCAGCGGCGAGGCGACCAGGGCCTCGGTGAGCTGCTGAACCTCCCGCGGGGTCGACACCGGGCGCACGACCCAGGCCCGCGCGGCCGGGATCGGCTCCAGCCGCACGGTCGCCTCGGTGATGATGCCGAGGGTGCCGTAGGAGCCGCAGACGTACCGCGCGAGGTCCTGGCCGCCGGCCGCGTGTTCGAGGGTGCCCTCGTCCAGCGCGACCCGCACGCCGGTGACGAGGTCGCGCGGCGCGCCGAAGCGGTGCCGCAGCGGCCCGGACTCGTTGGTGGCCAGCACGCCGCCGAGGGTCGCGGCCGGGGAGCCGACGTCGAGCGGCAGGCGGCGCCGTTCCCGCAGCAGGATCGCGCGCAGCGCCCGCAGTGGGGTGCCGGCCGCGACTGTCGCGGCGCGCCGGCCCGGCTCGTAGCTCAGCACGCCGGTGAGCCGGCCCACGTCGAGCAGCACGTCGGCGTGGCTGGGCGGGACGCCCCAGTCGAGCTTGGTCCCCGCGCCGGACGCGACGACGGAGAGCCCCTCGGTCGCCGTGAAACGCAGCACCTCCGCCACCGCGGCGGCGTCGCCGGGCTCGGCCACCCAGCCGACCGGCACGCCGTCGACGTTGTCGGCCGGCCCCGCCTCCCACGCGTGGTCCGGCCCGCACGCCTCGGCCAACGCCTCGATCACCGTCACCGCAAACTCCCGCTTCCCTGGTGTCACCCGCCGTGGACGTGGGGAAGATCGGTCGC
The DNA here is from genome assembly GCF_040648435.1 of Dactylosporangium sp. NPDC049140. Taxonomy (NCBI): domain Bacteria; kingdom Bacillati; phylum Actinomycetota; class Actinomycetes; order Micromonosporales; family Micromonosporaceae; genus Dactylosporangium; species Dactylosporangium sp. NPDC049140. The sequence goes on along the minus strand of NZ_JBEZDS010000008.1, from coordinate 80,662 downwards.
TGGGATTCGCGGTTGCCCGGGTAAGGAAGACATGATCCAGGCATTCCCAATGACACGTTCGAGTACATCCGGACGCCGGAGCGATGCACATGGCGCATCAACTGACACCGAACATACGTTCGAAAGCCTATGGGGTCGTTACGAGAGCCGCAAGACCTGCTTGAGGAAGGCCGCCCGGTCGGCGGCGGCCGCGGCGGACCCGGCCAGGTCATGGCCGGTGTCGTAATCCTTGCGCTGCTTCGCCCCGGCGACCGCGGCGGCGAGCTCGGCCCGCTCGGCCTCGGGCACGACGGCGTCCTTGGTGCCGAACTGCAGCAGCACGGAACGCTTGCCGCCGACGGCGACGTAGGGGGCGGCGTCGAAGCGGGCCAGGGAGTCGAGGTACGCGTGCCAGTTGGCCGGGACCTTCTGCTTCACCATCCAGCGGGAGAAGCGGCTTGTCCCGCTGGCGAGCACGGCGCCGGTGATGCGCGACTCGAGGCCGAGCAGGACCGCGCCGAGGGCGGCGCCGGAGTGGTGCCCGGCGTAGCCGACCCGGGAGCCGTCGCAGTCGCTGCGCCGGATGAGCAGGTCGAAGGCGCGGCGCTGGGCGACCACGGCGGCGGCGAACGCCGTGGCGTCGGCGCTCGGGTCGCCGGTCGGCTTCACCGGCAGGCTGGTGATCATGACCAGCGCCTTCATCCGGGCGATGGCCGTCGCCTCGGCGAGCAGCTTGTCCCGGTCGCCGTCGGGGCCGGTGCCGAAGACGACGGCCGGCATCCGCAGGGTGTCGTCCGGGATGTCGGCGCTCACCACGTACGCCGGGATCGCGTCGTTGCCACGGGTGTCGGAGTACGTGATGTCCTCGAGGACGACCCCGTCGCCGGTGCGCCGGTCGGTCAGCTGGGCGTTGAGCGTCGAGCCCTTGTCATAGTTGTAGAGCTTCTTGAGCTCCGCGATCGGCACGGGCGCCGGGACGTACCCCGAGGGGTCGAACGTCGACGCGGCCTGGGGCTCGGCACTCGGCGAGCCGGAACCGCCCGCCGGGGAACCGCTCCCCGCCCGTGGTGTCGTCGACGACCCCTCGGAGCACGCTTGAGCCAGCATTACTGCCAGCCCGGTCACCCCGATGTGCAACACCCCACGACGCCGCACCGGCATCCCTCCGTGGTCTCGCCCGAACTACGCGACCATGACGGTACCGGCGTCGCTCTCTCCTAGTGGACAGACCACCGAACGACGCGCCTGGTTGCGTTCTGAACCGGGTAACCTTTGGCTGTGTGACGACCGAGCAGCCACCCGCCGCGAAGCGGGTCCCGCACGAGCGGGTCCATCACGGCGATACCGTGACCGACGAGTACTTCTGGCTCCAAAACCGGGATGATCCGGACACGGTCGCCTACCTCGAGGCCGAGAACGCGTTCACCGCCGCGGCGACCGCGCACCTCGAGCCGCTGCGCGAGACGCTGTTCAACGAGATCAAGTCGCGCACCAAGGAGACCGACCTCTCGGTGCCCACCCGCAAGGGCGGCCACTGGTACTACACCCGCACCGAGGAGGGCAAGCAGTACGGCATCCACTGCCGTGTCCCCGCCGCCGAGGGCCGCGACGCGCCGCCCGAGATCGGCGACGGGACCCCGCTGCCCGGCGAGGAGGTGCTGCTCGACGGCAACGCGCTGGCGGGCGACTCGGAGTACTTCGCCCTCGGCACGTTCGACCTCAGCGTGGACGGCCACCTGCTGGCGTACAGCACCGACTTCTCCGGCGACGAGCGCTTCACGCTGCGGATCAAGGACCTGCGCACGGGCGAGGACCGGCCCGACGTCATCGAGAACGCGTTCTACGGCTCGGCCTGGTCCGCCGACGGCTCGACGCTGTTCTACATCACCGTCGACGACGCCTGGCGACCCCACCGCGTCTGGCGCCACGCCATGGGTACGGCCGCCGGCGACGACGCGGTCGTGTTCGAGGAGCCCGACGAGCGTTTCTGGGTCGGCGTCGAGCTGACCCGCTCGGAGCGCTTCCTGCTCATCGACGTCAACAGCAAGGTCACCAGCGAGGTGCTGGTGATCCCGGCCGACGCGCCGCTGACCCCGCCGCGCTCGATCGCCCCGCGCCGGCAGGGCGTGGAGTACTCGGTCGAGCACCACGGCCACCGGTTCCTGATCCTGCACAACGACGGGGCCGAGGACTTCGCGCTCGCGTACACCTCGGTGGACAACCCGGGCGACTGGACGACGCTGATCGAGCACGAGCCGGGCACCCGGCTGCTGCAGGTCGACGCGTTCTCCGGGCACCTGGTGGTCTCGCTGCGCCGCGACGGGCTGACCGGCGTCCGGGTGGTGCCGCTGCTCGGGGCCGCGCCGTACGACATCGCCTTCCCCGAGCCGCTGTACTCGGTCGGGCCGGAGGCCAACCTGGAGTACGACACCACCTCGTTCCGCCTGCACTACGTGTCGATGGTGACCCCGGACTCGGTGTTCGACTGCAACCTCGACAGCGGCACGCTGACCCTGCGCAAGCAGAAGCCGGTGCTCGGCGACTTCGACGCGTCCCGGTACGAGCAGCACCGCGAGTGGGCCATCGCCGACGACGGCACCCGCGTCCCGATCTCGATCGTGGCCCGCAAGGGCACCCCGCGCGACGGATCGGCCCCGGCGACGCTGTACGGCTACGGCTCCTACGAGTCCTCCACGGACCCGTGGTTCTCGATCCCGCGCCTGTCGCTGCTGGACCGCGGCGTCGTCTTCGCCATCGCGCACATCCGCGGCGGCGGCGAGATGGGCCGGCGCTGGTACGACGAGGGCAAGCTGCTGGCCAAGAAGAACACGTTCACCGACTTCATCGCCTGCGCCGAGCACCTGGTCAAGGCCGGCTGGACGGCGCCGGACCGGCTCGTGGCCCGCGGCGGCTCGGCCGGCGGCCTGCTCATGGGCGCGGTGGCCAACCTGGCCCCCGGGGCGTTCGGGGCGGTCGTGGCCCAGGTGCCGTTCGTCGACGCGCTCAACACGATCCTCGACCCGTCGCTGCCGCTGACCGTGACGGAGTGGGAGGAGTGGGGCAACCCGCTGCAGGATCCGGAGGTGTACGCGTACATGAAGTCGTACACCCCGTACGAGAACCTCCAGCCGGTCCCGTACCCGGCGATCCTGGCGGTCACGAGCCTCAACGACACCCGGGTGCTCTTCCACGAGCCGGCCAAGTGGGTCGCCCGCCTGCGGGTGGCGTCGCCGACGACACATGTGCTGCTCAAGACCGAGATGGGCGCCGGGCACGGCGGGCCGAGCGGGCGCTACGACGCCTGGCGCGAGGAGGCCTTCATCGCCGCCTGGCTGCTCGACAAGGTGGGGCGCGCCTGAGTTGTCCACAGGCTGTGGGTAACACCTGTGTGGATCCGCACAGTCACGCGCCGCGCGGAAACCTCGTTACCGGGAGTTTTCCACAGGCGGACGGCGGGTTGTCCACAGGCAGTTCTCCACAGCCTGTGGACAACGCTCAGGCGAAGAGGCGTGCGGCCAGCTCAGGGGCGATGTTGCCGCCGCTGATCACGGCGACCGTCCGCCCGGCCGGGAGCTCGTCGCGGCGGTGCAGCACCGCGGCCGTGGCCACCGCGCCGCTGGGCTCCACGATCAGCCGGGCCTTGCGCGCGAGCGTGCGGACCGTGTCGAGGATCTCCTCCTCGCTGACGGTCACGATCGCGTCGAGGTAGGTCGACAGGTGCGCCAGCGTCAGCTCCGACAGGGGCGTGCGCAGCCCGTCGGCCACCGTGGCGAGCATCCGCTCGACCGGCCAGACCCGGACCATGCCCGCGGCCAGGCTCTCGGCGGCGTCGGCCGCCACCGCGGGCTCCACGCCGATGACCGCCACGTGCGGGGCGAGCGACTTGACCGCGGTCGCAACCCCGGAGGAGAGCCCGCCGCCGCCGACCGGCACCACGACCACGTCGACGTTGGACAGGTCCTCGAAGATCTCCAGGCCGATGGTGCCCTGGCCGGCGATGATGTCGGGGTGGTCGTACGGCGGGATCAGGGTCAGCCCGCGCTCCTCGACCAGGCGGAGGGCCTCGGTCTCGCGCTGGGCCTGCGGCACCAGGATGACCTCGGCGCCGTAGCCGCGGGTCGCGTCGATCTTCAGGGGCGTGGAGACGTCGGGCATGACGACCGTGACCGGCACGCCCAGGGCCCGCCCCGCGTAGGCGAGGGCCTGGCCGTGGTTGCCGGAGGAGTGCGTGACCACGCCGGCGCGCCGGCGCTCGAGGTCCAGACGGTGCAGCGCGTTGGTGGCGCCGCGAAGCTTGAACGCGCCGATGGGCTGCAGGCTCTCGGGTTTGAGCCACAGCTCCTCGGCCCAGGGGCTGGGCAGCAGCGGGGTGCGCACCACGAGCCCGGACACCCGCGCGGCCGCGTCGCGGATGTCGTCCAGGTGAACGAGGTTTTGCTGGAGGGCGGTCACGGCGCCAATCCTGACATCACCCGGCCCGGATCACCCTCGTCCCTCGTACCGAATGAGAGATCCATAACGCCTACCCGCTGCTGTAATAGCGGGCGGCGCCGGGGTGCAGGGGGATGGGCTCGGTCTGCGGCGCGGTGCCCTTGTCGAAGTTGCCGCCCTCGGGGTGCACGCGGCTCAGCTCCTGCTGGTACTCGAACAGCACCTTGGCCAGGTCGTGCGCGAGCTGCTCGGGCATGTCGGGCGAGACGACGATGAAGTTGCCGACCGCGATCGTGTCGATGTCCGCCCCGGTGTTGTACGCCGACTTGGGGATCTTGGCGCCGAGGTAGACCGCCCCGTACTTGGCCGTCAGCGGCTGCAGCAGGCTGTTGAGCGGCAGGATCGCGTACGCGTTGGGCTGGCTGCCGAGCAGGTCGGCGATGCCCGGCGTGGGCAGGCCGCCGGTGAAGAACAGCGCGTCGGTGGTGCCGTTCTGCATGCCCTTGGTGGTCTCCGGCAGCGACAGGCGCTGGCGTACCACGTCGGCGTCGGGGTTGAGCCCGCCGGCGGACAGGATGCGCCCGGCCAGGACGTCGGCGCCCGAGCCGAGCGAGCCGGTCGACACACGCTTGCCGCGCAGGTCGGAGAACTTCGTGATGCCCGCGGCCTTGCGCACCACCAGGTGCGTGTAGCTCTTGTAGATCCGCGCCAGCGCCACGACCTTCTGCGGCTTGCCGTCGAAGGCGCCCTTGCCGGCGTAGGCGTCGGCGGCGGTGTCGGCCAGGGTCAGCGCGATGTCCATGTCGCCGCTGGCGACCCGCTGGATGTTCTCGCCGGACGCGCCGGTCGCCTCCGCGCGGGCCTCGTAACCGGGCACGTGCTTGGTGATCAGGTCGGCGTAGCCGCCGCCGAGCGAGTAGAACACCCCGGTCGTGTTGCCGGTGGCGATGAAGAGGCGCCCGCCGTGCCACAACCCGGCGCCGGGGCGCTGGGACGGGTTCGCGCAGCCGGCGACGGCGAGCACCGCCACCAGCGCCAGCGCCAGATTCCGGATTGTCAAAGACGACGCCCTGGGCGACGGCTGAGCGCCGTTGGACTTCATGGCCGACCTTCTCAGCGGTCTCAGCGGAACAGGGCGTCGCGGGGCAGCGGGTCCAGCGCGTCGGCGACGCGGTGGACGAGCATGGCGGTCTCGTAGCCGACCTGGCCCAGGTCGCAGCCCGGCGCCGCCAGGACGCCCAGCAGCGCCCGGTCGCCGACGGACATCACGATCATGACGCCGCCGTCCATGTCGACGATCGTCTGCCGCACGTGGCCGGCCTGCATGACCCGGGCCGCGCCGAACACCAGGCTGGCCAGGCCGCTGATCACGGCGGCGAGGTGGTCGGCCTGGTCGATCGGCAGGTCGGCCGAGGCGGCCAGGCGCAGCCCGTCACCGGACACGGTGATTGCGTGCGCCACGTCGGGCACCTGGCGCGCGAAGCTCACCATCAGCCAGTCGAGCTGTCCGGCGCCTTGGGGTTGCTGAGACATCATGAGTCCTTCGTTCCTGGGGCGGTGCTGTTCGTGCGGCGTGCTGCGGCCGAGACGCCCTCGGCGAACGCGGACAGCCGGGAGCGGACCTGCTCCGGGTCGACCGCCGCGGCGCTGCGGCTCTCGGCACGTGGTTCGGTGGTTTCCGGGAGCAGCTGGGCCCCCGGCCGACGGCGCGGAAGATTGTCCTGATCCTGCTCCGACATCGAGCCACCTCCGGCACTGAACGGGCTCCCCGGACGTGGCGGCCAAGTGCCGGGGGATCCCCAGGTGGTTTGCGCGCTGTTCTGCGGCGGCCGGGCCGGCGGGATCGCCGGCAGCGGGGTGGCGGCCACCTGGGCCACGCCGCGCGGCGGGGTGTTTCCGCCCGGCTGGACCCGCGGGGGCGCCGGCGGCGGGGTGTCGGACCCGCCGGCGCCGGAGTTGCCACTGAGATACGGGCGGAACCAGGGCGCCGCCCCGCCCGCCGGGGCGACCGACTGCAGGCCGGGGCCGGCGGCGGCCGGCTGGGCGGCCCGCTCCGGCTGGCGCTGCTGCGGGATCTGCGCCGCCTCGGCGGCCCGGGCCACGACGGGCTCGGACCGGCCGATCGGGGCGCCGACGGTCGAGGGGACCTGCACCGGCCGGGCGGCCGGCGGCTGGACGGCCGGGATCGTCTCGGTCGGCGCGCCGCGCCCCGCGGGCAGGGCCGAGACCTGGTCCAGCAGGCGGTGCGGCACCTCGACGTAGGCGACCGTGCCGCCGCCGTTGCCGGTCGCGTAGAGCTGGACGCGGATGCCGTGGCGGGCCGCGAGGTGGGAGACCACGTGCAGGCCCATGGTGCCGGCGGCGGCACTGCTCAGCACGCTCGGCACGGCCAGCCGGGAGTTGATCTCGGCGAGGCGGGCCGGGAGGATGCCGATGCCCTGGTCGTGGACGCGGATCATGGCGCCACGGCCGGTGGCCCGGGCGTCGACGATGACCGGCTCGGTCGGCGGCGAGAACGCGGTGGCGTTCTCCAGCAGCTCGGCCAGCAGGTGGACGAGGTCACCGACGACCGGGCCGACGATGGCCAGGTCGGCGGGCTGGAACTCGACCCGGACGAAGTCCTCGATCTCCGATGCGGCGGCGGTGACGACCGCGCCCAGCCCGACGGCGTTGGTCTGCGGGCGGCCGGGCTCGCCACCGGAGAGGACCAGCAGGTTCTCCCCGTTGCGGCGCAGGCGGGCGGCGAGGTGGTCCAGGGCGAAGAGCCGGGCCAGCACGTCGGGGTCGGTCTCGTCGCGCTCGAACTCGTCGAGCAGCCGCAGCTGGCGGGTGATGAGGGTACGGATGCGCCGGGCCAGCACCTCGGCCATGCGGGCGACGTCGACGCGCAGCTCGGCCTGCTCACCGGCGAGGCGCAGGGCGGTGCGGTGCACGGTGCCGAACGCCTCGGCCACCTGGCCGACCTCGTCGTTGACGGCGGCAATGTCGCGGGTGACCTCGGCCGCGGTCTGGCCGCCCTCCATGAGCGACGGGGCCGCGGAGGCCGAGCCGGCGGAGACCGAGTTGATCGCGTCGGGCAGGTCGCGGCGGGCCACCTGCAGGGCCGCGCCGCGCAGCAGGTTGAGCCGGCGGGCGGTGCGCACGGCCAGCATGATGGCGATGGCCAGGGCGGCGAGGGCGAACAGGACGGTGAGCAGACCGGTGGCCCAGGCGCGGCGGGAGGCGTTGGTGGCGACCTGCTCGGCGCGCGCGTCGAGGTTGTCGGCGATCTCGACGCTGACGATGCTGACCCGGCGGATCACGCCGCTCTGCGCGACGAACCAGGCGTCGGCGTCGACCTTGAGCCCGGCCGCGTCCCGCTCGGCGTCGCGCACCTTGGCGCTCATGCTGTCGGCGGTGTCCGCGTCGGTGCCGCGGACCTCGGTGGTGTACAGCTGCAACTCCGCGGCGGTGGCGACCCGCCGGAACTCGGCCTCGCGCTGCCCCCGCGCGCCCTCGACCAGCGCCAGGTTGCCCAGGTCGCCGGGCTGGAGGTTGCCGCGGCTGAAGACGGTGCGCAGCAGGTCGCGCTCGACGGCGGAGTAGTGCTCGACGAAGGCGCTGGCGGCCAGGGCGCGGGCCGCGTTGGACAGCTCGATGTCCTCGATCTGGCCGGGGACGGCGTCGGCGACGGCCAGCAGCGCGTCGGCCAGGCCGCCGTAGACGACGTCGGTGACCAGGACGATCGTGGCGGTGCCGTTGTCGATCGCGGCCCGGGTGAAGCCCAGCTGGCCGTAGTTCTCGCCGGCCACGCGCACCCGGGTGGCCAGGGCGGGCACGGCGTCGACGGCCTTGGCGGCGTCGGCGAAGAAGCGCGAAGCGGCCTGGTCGGTGCGGGCGCGCTGGGCGGTGACCAGCGCGGCGCCGCTCTGGCCGCCGCGCTGGCGCAGCGCCGCGGTCTCGGCGAGCTCGCGCTCGATCTCGTGGACGAAGAGCACCGCGCTGGTGGCGGTGATGCTCAGGGTCCGGGCGTGGCCGGCGTCGCGGGCCGAGTTGATGGCGTTGGTGACCTGGACGCCGCCCAGGACGACGAGGCCGACCATCGCCACGACGATCGGCGCCAGCAGCTGGGCGCGGACGGACTGCAGCAGGCCCGCGCGAGGGCCTCCGCCACGGCGGTGCCCGGCCACCGAGGTGTCGGTGCCCGCGGCCCGGCGCGTCGGGCCGCCGGAGCTGACACCGTGACGCGGCACCGGGGCGCGGGAGGGGGCGCTAGCTGCCACCGCCTGGCCTCCTAAAAGTAGCGGCTCCACAACGGAGCGTGCCGAAGAGAGCGCTCCAACACATTGGCGTCGGAGTCGGATCCACTACGGAACACGATCAGGCACGCTACTGGAAGAGGTCGGATCCCTAAAGAGTCCTTAGCCGAACGGCCTAGTCGTTCTGACTAAGCGTGACGACGGCGTCGCACAACGAACCAGGTGGCGGCTCCGGCGAGCCCCAGAGCGATCCCGAGAGCGATCCAGGTGGCCGATCGCCGCGATGACACTTCCACGGAAGCGGGGCTCGGCGAGACTTCGCCGGCGGTCGGCGCGGGACTCGCGGCGGGCGCGCCGCCGGACGCCCCCGGGGTCGGCGACAGCGGCCGTCCGGAGGGCACGACAGGGGTCGCGACCGGCGGAAGTGTGGCCGGCGCGGTCGGCCCGGCGGTGAGGTCCGGCGGGGTCGCGGAGGGCCCGACGGGCTCGAGAATGGCGGGCGGCCCGGGCAGGGCGGCCCCGGCGGCGGCGTCGGCCCGAGGGCCGCGCCGCCGATCAGCACCGCGGCCACGAGCGACTTCGCGCCCGTCCCAACGGCACCGGCGGGACGGGGTTGAGTCTTTTACGAGGATTAAGCGCGCCTTTACGCGATCAACGCCGCCGGTCGTTACCTCGGGCGCGAACCGGGACCGCCTCGTCCTCGCGCAGGTTCTGCATGAACTTGTGGAGCAGCGCGGCAGACAGCACCACGCAGACGCCCAGCACCGTCGCGGCGGTGAGGGCGGCGCGCGAGGTCGCCACCCAGCCGGCGTCGGCAAGCAGGACGAGCAGCCACATAGCGGCCGTCGCCTTCAGGACGCGGTTGCGGTATCGACTCATGCAGAGGTGGTTACCCCGCCGCGCTCATCTCATTCCTGTACGAACACCGCCACCGTCCGTGCCGGCACCGTGAACGCTCCGTGGGCGCTGTCGAATGTGGACTGCCGGGCCACCGGGTCCGCCGAGGCGGCCTGGACCGGGTGCAGCGAGACACGCGCCCCGCGGTACGCCGGCACCGTCTGGGTCGTGGCCACCGCGCCGGCGTTGAACACGACCACCAGCGACCGCCAGTGGCCGTCCAGCCCGCGCGCGTCGAGCACCATGGTGATCACGCCCGGGGTGGCCTGCGGCCCCGACAGCGGGAAGCTCAGCCGCTGCTGCACCTGCGCCGCCGTGCTGAGGGAGAACACCGGCGAGCCGGCCCGGATGCGCTGCAGCTCCTGGAAGCGCGCCGAGGTCAGGTCGACCGCGGCGCAGCCCGGCACGAGCGCCGGGTTCGCCAGCAGCGGCTGCGCGTACTGCCACTTGTCCTGGTTGTCCGCGGCGGGCGGGAGCCCGGCCCCGAAGCCGTTGCCGTCGGCGCAGTCCCAGCGGATCTGGTTGAACCAGTCGCCGGAGTTGAACGAGTTGCGGTCCAGGGACTTCGAGCGCAGCCGGTCGGAGCCGGCCGTGACGAACCCGGTGCCCTGCCCGAGGATCGTCGTGGCCAGCGCCAGCACCTGCAGCCGGGCCCGCTGCTCGGCGGTCGTGCCGGCGGGCAGCTTGTACGCCATCGCGTCGTAGAGGATCTCGTTGTCGTGCGCGTCGACGTACGTCACCGCCTCGCTCGGCGAGCGCGTGTACCCGGCCGGCGAGCCGTTGTAGTCGACCTGCGCGCCGGTGACGCGGTGCCCGGCCGAGTCGGTGAACTCGTACGCGGCCAGGTTCCCGGTGAGCCCCACCTGGATGAGGTCCTGGTAGTGCAGCAGCCGGGCCTTCTGCTCCTCGGCGCTGCCGTTGACCGGGTCCCCGTTGGGGTCGGTGTACAGGCCGGTGGCGAAGCCCTGGAGGTGCGGGTTGCCGTCGAACGGGCCGCCGCCGCGCACCGCGTCGCGGAGCCGGTCGTTGAACGTCCCCACGCCGGTGCCGGCCATGTTGGCCTGGGTGGCCTGCACGAACCGGGCGTCGCCGGCGACCTCGCCGAAGTTCCAGCCCTCGCCGTACAGCAGGATCTTCTTCCCGTCGACCCCGTCCCTGGCCACCGTGAGCTGGTCGAGCGCGGCCCGGACGGCGAGGATGTTCGCCTTCGGGTGGTGGCCCATCAGGTCGAAGCGGAAGCCGTCGACCTTGTACTGCTTGGCCCACTGCACGATCGAGTCGACCACGAGCTTGCCCATCATCGCGTTCTCCGGCGCGGTGTTGGCGCAGCAGGTGGAGTTGGCGACGGTGCCGTCGTCGAGCAGCCGCTGGTAGTAGCCGGGCACAATCTGGTCGAGCACCGAGTACTGGTCGGTGCCGGCCGCGGTGGTGTGGTTGTACACGACGTCCATGACCACGCGCAGGCCCGCGTTGTTCAGCCCCGCGACCATCTGGCGGAACTGGGTGATCCGCGGGGTGCCCTGCGGGTCGGTCGCGTACGAGCCCTCGGGCGCGTTGTAGTGGAACGGGTCGTAGCCCCAGTTGTAGCCGTCCCGGTCGGCCACCTGCGCGACGCACGCCTGCTGCTGCGCGGAGTCCGGCGGCAGCGCGGCGAGGTCGCACGGCGGCTGGGCCTGGTCGGCGCGCACCTCGGGGATGGTGGCGATGTCGAAGACCGGCAGCAGGTGCACGTACGACGTGCCGGCCTGGGCCAGCTGCCGCAGGTGCTGCATGCCGGCCGACTGCGGCTGGGCGAAGGCGAGGTAGGTGCCGCGCTGCGCGGCCGGCACGGTCTCGTCGGCCATGGAGAAGTCGCGCACCGACAGCTCGGTGATCTGCGGGCGCGCCGGGGCCGGCGGCTTGCGCAGGTCGCCCCAGCCGGACGGGCGCAGCGCCGAGTCCGACAGGTCGGTGAGCTGGCTGTGGGTGCCGTTGGCGGCCAGGGACACCGAGTACGGGTCGGTGACGCTCGCCGTGGTGACCGCGCGCACGGCCGGCTGGTACGCCGTGACCCGGAACTTGTAGTAAAGGTTCTTCCAGCTCTTGTCGCCGCTCACCGACCACACGCCGGTAAGCTCGTCGCGGCGCATGGCCATGATCTGCGGCGGCTGCTTGACGTCGCGGTACAGCTCCAGCGCCACGGTCTGGGCGGTCGGCGCCCAGACGCTCACGCCCGGCCGCCCGCCGTCGAACGCCGGGCCCAGCCGCGCGCTCACCGCGGCGCCGTAGAGGTCGTCGAGGGCGCCGGCCAGTTGCACCCCGGTCGCCTCGGTGACCTGCCCGGACGCGTCGCGCTCGACCGCCACGACCTGCCCGCGCAGGGCCGCGGTGAACGCGTCGCGGTCCCCGTCGACGTGGAAGGTCTGGTACGCCCACAGGTGCGGGAACTTCGCCCGCTGGGTCTCGGTGAGGTTGCCCGGCACCGCGGTCATCCCGAGCTTCGTGGCATTGCCGACGACCTGCCCGTCGACGACGGTGAGCCCGCCGGCCGGCGCGGACCACAGCTCGTAGCTGTGCCCGTCGGTCGGGCCGGCCCGCCACGCGACCGTGTTCCGGTCGATCCAGACCGCCTTGGACTTGGTCACGTCGGTGTCGGGCGTGCCCTGGGCCGGGATCGGCAGCAGGTACTTCTCCTGCCCCGACAGGATCCACACCTCGTGCCCGACGGTGACGAGGTCCAGCGCCTGGTCGGCGGGCAGGTCCTTGGTGTCGCCCTTGTGCACGATGTAGTTGAGCAGCGGGGCGTTGTCAGCCAGCGGCACCGTGAAGGTCACCCCGAAGGCGTCGGTGCCCGACGGCGGCAGCGGGCTGCCCCAGTCGGTGCCGGTCGCCGCGCCCGTCCACACGTGCAGGCCCCAGCCGTCGTAGTCGCCGGCCGGGCGGCGGTAGTGCAGCACCGCGGTGTGCTCGGCCGCGGCCCGGGTCGGGTGCACGGCCGCCTCGCCGGAGCGCACCCACGCCTCGCCCCGGACGCTGGGCAGCACGGACTGGTCCGCGCCCGGGTCCTTGGTGTCGCCGTTGTGCACGATGAAGTTGACCGGCTTGGACGGGTCGGCGACGGGCACGTGCCAGTAGGCGCCGAACGAGTCCACCCCGTCCGGGGGGCGCGGACTCGGCCAGTCGGTCGCGGTGCCGGGGGCGAGGCCGTCGCCCCACAGGTGCAGGCCCCAGCCGGCGTAGTTGCCGTCCGGGCGCCCGTAGTGGATCGAAACGCTGCCGGTGGCGGCCGCCTCGGAGGTGTAGATGGTCGCATCTCCCTGCTTGAGCCAGATCTCCGGATGTTTCGTCGGGTCGAGCGATCGGTCGGCCTCGACGTCCTTGACGCCGTTGTGGTCGACGACCAGGAAGCCCATGTTCGTGGCTCCCGGCTTCAGCTTGACCCATGCGAAGCGTCCGTACGAGTCCTCTCCGGCGAATGACGCGCCCGCCGGCCAGCTCATCGGGTCCTGGATGTCGCCCCAGGCATACAGGCTCCAGTCGTCGTAACCGCCCGCCGGCCGCTGGTAGTGCACGACGGCGTAGTCGGCCGACGCGGCGCTCGGCGGCGTGCCGACCTTCGTGGTGATCCGGGCTTCGGCGGTACGTCCTGAGCCGTCGCGAACCACGGCCTTGTACTCGAGCTTCGTGCCGGCCGCGAGCCCGTCGAGGTCGTGGTAGGCCGCGTACGGGCCGGCCTGGTCGGTGCCGAGCAGCTTCCAGGCGCCGTCGCCGGCCCGCGCCGCGAACGTGACGGTGGACAGCGGGTCGCCGGTGACGCTCGCCCTGACCTGCGCGACGCCCGCCGGGGCGGGGTCCACGGCCAGGGTGATCTGCGGCTGGGCGGTCGCCTTCGCGATCTGGCCCCGCGCCTTGAACACCAACGTGGTCAGCGCCGGGATGCTCAGCTGGAGCCCGCCGTTGCCCGCGGTCGCGGCGATGGCGCCGGTGCTCGGGTAGAGCTGGTCGAACGTGGTGCTCGCCATCGACGTCGGGATCGTGACCGTCTTCGTGCCGGTGCCGTTGTTGCTGGCCACCACGTACTCGACCCGCTGGTCCGGGTCGATGCGGGAGAAGGCGAAGACGTTCTGGTCGGCGTAGCGCGTCACCTGCACGCCCTGGCGCAGGCCGGGGTTGTGCTCGCGCAGGTCGGCCAGGCTCGCGATGGTCCGGTAGATCGGGTGGTTCGTGTCGTAGTGCGCGACCGCGTGGGTGGTGTCGGTGCCGAGGAGGTCGTCGTCGAGGTAGTCCGCGGTCTTCGTGGCGAACATGTCCTGCCGCGCGTCCTTGTCCCCGCCGGCGCCGGTGAAGCCCTGCTCGTCGCCGGAGTACACGACCGGCTGGCCACGGGTGAGGAACATGAGCTCGTGGCCGAGCTCGTCGCGGCGCACGTGTGTGGCCGGGTCGGTGCCGCCGGTGGCGACGAAGTACCCGATGCGGCCCATGTCGTGGTTGCCGATGAAGGTCGGCAGGTACTGCGCGCTCGTGCCGGCCGAGGTGTACATGTCGTCCTGGGCGTACATGTCGGCGAGTTCCTGGCCCGAGCCGCCCTTGGCCACGAAGTCGGCCGCGGCCTGTTGGAACGGGAAGTCCAGGGTCGCCGGGAGCCGGCCCTTGCGCACGTACTGCGAGTCGAATGCCGGGTTCGCGTCGTACACCTCGCCGAACATGAAGAAGTCCGGCTTGCCGGCCTTCTCGGCCGCGGACTCGACGCCCTGCACGAACTGCGGCCAGAACGGCAGGTCGACGTGCTTGGTGGTGTCGATGCGGTACCCGTCGATGCCGCTGTCGCGGACCCAGTCCGAGTAGATCTTCGTCATGCCCTTGACGACCTCGGGCCGCTCGGTCCACAGGTCGTCGAGGCCGAAGAAGTCGCCGTACTCCGCGTTCTCCCCGCTGAACGTCGAGTCGCCGCGGTTGTGGTACATCGTCGGGTCGTTGAGCCAGGCCGGCTGCTTGACCGTCTTGTCGCTCTCGCTCGGGAAGACCGGCGTGTAGGGGAACGACTGCGCGTTGACCGGCGGGAACCCGTGCGTGCCGTCGGCGTAGTTGCTGTCGTCGAACTTGTTGCCGTTGGCGTCCTTGTACGGGTAGTCGGTCTTGTCGCGGTACGTGTACTGGTTCTGCGCGTAGCGGATGACGTCGGCGGTGTGGTTGGTGATGACGTCGAGGTAGATCTTGATCCCGCGCTGGTGCGCCTTGCGCGTGAGGACCTCGAGGTCCTCCTTGGTGCCGAAGTGCGGGTCGATCTGGGTGAAGTCGGTGATCCAGTAGCCGTGGTACCCGGCCGAGACGTCGGCCCCGCTGCCCTGCACCGGGCGGTTCTTGAACACCGGCGCGAGCCAGATCGCGGTGGTGCCCAGGCCCTGGATGTAGTCGAGCTTGTCGATGACGCCCTTGAGGTCGCCGCCGTGGTAGAAGCCCTTGTCGGTGGGGTCGTAGCCGGTGCTGAGCCGGTCGCCGCCCAGTCCGCCCGTGTTGTTGCCCGGGTCGCCGTCGGCGAAGCGGTCGGCGAGCACGAAGTAGAACTGCTCGGCGCGCTTGGCCTTGCCGTTCTTGGCCGCGTTGTCGAGCAGGCTCGCGATCGACGGCTCAGCGGCCCACTGCGGCACGCCCTCGGGTGAGTAGCTCGTCGGACGCTGCGGGGCGTCCGGTGTGCGCGGGTTGTCCCCCGGCACCGCGGCGAGCAGGGCGAGGGTCGTGAGGATGCCTAAGGTCAGGTGCTTGGCGGACGGCATGGCGGGCCTACCTCTCTGGCGAGGTGGGCACCGTATCGACCGATGGAGATCCTTACAAGGCTTGACAGCTAGGATTTGAGCGTCACGTTTATCGCGTCGCTGATCTGCTTCAGCTGCTCGACCTGCTGTGGGGTGAGCGGGTCGAACAGGTGGGTCCGGACCGTCTCGACGTGCCCGGGCGCCGCGGCCTCGAGCGCGGCGAAGCCCTCTTCGGTGAGATCGGCGAACTGCCCGCGCTTGTCGTCGTCGCAGTCGCGGCGCTTGACCCAGCCCCGGGCCTCGAGCTTGGTGACGGCGTGCGAGAGGCGGCTGCGCGACGAGCGCGTCTTGATCGCCAGCTCGCTCATGCGCAGCGAGCGACCCTGGGACTCCGACAGCACGACCAGGATCTCGTAGTAGGCGTGCGGCATGCCGGCGTCGTGCTGGAGCTCGCGGTCGAGCCGGTCGATCAGCAGCGTGGTCGAGCTGTAGAAGGCGCGCCAGGCGGCCTGCTCTTCCTCGTCGAGCCAGCGGGTCATGACGTTTATTTTTGCATGTTCAGAAAACGATTTCGCTCCTGTTACTACCTTGCGACACAAGGTACTGTGCCAGACATGGAAGCACCCGGCTCGCTGTCGACGGCGCTGCGCCGCGGCACCCTGGAGTTCTGCGTGCTGGCCCTCGTGGAGCAGGAGGAGCAGTACGGCGTGGAGCTCGTCCGCCGCCTGGGTGCGGAGCGGACCCTGACCACCAGCGAGGGCACGCTGTACCCGATGCTCGCCCGCCTGCGCCGCGCCGGCTGGGTCGAGACGACCTGGCGCGAGTCCCCCAGCGGACCGCCCCGGCGCTACTACGCCCTCACCCAGCACGGCCGGGCGGCGCTGCGGCACTTCCGCGAGGAGTGGGCGGCGTTCCGCACAACAGTTGACCGAATTGTCGGAACGAGGGCGGCATGAACACCTACGATGACCTGGTCAACGACTACCTTCGCGCCGTCGAGCAGGCCTTGGCCGGCGTCCCCGCGAACCGGCGCGCCGAGCTGCTCGCCGACCTGTCCGAGCACATCTCGGCCAAGCGCGCCGAGATCGCGCCGGGCGAGGAGACCGAGGTCGAGGTGCGCTCGATCCTCGAGCTGCTGGGCGACCCCGACGAGGTGGCCGCGGAGGCCCGGCTCGATGAGGATCCGCACTCCGCGCCGATCCTCATCGAGCCGAAGAAGAAGTCGGCCGCGCTGATCTGGGTCATCATCACCATCGCCGCGGTGGCGTCGCTGTGCGTGGTGGGCGTGCTGGCCATCGGCTTCCTGGCGTTCTACGGCGGGTCCACGTCGACCGGGGTGCCCGCGGACGTCCCGCCGACGCGGATCGCCCCTTCGTAAAGAGGCGATCCGCGCCCGCGCTCAGTGCACGGTGCCGGCCGAGCCGCTGCCCCGCCGGACGGGCTCGGCGCAGGCCAGGAGCTTGCCGTGGGGCAGGAACTCGATGGCGGTGGCCGCGCCGATCTCGGCCATCGGCGTGAACGTGTGGCCGAGCCCGGCGAGCGCGGTGCCCTCGGGCGAGGCGATGAACGCCGGCTCCGCGGTGACGTTCGCGCTGTTGCGCTGCGAGGCGCGCGGGGCCGCGACCGCCTGCGGCAGGCTCATGCCGAGGTCAAGGCGGTTGACCAGGATCTGCAGCACGGTGGTGATGATCGTCGATCCGCCCGGCGAGCCGACCGCGAGGAACGGCTTGCCGTGCTGGAGCACGATCGTCGGGGCCATGGAGCTGCGCGGCCGCTTGCCCGGGCCGGGCAGGTTCGGGTCGTCCGCGGTGCCCTGGGTGTTCGTGAAGTTGAAGTCGGTCAGCTCGTTGTTCAGCAGGAAGCCGCGGCCCGGCACCACGATCCCGTTGCCGCCGATCTGCTCGATGGTCAGGGTGTACTCCACGACGTTGCCCCACTTGTCGGCCACCGTCAGGTTGGTCGTCGACTGGCCCTTGTCGGGGCTCGCCCCGCCCGGCGCGGTGGCGCAGTGACGGTCGTAACGCCCGTCGGGGTTGCCCGGCGGCACCGGCTTGGCGAGCGCCTTCGCCGGATCGATCTGGCAGGCCCGCTCGCCCGCGAAGCCGTCGGTCAGCAGCGCGTCGAGCAGCGGCCGGGGCGTGTAGTCGCCGACGTACCGGTTGCGGTCGGCGAAGGCCAGGGCGCTCGCCTCGAGGTACCGGTGCAGCGCCTGGGTCTTCTCGAGCTTCGACAGGTTGGAGCGCTCGAGGATGTTCAGCGCCTCGCCGACGGTGGAGCCGCCGGAGGACGGCGTCGCCATGCCGTAGACGTCGTAGCCGCGGTACGAGATCCGGGTCGGCGCCGGGTTGCGCACGTCGTAGGCGCGCAGGTCGTCGATCGTCATGCCGCCGGGGCGGATCGGGTACTGCCAGGCCTGGCCCGGGTTCGCGGCCACCGGCGGGTGCTGCACGGTCGAGACGATGTCCCGGCCGACGTCGCCGCTGTAGAAGACGCCGGTGCCGCGGCGGGCGACGAGGTCGTAGGTCGCGGCCAGGTCGGGGTTGCGCAGCGTGCTGCCGACGGCGGGCGGGGCGCCGCCGGGCAGGAACAGCTGGGCCGTCGGCCCGAACTGCGCGAACGCGGCGGCGTTGTCCTTGACCTGCTGGTTGAATGTCGCATCGACGGTGAAGCCGTCGCGGGCGACCTGGGCGGCGGGGCGCAGCGCGGCCGCGAGCGGGCGGGAGCCCCAGCGCCGGGCCGCCTCCTGCCAGGTCGCGAGGGATCCCGGTACGCCCGCGGACAGCCCGCTGACGCGGGCCTCCTGGAAGGCAAGGGGCTGGCCGGTGGCCGGGTCGACGAAGGCGGTCGCGCCCATCGACTGCGGCGCGGCCTCCCGGCCGTCGAGGGTGGAGACGCGACCGGTGCGGGCGTCGTAGTACACGAAGAACCCGCCGCCGCCGATGCCGGAGGAGAAGGGCTCGGTCACGCCCAGCGTGGCCGCGACCGCGAGCGCGGCGTCGACCGCGTTGCCGCCGTCGCGCAGGACCCTGAGGCCGGCCGCGGTGGCGGTGGGGTCGACGGACGCGACCGCGCCGCCGTACCCGGTCGCGGTGGGCCCGTTCGTGCTCGCGGCGGCCGCGGGGACCGCGGGGACGAGCAGGACCGGGACGAGTAGCAGGGGGATGAGCCTTCGCACGGGTACCTCCCAGAGAGATCGACGGCGATCGCTCATCCCTGCCTACCCGCCGACGCCCTCCGGCACAACCCGGAAGGTCCGGCGGTAGGCGCTGGGGGCGACCCCTATCGTGTTCTGCAGGTGCTGGCGCAGCCCCGCGGCCGTGCCCAGGCCGGAGCGGCGCGCGACCACCTCGACCGGCAGGTTGGTGCTCTCCAGCAGGGCGCGGGCGTGGTCGACCCGCCGCTGCAGCAGCCAGCGCGCCGGGCTCACCCCGGTCTCCTCGCGGAACCGGCGGGTGAACGTGCGCACACTCATGTTGGCGTGCGCGGCCAGGTCCTGCAGGGACAACGGCGCATCCAGCCGCTCGGCCGCCCACGAACGGGTGGCGGCCAGCGTGGCGTCGGCGGGACGGGACAGGGGGCGCTCGATGTACTGCGCCTGCCCGCCGTCGCGCCACGGCGGCACCACGCTGCGCCGGGCCGCGCGGTTGGCGACCTCGCTGCCGAAGTCGGTGCGCACCACGTGCAGGCACAGGTCGATGCCGGCCCCGACCCCGGCACTGGTCAGCACGTCGCCGTCGTCTACGAAGAGTACGTCGGCGTCGAGCTTGACCTGCGGGAAGAACTCCCGGAACCGCTCCGCCCACCACCAGTGCGTCGTCGCCGGGCGCTCGTCCAGCAGCCCCGCCGCGGCCAGCACGAACGCGCCCGTGCAGATCGACATGACCCGCTTGCCGGCCTCGTGGGCGCTCCGCAGCGCCCGGGCGACGGTGGGGTCCAGGGTGCCGCGCTCGACCGGGTCGCCGCGGTGAATCCCGGCCACGACCACGGTTTCGGCGCGCTCCAGGATCTCCAGCCCGTGCTCCGGCACGACCTTGTAGCCGGCCGACGTCTCGACCGGAAGCCCTCCGGGGCTGCAGACGGCGATCTGGTACTTCCGGTGCCCGGTCTCGTCCCGGGCGGTGCCGAAGATCTGCGTCGGCGTACCCAGGTCGAAGGACACCACGCCGTCGAGCGCGATTACGGCCACGAGGTGCTGCTCGGTCATGGCTCAATTCTTGCGCACGTTGGCTTTCGGGCCACTCGTTCTCCGGTACCGAATCCGCTGCAATAGTCTCGTGAAGAGATTGCACCCGGCCTGGCTCGTCGCCGCCGTCGCGTTCGTCGCCCTCGTCGGCGCCGCGGGCTTCCGCGCGACCCCGGGCGTGCTCATCCATCCGCTGCACGACGAGTTCGGCTGGTCGCTCGGCACCATCTCGCTGGCCGTGTCGATCAACCTGCTGCTGTTCGGCCTGACCGCCCCGTTCGCCGCCGCGCTGATGGAGCGCTTCGGCGTCCGCCGGGTCGTCGCGTACGCGCTGCTGCTCGTCTCGGCCGGCAGCGGCCTGACGGTGTTCATGAAGCACAGCTGGGAGCTCATCGCCCTGTGGGGCGTGCTCGTCGGCCTCGGCACCGGCTCGATGGCGCTCGCCTTCGTGGCCACCGTCACCGGCCGCTGGTTCGTGAAGCGCCGCGGCCTGGTCACCGGCGTGCTCACCGCCGGCGGCGCGGCCGGCCAGCTCGTCTTCCTGCCGCTGCTGGCCCTGCTCACCGACGCCCACGGCTGGCGCGCGGCCGCGCTGACGGTCGCGGGCGCGGCCCTCGCCGTGGTGCCGCTGGTCCTGTGGCGCCTGCGGGACCACCCGGCGGAGCTGGGCGTGGCCGCGTACGGCGCGACCGACGTCTCCGTGGACGCGCCGGTCGTCAGCGGCGGCGCGGCCCGCCGGGCCCTCGGGGCCCTGCGCATGGCGTCCCGCTCGCCCGCGTTCTGGCTGCTGGCGGGGGGCTTCGCGATCTGCGGGGCCACCACGAACGGCCTGATCGGCACCCACTTCATCCCGGCCGCGCACGACCACGGGATGACCGAGCCGACGGCCGCCTCGCTGCTCGCGCTCGTCGGGCTCTTCGACATCGCGGGCACGATCGCCTCGGGCTGGCTGACCGACCGCATGGACAGCCGCGTCCTGCTCGGCTGGTACTACGCCCTGCGCGGGCTGTCGCTGCTCGTGCTGCCGGCGCTGTTCGCGGCCACGGTCCGGCCCAGCATGCTCGTGTTCATCCTGTTCTACGGCCTGGACTGGGTGGCGACGGTACCGCCGACAGTCGCGCTGTGCCGCGAGTACTTCGGCGCGAGCGGCCCCGTCGTCTTCGGCTGGGTCTTCGCGTCCCACCAGTTCGGCGCGGCGATCGCGGCGACTTCGACGGGCCTGCTGCGCGACCGGCTCGGCAACTACGACATGGCCTGGTACATCGCGGGCGGTCTGTCCATCACGGCCGCGGCCCTGTCCCTGCTGCTGTTCAAGGCCCGCCAGTCGCCGGCATCGGCACCGGCTCCCGCGGTCGCCGCGGTGGCGTAGTTGTGGAAAGCGGCCGGACCCCTCTCCGGGCCCGGCCGCTTCGACCACTTACCCACTACCCCCGCCGGCGCCTGGTGCGGGGCCGCGAACAGCAGGCCCCCGCCGCCGAAGACGGTCGCCAGGCCCAGCTGGAGCATCGCCGCGATCGGCGCGCCCGTCACCGCGAGCGCGCTGCCGGCCGCCTGCACGGTGATCGCCATCTTCAGGCGGTCCGGTAGCCCGTTCGGCCCGACGCCCGCGGCGACGAGCTGGTGCGCCCCGACCACGAGGTCCGGCGGCACCCGCACCGGCTTGCTGAAGTTGCCCTGCCCCACCGCCGGCGACGACCGAACTCGGCGCCAGCGTGGGCGTGCTTACCGTGAACGTGTGCGGCACCTGCGTGGCCGCGGCCCAGGTGCCGTTGCCGGCCTGATCCGCGAGCACGGTGCACGAGCCCGGGCTGACCAGTGTCACGGTGCTCCCGGAGACCGTGCACACGGCGGGCGTCGAGCCCGTGAACGCCACGGGGAGCCCCGACTCGGCCGTGGCCACGAGCGGCACGGTGTGCTTCGAGACCGACCAGTTCGCGGGCGCCGTGAAGTCGATCGCCTGTGGCTTGAGCTCCACCTCGAGCGAGGGCTGGCACTCGGTCTCGACCCGCGGCGCGCGCTCGCCAGTCGTACGAGCCGGCGACCGCGCTCGTGATCACCACCGTGATCTCGCACTGCGCGGGGAACCCGGTGAGCATCCCCCCGGCCAGCGTGAACGAGGTCGCGCCGGTCGGCCGGTCGAACCGGAACCCGAGCCCGCTCGACACCGCGCTCGCGTTGTGGTCGGTCCGATCCATTGTCACGTGCAGCGAGCTGCCGTCCATGACCGTGATGGTCGACGGCGAGAGACTCATCCTGACCCGCGGCACCGCGGTGACGACCGTCAGCGTCTGCGTCGTCTGGTTGATGATGACCCCGGTGACGCTGGTGCTCATGATCGTCGACCGTCGGGTCGGGCCAGGCCGCCCCGACGGAGACGCCCCCGCTCTCGGCGCAGCCCGAGATCCCGCGCGTGGCGGCATCGCCGGCCAGATCACTCTTGGCGGCCCGGCCACTCTGGCCGACCTGATTGCCCTGGCCCGGTTCGCGCCCACCGGCCCGCGAATTCGCACCGGCTTGCCCGCTTCGGGCGGCCTGACCACTGCTGCCAACCTGCCCGCCGACGCCAGTCAGCCCGCTGCCGCCGATCCGCCCGATCGCGCCGCCCTGACCGCGCGCAGCGGCCGCCCCGCCCCCGCCGGCCCGATCACTCCGCCCGACCCGACCAGCCTTGGCCGCCGGATCGGTCTTGCCGCCCCGATCGGCCTTACCGTCCCGATCGACCTTGGCCGCCCGATCGACGTGACTGGCCACTCCCGCGCCGGCGTTCCACCCCGGCCCGGCCTGGGCCGCGAAGCCCGCCTGTGGCACGGCCAACGCCCCGCACGTGGCGAACACCGCCACCGCGGCGCGGCGCGTCGACCGTGCCCCCTTCTCCCGACAAGATCACTGCTTCCCCCCGTCCGAAGCGCCCGCGCCGCCTCCAGCACGAGTCGCCCCCGATGGGGAATTTACGGCAAATATCCGATTTAATCCGAGTCGAGCCGATAATCCAGGTCCGGCGAAATGGTCAGCGTGTCCATCTGCGCCCGCTGCAGCCGCCCCGAGTAGTCCCAGTTCATCGACTGCCAGCGCGTGAACTGGTCGAGCACCCAGACCCCGGACTGCCGGCTCCCGTTGCCCGACCGCCCGTTGCCCCCGAACGGCAGGTGCGCCTCCGCCCCGGACGTCGAGTTGTTGATGCTGACCATGCCCGCCCGCGTGCCCCGCCGGAACGTGAACGCCTTGCGCGGATCGGTGGTGTAGATCGCGGCCGACAACCCGTAGCCGGGCGCGTCCGCGAGCTCGATCGCCTCCTCCAGCGCCGAGTACCGCACCACGCCCACCAGCGGCCCGAACGTCTCCTGCTGGAACACCTTGTCCTCGGGCCGCACCCCGTGCACGAGCACCGGGTGGTAGAACAGCCCGGCCGCCGGGTCGCCGACGAACCCGGCCCGCGGGTTGTCCGCCGTGATCCGCCCGACCCCCGACGAGCCCGACACACGGTGGTGGTCCTCGATCCACTCGAGATAGCCCTCGTACCGCTCCGCGAACCGCTCGCTCATCAGCGGCCCGTAGAGCACCGAGGCGTCGGCGGGGTCCCCGACGACCGCCCCCTGCACCGCGTCCTCGAGCCGCCGCGTGAACTCGTCGAGCACGCTGTCGTGCACGATCAGCGTCCCCAGCGAGGTGCAGCGCTGCCCCGCGGTGCCGAAGCCGGCGAAGAGGGCCCCGTGCACCGCCAGGTCGAGGTCGGCGTCCTCGGTGATGACCATCGGGTTCTTCCCGCCGAGCTCCAGGCAGGCGCTCTGCAGGTGCCGCCCGGCGAGCTCGCCGATGCGCGCACCGACCTCGGACGAGCCCGTGAACCCGACCTTGTCGATGAGCTGCTCACGGAGCCCGGACTCGAGCCCGGCGTAGGTCGTCGGCCCGTCGCAGTACACCACCTCGAAAACGCCCTCGGGCACCCCGGCGCGGCGGATCAGTTCGGCGAACGCCTCGGCGCACCCCGCCGCGTACTCCGCCGGCTTCCACACCACCGCGTTGCCGCACAGGAGGGCCGGCACGAGATACCAGCTCGGGACCGCCACCGGGAAGTTGCCCGCGGTCACGATCGCCGCGACCCCCACCGGCACCCGGAACGTGAACAGCTGCTTGTCGGGCATCTCGCTCGGCACGGTCTGCCCGTAGAGCCGCCGCCCCTCGCCGAGGAAGAAGTCGCAGGTGTCGACGATCTCCTGAACCTCGCCGCGGGCCTCGCCCAGCGTCTTGCCGACCTCGCGGGTGACGAGCGCGGCGAGCGCCTCGAAGTTGGCCTCGACCAGGCGGCCGAGGTTGGCCACGACCCGCCCGCGCACCGGTGCCGGCACGTCGGCCCAGGCCTTCTGCGCGCGGCGGGCGGAGCGGCAGGCGGCGACGAAGGTGTCGGCGTCGGCGAGCGCGACCTCGGCCACGACGTCGTCCAGCCGGGAGGGGTTGAGAGAGGGGATGCGGTGCTCGGTGGCGGTGACCGGTCGGCCCCCGACGGTCGAGACGATGAGGCGGGTCATGGGTTCATCTTGGACCGGGGGTATGACATTTCCGGGAGCGGGTGTGTGGTGCCGCTACCCGGAGGCCCGCTACCCGGAGGCCTCGGCCGGGTCGAACGCCAGCCGCCCGCCGAATTGGTCGCGAAGCGGCTCGTCGTAGTAGTCCGCGGTGTCCGCGACCCAGTCGCAGGCGTTGCTGAGCTCGATCGGGTCCAGCGTGGACGCGAGCATCTCGACCGCCGCGAACACGCTCTCGTCGCGCCAGAACAGCCGGATGAAGTTGAGCCGCCCATTGAGCTCGTTGAGCTCGGCCAGCAGCTCGGGCGAGCACGCCAGCTGCCGCAGCAGGGGCGAGAACACGCGCACGAACGGCGGCTCGCTGGCGATCAGGCGCAGATACACGACCGCGGTCCCGCTGCGGATCGCGATCGGCCGGTCGACGAGGTCTGCGGGCACGTCCTGGCCGCCGAGGTACTCGGTGACGAGCCCGTGCACCCTCGCCCGTAAGGCCCCGTCTATCGACACGCGTCCACGATACAAGTGACGCGCACGCCCGCCGTCAGCCGCTCTTGCCGGGCCGCCCGGGCGGCAGGAACCCGCGCCGGCGGGCCTCCTTCACCCACCGGTGCGCGGTGCTCACGGGCACCCCGTGCCGGTCGGCCAGGTCGCGCGCGGGGCGGGCCGAGGCCGCGGCGAACTCGAGGTACACGTCGGCGACCTGCCGATAGAACACGTCGGGCCGCCCCCGCAGCCGTCCGGGCCCGGCCGGAGCCGCGCGCACGACGGCCAGCGCCGGCTCGACCATCTCCCAGCCGATGTCCTCGGCCACCGGCGGCGCGACGGGTCGGGCCCGAAGGCTGACCACGGGAGTTGTACCTCCGGCCGCTTCCCCGGCCGCCAGCTGCGCGTTGGCCGCCGCCTCGATGCGCCCGACCGGGATGGCGCGCAGCAGCTCGGCGCTCGGCGTCCCGTCGATGCGCAGCCCGGTCAGCACGAGCCGGCCGCCCGCACCCACCGCGACGCGCACCAGCACCGCCCCGGCCAGCGGGGGCTCGTCCTGGCGCCATTCGTACCAGCCGTCGGCGACTGGAAAGAGGCGGCCCCGCACGCCCGCAAGGCTAATCCACAATTCCGCAAATCAACAATTGCGCTCACCTAGACGTCTAGATACGCTTATCCGGACCCACCAGCCACAAGGTGTTCGGGACCGGGGGGCGGTCGCATGCCGGTGGCTCGTCCGCGTCGAAGTCGGGGGGAACGGGGCGACGCGGACGGTGGCCGCCGGGCGGAGCGTGTACAGGCGCGATCCGCTCGGCGGCGTCGGCGCACAAAGCCGCGGTCGCGGGGTCTCGCCGGACCCCGCGACCGCTTTTGCGCATCCGGCGCCACGAACGAACGAAGCGCCCCCGCCGGTCCGGAGATCGGCGGGGGCGCTCTGGTTCAGGCGATCATCACCACGGCTGCGGAGCCGGGGGTGCCACGACCGGCGGACGGTCGTCGCAGGTGATGGTGTTCGGCAGCTCCCACGGCGCCAGCCACGGGCCCGTGGTGCCGCCGCCGTCGTTGCCGCCCAGGTCGGTCAGGGAGAACTCCGAGCCGGCCGGGGTGAAGTGGAACGAGCCGCAGTTGTTCACGCCGACCGCGCCCACGTTGCGGGCGTCGACGTTCTCGAAGGTCGCCGAGCCGGCCACGCGGGCCGAGACGACCGACGTGCCGGTGCCGTCCACCTTGATGTCCTTGAAGTGGACGTTCGTGATCGAGTACTGGTCCTTCACGGGGAAGTCGACGACCAGCATGATCGCGTTGTACGTGTTGTCGAGGAAGTTGTCGCCGACGACCTGGATGTTCGCGTCCATGTTGCGCTCGAGCGCGTACAGCCAGATCGCGCCCAGGCCGATGTTCCAGTTGAGCTCGTAGGTCCCGGCCCGGACCGTGGTGTTGTTCGTGACGTTGATCGTGCCGGCGAACGGCTGGGCGCCGAAGCGGGTGCCCAGGTGCAGCGCGCTGCCCTCGCGGATCGGGTCCGCGACCAGGTTGCCGGAGACCGTGATGTCCTTGCCGCCGTAGATCGCGATGCCGTTGGCCAACGTCGGGGTCTGCACGGTGTTGTGGTCGAACGTGTTGTTCGCGTCCGCGGTCGTCTCCGACCACATCGCCAGCGCGTCGTCGCCCGTGTTGCGGAAGAAGCTGTTCGACACGGACGAGTTCGTGACGCCGGTGTGGAAGTTCAGGCCGTCGGCGATCTGGTCGACGACCGTGGTGTTGGTGACCTTGGTGTTGTTCATCGGGCCGTCGAACCACAGGCCCACCTTCGTGTGCTGGATGTACAGCCCGTCGATGGTGGAGTCCGACATCGCCCCGCCGATACCGTTCACCTGATCGGTGTCGATGCGCTCGCGCACGTCACCGACGATCGAGAAGCCCGACAGGTGCACGTTACGACTGCCGCCGTCCTGCGCGTACTTGCCGTAGAAGCCGACCCCGGTGTGGATCGACTTGTCGGGCGCGGGCTCGCTGAGCGCGACCTCGTGCCCCTTGATGATGGTGTACCAGGAGCCCGCGCCCTCGACCGTGACGTTGTCCACGACGATGTGCCGGTTCACCTGGTACGTGCCCGGCGGCACGTACACCTTCAGGTGCGTCCACTTGGCGAACGCGACAGCCATGTCGAACGCGTCCGCGGAGTCGCGCTTGCCGGTCGGGTCCGCGCCGAAGAACAGCACGTTCGACGCGATCAGATCGATCTTCGGGGCGGCGACCAGCTGCGAGTCGAGCAGGTCGATCGCGGTCCAGGCGGTGTTGCTGCCGGCCGGCACCGCGAGCCGGACCTTGTCGCCCGCCTTGTACGTCTTGCCCAGCAGCAGCCGCTGCTCGTCGTAGAAGTGGAACGGCCGGAACGGCTTGCTGATCTGCGGCGCCGGCGACGTGGCGGCCGGCACGCAGCCGCACTCGGTGATCCACCAGTCGGCGTGCAGCAGGTCTGCGTTGGGGTCGTTGGTGAACGGATACTGGTTGTACAGCCAGGAGTACTGCGAGGTCAGCGACATCGTCTGCTTGGACTTGCCGTTCACCGTCACGTCCAGCGGCGCGGTGATGCCGCCGCCGTTCGGGGCGTCCGGAATGCTGTAGCGGACGTTGATGGCATTCGCCGCACTCGGCAGCGTGAACTCGACGTACTGCCCGGGCGTGAGCTTGACCGCCGACCGGCCGGAGGCCTCCGCCGGCAGCGTGTACGCCGCGCGGTCCGGTCCGATGACCACCCCGTTGGTCTTGGCGTTCTCCGCCTCCTGCTCGGCGAAGCCGACGTTGGCGCCCCGGCCCGCGACCAGCGCGGGGTCCAGGCCCGCCCGCGTCACGGCCGGCGCCGCCGAAGCGGCGTAGGCGGTGGTGCCACCGGCGACGATGAGCCCGAGGCCGACGGCGGCCGCGGTCGCCGCCGCGGACCACCGCGGTGGTGCTCCTGTGGTGCTCCGTGACATCGATTGACTCGTTTCTCTCGGGTAGGCGGTCGCACCCAGATGCATCGAGATGGCGGGACGTCGAGCGGGGTGAAGGGGTGTACACCTCGGACGCTCGAGGCGGAGTGGGAGCGGACGCCGTGGAGTGAGGTGACATTAGGGCGGCCGCACGCCCTTGCACAAGGCCTTGCGACATAATTGCGTAACACTGCCGCCTTCTTGCACGGCGCGATGTCCCAAATGGACGGACTAGGCAACTTCGGCGACGACGGAAGCCACCTTCACCCGGGCGCGCACGGCGCTCAGACGGGTTCGTGGCAAGGCACTCAGACCGATTGCGGCGCGATGCTCAGATCCGATTGCGCGCGGCGCTCAGGCCGCTTCCGCGGCGGCGACCACGGCCGCGCAGACGGCGGCCAGATCGAGGTCGCCCGTGACGTACGGCGGCATCGTGTAAACCAGATCGCGGAACGGCCGCAGCCAGACCCCGTGCCCGACCGCGGCGGCCGTGGCCGCGGCCATGTCCACGTCGTGGTCGAGCTGCACGACGCCGATCGCGCCGAGCACGCGCACGTCGCGCACCCCCGGCAGCTTCCACGCCGGCTCGAGGCCCGCGCGCAGCCCGGACTCGATGCGGCGAACGTTGCCGGCCCAGTCGCCGGCGAGCAGCAGGTCGATCGAGGCGTTGGCGACGGCCGAGGCGAGCGGGTTGCCCATGAACGTCGGGCCGTGGGCGAGCACCGGGGTCTCGCCGCGGCTGATGCCGGCGGCGACGCGCGGCACGCAGAGGGTGGCCCCCATCGAGAGGTACCCGCCGGTCATCGCCTTGCCCACGCACATCACGTCGGGCGCGACCCCGGCGTGGTCGGCCGCGAACAGCGCGCCGGTGCGGCCGAAGCCGGTGGCGATCTCGTCGAACACGAGCAGCACGTCGTGCTCGTCGGCGAGCTCGCGCAGTGCGGTGAGGTACCGCGGGCTGTGAAAACGCATCCCGCCCGCCCCCTGCACGACGGGCTCGACGATGATGCCGGCGATCTCGTCGCGGTGCTCGCGCAGCGTCTCGGCGATCCCCGCCACGTAGCCCGGGTCGTACTCGACCGGCGGCATCGGCACGAAGACCTGCTCGGGCAGCACCCCGCGCCACAGGCTGTGCATGCCGCCGTCGGGGTCGGTCACCGACATGGGGTGGAACGTGTCGCCGTGGTACCCGCCGCGCCAGGTGAGCATCCGGCGCTTCCCGGTGCGGCCCAGCGAGCGGTGGTACTGCAGGCACATCTTCACCGCGACCTCGACGGCCACCGAGCCGGAGTCGCACAGGAACACGTGCCGCAGCGGGCCGGGCGTGATGTCGACGAGCGTCTTGGCCAGCCGGATCGCGGGCTCGTGGGTGAGGCCGCCGAACATGACGTGGCTCATCCGCCCGAGCTGGTCGGTCACGGCGGCGTCGAGGGCCGGGTGCCGGTACCCGTGAATCGCCGCCCACCACGAGGACATCCCATCGATGAGCTCCCGGCCGTCGGCCAGGGTCAGCCGCACGCCCGATGCCGACGAGACCACCAGCGGCGGCTGCGTGGCCGGCATCGGAGCGTACGGGTGCCAGACGTGCTCGCGATCGAGCGCGGTCAGCTCATCCTCGGTGGGCATGCCCCCGAGATTAGTCAGCCTGCGGCTGGGTGATGTTGACCATCCACTGGATGCCGAACTGGTCGACGCAGGAGCCGAACTCGTCGCCCCACATCTGCTTCTCCAGCGGCATCGAGACCTTGCCGCTGGAGGACAGCTTCTCCCAGTACCCGCGCAGCTCCGTGGCGTCGTCGCCACTCAGGCTGACCGTGATGTGGTCACCGGGGGTGAGCGTCATGTTCGGCGGCGTGTCGGACGCCATGATCGTGTACCCGATCGGGCTTTCCAGCTGCGCGTGCATGATCTGATCGGCGATCGCCGTGTCGTCGGAGCCGTACTCGCCGAACGTGTTCATGCGCAGCTCGCCGCCGAACACGCTCTGGTAGAACTCCATCGCCTGTCGGGCGTTGCCCCGGAAATTGATGTACGGGTTGAGCCTCGAAGCCACAGCAAACTCCTTTGGTCGTGTGACGGGCGCGATTAACCGCAGCCTAGTTCGCCGCGCGGGCGCGGGACCCCGATGCGGAAAAGGTTCACGCTAAGGCCGACACCGATGGCCGGGAGCCGTTCAAGCCTGGGCGGCGAGCGCGTCCCCGAGGGCCGTACGCCGATACAGCACCGACCGCCCCGCCCGCGCCGAACGCACCAGCCCGCACCGCCGCAGCACCGCGAGATGATCACCGACCGCCCCGGCGGCCAGCCCCAGCCGCCCCGCGAGCTGCGTGGTGCTGGCCGGTTCCTCCAGAGCCAGCAGCAGCCGGGCCCGCGACCGCCCGACGAGCTCCCCGAGCGCCCCGCCACTGACCGGCGCCCCTTCCCAGAGCGCCGCGACCCCGCGGGCCGGATAGACGAGCGCCCGCCGCCACGGCGGATCGGTGTAGATCCCGATCCCGGGCCAGACCAGCGCGGACGGCACCAGCAACAGCCCGGCCCCGTCGGAGGCGACCGTCCGCACGCCCGCCCCGCCGACCTCCTCCCGCGCGACCGAACCGGCGACCCCCGCCGCCGCATCGGACGCCACCGTCGGCGCAACGGGCGGCTCCGACGGAACCGTGATCTCCACGGCCCCGTCGTGCCAGCGCACGCGTCGGTGCAGGCCCGCGAACGCCGCCGCCCAGCCGCCCTCGCCCAGCCGCCCCGCGCGGTACACCACGTCGCTCTCGCAGATCGCGCGCAGCTGCGGCCAGTCCGCCGCCAGCAGCGTCAGCCACGCCTCCTCCAGCGCCGCGGCCAGCCGGGGCACCACGTCGTCGGCGCGGAGCACGGCCAGCGCCGCCGGGCCGATCCGCGGCCCCGCGGACAACGCCCGCGCGATCTCCCGGCGCGCCACGGGCAGCGGCGTCGCCCGCACGGCCGCGAGGTCGTCCTGCCACGTCTGCTGCATCCCGGCCGGCGGCGAACCGACGAAGTCGGCCCCGTACCGCGCGGTGTGCAACGCCACCACCGCGTCGAGGTCCGTCTCGGCCCGCAGCCGCTCGTAGGCGGGCCGCAGCCGCGCGAACGGCCCCAGCGGCGCCAGCCCGCTCAGTCGCCGCAGCAGCGCGCCGAGCTCGAACAGCGGCGACACCGCGAACCGGGTGTGCAGCAGGTCGTCGGCGGCGACCGCGAGCCGGAGCATGCCCCGACCTTACGTCCAGGGACGAATGATTCTCCCGCGACGCGGCGCGTGGTGAGGCTGAGGAGCATGACCACGTACACGGCGGTGCTGCGCGATCGCACGTTCCGCGTGCTGTTCGGCACCCGGACGCTGAGCATCCTGGCCGACAGCCTGCGCATCGTCGCGCTCTCGCTGCTCGTCTACGCCGCCACCGACTCGCCGGCCCTGGCCGCCCTCGCGTACGGCATCGGCTTCCTGCCCCAGCTGCTCGGGGCCAGCGTGCTGGGTGCCCTGGCCGACCGCATCCGGCCGCGGCCGCTGATCGTGCTCGGCTACCTCGCCGAGGCCGCCGTCGCCGCGCTGCTCGCCGCCTTCGCGCTGCCGGTCTGGGCCGCCCTGGCCCTGGTCGCCGCCGGGGCGCTGCTCACCCCGGTGTTCATGGGGGCCCAGAACGCGCTCATCGCCGAGACCCTCACCGGCGACGCGTACGTGCTGGGCCGCTCCCTCGCCAACGTCGCCTCCTCGCTGGCCCAGCTCGTCGGCATGGCCGGCGCCGGCGTAGCGGTCGCGGTCCTGGGTGGACGCGACGCGATGCTGCTGGCCGCGCTCGGCCACATCATCGCCGCGGTCTGGACCCGGCTGTCGCTGGCCGACCGACCCCCCGCCCACGTCACGGACCGGCCCACCGCCCCTCGGGCCGGCATCCGCACCGCCTCCGGGCCGAAAGGCCTCGCCGCGGCCAGCTGGCGCGGGAACGCGGCCCTGCTGCGCGACCGGACCGTCCGCCGCCTGCTGCTCGTCCAATGGCTCCCGCCCGCGTTCATCACCGGCGCCGAGGCGCTCATGGTCCCGTACGCGGCCGACCGTGGCTTCCCCGTCGGCGTCGCCGGTTGGCTGCTCGCCGCGATCCCGGTCGGCATGGTCGGCGGCAACCTGGTCGTCGGCCGGCTGCTCGCACCCGCGCGGCGCGAGCGGCTCGTTCCGGCCCTCATCGCGCTCATGGGCCTGCCGTGCCTGGTCTTCGCCCTCCCCGCGACCCGGGCGGGGCAGCCGGCGTGGCCGGTGCTCGCCGCCGCGCTCGTGCTCGTCGGGGTCGGCTTCGCGTTCGGCCTCGGCGTGCAGGCCGCGTTCCGCGACGCGCTGCCCGCCGACGGCCGTGGCCAGGCGTTCGGGCTGCTCAGCACCGGCCTGATGACCGCGCAGGGCCTGCTACCGGCGCTGGCCGGCCTGCTCGCCGAGGCGCTGCGACCCGGCCTGGTCGTCGGCCTGCTGGGCGTGGCCACCCTGCTCTCCGCGGCGGGCGCGGCCCCACGGCTTGTACGTCGACAGGACCGTCGCGAACAGCAGCAGCGAGCTGGACACGGCGGGCGCGATGACGAGGTTGAGGCGCTGCTGGGCCGGTAGCGCGGCGCCCAGGTCGGAGGCGTCGGCGAGGTTCGGGTACAGCGCGAAGACGACCAGTCCCAGCATCACCGTCACGATGCCGAGCTTCACCGCGACCCACCACCACTTGACCAGCCCCCACGGCGTGCCGACGGCGTTGACCACGCCGACCAGCCACACCAGGAAAGTCAGCGGAACGAAGAGCACGATGCCGATGAGCCCCTGCGCCGGGTACACCACCGCCCGGTCGGCGGCCCCACTCAGCCCGGCAATGCCGAGCGTGAGCAGCACCAGGTCGGTGCCGAGCCACCCGACCGCGGTGGCCACGTGCAGCGTCAGGATCGCCTTGCGCCATCTCGGTGTGAATCGCACCCCATCAGCCTGGCAAATCCGCGGCCGCCAGTCGTGGCCCGACGGGCGTAACCGCGCCTACGCCCGCCGTCGTACGCCACTCTTCATGGATTGGCCGTTCTCCGTAGCCGACCGGCGGGGCATCGTGGGCTTCATGATCTCTGTCGGTGCGGTGGCGGGCGTCGCGCTCGTGGCGCTCGGGATGGTTCTCACGCCGGGCCCGAACATGATGTACCTCGTCTCGCGCAGCATCTCCCAGGGCCGCCGCGCCGGCCTGACCTCGCTCGGCGGCGTCGCCGTGGGCTTCCTCGTCTACCTGGCCCTCGCCGCGACCGGGCTCTCCGTGGTCTTCGCCGCCGTGCCGGCCCTGTACACGACGGTCAAGCTCGCCGGCGCCGGCTACCTGGCCTACCTCGCCTGGCAGGCGGTCCGCCCCGGCGGCACGTCGGTGTTCGCCCCGGTCGAGCTGCCGCCGGACTCGAACCGCCGGCTGTTCACGATGGGCCTGATGACGAACCTGCTCAACCCGAAGGCGGCGATCATGTACGCCTCGCTGATCCCCCAGTTCGTCGACGTCCACGCGGGTCATCTCGTGGCCCAGGCGTTCCTGCTCGGCGGCGTGCAGATCGTCGTCAGCCTCCTGGTCAACACCGGGATCGTGGGCGCGGCCGGCTCCATCGCGGCGTTCCTGGCCCGGCGCCCGGCCTGGCTGCGCGCCCAGCGGTACGTCACCGGCACCCTCCTCGGCCTGATCGCCGTGAAGCTGGCGACCGACAAGGCCCGCCCGATGGCGGTCTGACGCCCTCGAGGTGACGGGCGCGCGGGCCCCGGCCGGCGGTGGTGTAGAGATGAGGCTGTGACGGTCGAGGAGGAGCTGCGCACGCTCGCCCCGCAGGTGCTGGGCATCCTGATCCGGCGGTACGGCCAGTTCGACGCCTGCGAGGACGCCGTCCAGGAGGCCCTGCTCGCGGCCGCCCTGCAGTGGCCCGCCGAGGGCACCCCGGCCAACCCGCGTGGCTGGCTCATCACTGTCGCCGTGCGCCGCCTCACCGACCAGTTCCGCTCCGAGGACGCCCGCCGCCGGCGGGAGCAGGCCGTCGCCGCCCTCG
The DNA here is from genome assembly GCF_040648435.1 of Dactylosporangium sp. NPDC049140. Lineage (NCBI taxonomy): Bacteria > Bacillati > Actinomycetota > Actinomycetes > Micromonosporales > Micromonosporaceae > Dactylosporangium > Dactylosporangium sp. NPDC049140. Next base: position 47,176 of record NZ_JBEZDS010000008.1, on the reverse strand, counting down.
AGCCGGAGCCGTCCGACGCGGTGCCCGACCGCGACGACACGCTCACCCTGCTCTTCCTGTGCTGCCACCCGGCCCTGTCGCAGGCGTCGCAGCTCGCGCTGACCCTGCGCGCGGTCGGCGGCCTCACCACCGCCGAGATCGCCAGCGCCTTCTTCGTCCCCGAGGCCACCATGGCCCAGCGCATCAGCCGCGCCAAGGCGAAGATCAAGTCGGCCGGCGCGCGGTTCGCACCGCCGCCGCCCGAGGAGCGCGAGGCCCGCCTGGAGGTCGTCCTCCACGTGCTGTACCTGATCTTCAACGAGGGCTACACCGCGAGCTCCGGGGCCGACCTGCACCGCGGCGACCTCACCGCGGAGGCCATCCGCCTGACCCGCGACGTCCACCGGCTGCTCCCGGCCGACGGCGAGGTCGCCGGCCTGCTGGCCCTGATGCTGCTCACCGATGCCCGCCGCCCGGCCCGCACACGACCCGACGGCACCCTGGTCCCGCTGACCGAGCAGGACCGCTCACTCTGGCTGCGCCCGATGATCGACGAGGGCACCGACCTGATCACGCGCACACTGCCGCAGGGCTCGCCCGGCCCTTATCAGCTGCAGGCCGCGATCGCCGCGGTCCACGACGAGGCCGACGACACCGCGGCGACCGACTGGCCCCAGATCCTGGTCCTCTACCAGCTGCTGGCCCGCGTCGCCCCGAACCCGATGGTCACCCTGAGCCACGCCGTCGCGCTGGCCATGGTGAAGGGCCCGCGGGCCGGGCTGGACCTGCTGGCGACCCTCGACGCCGACGACCGGATGGCATCGAGCCACCGCCTGGCCGCCGTGCGTGCGCACCTGCTGGAGATGGCCGGTGCTCCCGGCGAGGCGCGCGAGTGGTACGCCCTCGCCGCCAAGCGCACCACCAGTCTTCCCGAGCAGCGGTACCTCGAGCAGAAGGCCGCCGCCATCCCCTCTTGACTTGTGAAGCAACGTGTTTCGGGGATGAGGCTAGCGGCGGGGTACGACAATTTCGGCCGAGCCGAGAACCCCCGGGGTGCGGACGAACCGCACCCCGGCGGCAACGCGTCAGCGACCGCGGCCCAGGTTGATCACACCGCGGATGACCTGGATGACGCCCCAGACGATGGGGCCCCAGGCGACGACGTACACGGGGATGTCCGCCGCGTAGGTGCACACCGTGATGCCGATGCCGGCCGCGATCCAGATGAGACCGAAGACGATCTCCCGCTGGCCCTTCGAGGCCAGCGCACTCTTCGCCTCGGACGACTGCTGCACCTGCATGTAGTGCGGCTGCTGAGGCTGCTGAGGCTGCCCATAAGGCTGCTGAGGCGGCCCGTAAGCCGGCGGCTGCTGCCCATAAGCGGGCTGCTGCCCGTAACCCGGCTGCTCCCCGTAAGCCGGCGGCCCACTCTGGGGAGAGGGAGACGGCGGCGCGGAGTTCGGCGGCTGCCCATAAGCCGGAGGCGCCGAATAAGGCTGCTGCTGCGGCGGCTGCCCATAAGCCGGAGGCGCCGAATAGGGCTGCTGCTGCGGCGGCTGCCCATAGGCCGGCGGCGCCGAGTTCGGCGGCTGCCCATAGGCCGGCGGCGCCGAGTAAGGCTGCTGCGGCTGCCCGTACTGCGGCGGCTGCTGCGGATCTGAGGGTGGATATCCAGGTTGCATGGTGGTCCTGTCAGGTGATCGGTCGGCCGTGGCGGTTCAGCGCCGCCATGAGGTGGTCGAGGAACTCGTCCCGCCCGTTGACGATCTGGATCGGGATCATGATGGGCTCGCTCCCCTGGACCAGCAGGTTGTAGTGGCTCAGCTTGCCGGCCGCATCGCCGCGCTTGCCGAGCACCGACTGCAGTCCGGTGGTCTCAGGCCAGGTGAACGCCCGGACCTTCCCGTTGTGTCGGTAGACGAAGCCCTCGCTGTAGACAAAATAGGCGCGATTACCCACGACCAGCGTCCGGATGGCGGTGCCGATCGCGAACACCATGCCGAAACAGAAGAAAAGGCCGATGAACCGGACGACCGAGTACATCGCGTCGAAAACGCTCATCTTGCTGCCGATCGCGCTGACGCCGATCAGCAGGCCGAGGCAGGCCAGGGCGATCACCAGCCACAGCAGGAACCGGTTGCGCATGTTGGCCAGCTGCCGCTCGCTCACCAGCGGGCCGAGCCCGCGAGCCTGAGCGGCCTGTGAAACCTCCATCGGGACCTCGCCGACTGGCAAGGCACTACCCCCGTTGGTCACCGCGTCCTCCCCGTGTGCGTCGGTAACCGGCCCCTCCACGGGGGCCTAGCGCACGATAACAGTCGATGGGGAGCAGTGAAAGCCGATGGGCTCGGCGCCGTCGAGGCCTTCCTTGCACTCGACGGCGCCGAGGATCAAGCGTCCAAGATGGACGGTACAGAAAATCAGTACGCTGTGCGGTGCCGGGAACCCCGGCTCCCGCGGAAGATGCGGAACGCGGCGAAGGCGCCGATGGCCACGGCCACCCCGGCGATCGCCCAGACGGCGTCCGGTTGCAGGGCAAAAGCGGGCGTGGCGTTGCTCTTCTTGGCCGGGGCCGCGGCGCTGACCGGCTCGGGCAGCGCGCCGAAGTTGACGTTGCCGATGCTCTCCAGCAGCGTCATGTGCTTCATCACGACGTTTACCGCGGTCTGGGCGAAGGTCCGCACGAGCTCGTTGCGGGTGCCGGAGCGGATCTGCGAGACGAGCGCGAAGACCTTGCCGTGCGCGGCCCGCAGCCGGTTGGAGAAGACGTCGTCGAACTGCTCGCCGCTCGTGGCGGCGTTCATCTCGTTGAGCCACCCCTGCTGCTCGTCGCTCGGCTTGTCCGGCAGCGGTACCCCGAGCTGCGCCGACACCTGCCGGACCTGCTGGTCGAGGCCCTTGTGGTCGGTGGCGAGCTGCTTGCCGACCTCCTTGACCTTCTCATCGGCGGCCCGGGACTGCGCCATGGTGCCGGCCGGGCCCTCCCAGAGCCCGGCCTGGCGCACCTTGGTCAGGAACTCCCGGTCGACCGGGCCCAGCGGGCCGAAGCTGGTCATGGTGTACCCCGAGGGCAGGGCCCCGGCCGGTTGCGTTCCGGTCGCGGCGACCTGCACCGGGTTCTGGGCGGCCGGCGAGGCCGGGCCGTACGCGGCGGCCGGAGCGGTCTGCTGAGCGTTCGCCGAGCCCGCCTGACCGCCGGTCAGCGCGGCGCGCCAGGACGGCACGCCCAGAATGACGCCCACGGCCGCGGCGATCAGGACCCACCAGGGCCAGGTACGGCGGCGCGGCCACGGCCGGGAACCGGCGCCGTCAGGCTCGACGGAGTACATCAGTAGCCGCCGGACCCGCCGTTACCGGTGGCGGTCGGCTCGGCCGAGGCGGCCGGCGGCTGCACCGCGGTGGGCGCGGGCGTGGGCAGGCAGGTCAGGTTCTTCTTGCCGTCGGGCGCGACGACGAACCAGACACCGCCGACGTTCTGACCCTTCCAGGCGCCCGGCTTCGGGTCGCCGATGTAGCGGTAGACCGGCCAACCGGCGAGCGTGATCTGGCGGGATCCGTCGGCGCGGGTGACGGTACCGACGACCGCGGTGTCGACACCGGTGAGGTCCGGGTTGCCGTCGGTCAGCGCCGGCGGCCACACCTGCGCGCACTTGTCGACGCAGTTGGACTTCGGCGGCTTGGCGGTGTCCTTGTCGAATCGGTACAGGACGAACCCGTCCTGGTCGGTGACGACCTTGCCCATCTTCGGAATCGACGCCGCCTTGAGCGCGGTGGTCAGCGGGGCCGCGGGCGCGGTGCTGACCGGCGCGAGGCTCTCCCCGGCCACATCATTGAGGGCCGGCGCCTGCGCCTGGGCCGCCGCATCGTAGGCGTTGTCGGCGCCCGCGCCCTGCGGCGCGCACGCGGTCAGGGCGGCCAGCGCGGCCGCCGCCGCGGCACATCCCGCCACGGTGGCGGTGAGCCTGGTTGCTGCCACTGGATCCTCCTCGGTTGGCGTGTCTCGTGTTCCGCCAAGTGGTACGGGCGGCCGAGGGGCGCGAGACTGAAGGTTCCACAGTGGACAAGTTCACAAAGATTGCCGGGCGTGTATTCGAACTATCGGGCGCCGCGCTCCGTACCACCCTTGCGAGCGTCCAGCGCCGCGCGCAGGGAGCGCAGTGCGTAGTACACCCGGGACTTCGCCGTGCCCAGCGGCAGGCCGAGCAGCTCGGCCACCTCGTTGACGGTGCGATCGCGCAGGTAGGTCTCCACCAGGATCTCGCGGTGGGCCCGGCTCAGGCTGCGCAGGGCGTCCATGACCACCATGTTGGCCAGCACGCGCTCGGTCTCGTCGGACTGCGCGAGGTCGGCCAGCCACAGCTCGTCGAGGTCCTGGCCGAAGGTCTCGCCGGCCCGGGCGCTAGCGCTGCGGTGCTCGTCGATGGCGATGCGCCGCGCGACCGTGAACAGCCACGGGCGCAGCGAGCCGACCGCGCTGTGGTCGAACCGGTCCGCGTTGCGCCAGGCCCGCAGCAAAGTCTCCTGCACGATGTCCTCCGCCCGCTGCCGGTCGCCGCCGGTCAGCCGCGCGACGAAGCGCAGCAGGGCGTCGGCGTGCTCCCGGTACAGGGCGACGAGCAGCTCGTCGTCCGCGTCGCGGGGGCCGGAGGTGTGCCGCGCGGTGCGGCGTCCATATGCCTCGATCATCACGTCACCGTTTCGGGGCAGCCATGCGGAGCGCGAGTGCCGGGCACATCGCCACCGCTTGCGCGGCAACGGGTTCGAGCCGCACCGGCACGGGTGCGTCCATGAAGGCCGGATAGCCGTTGCCATCCAGCCGGATGAGGTCCGGGGCCACGTCGGCGCACAGTCCGTGGCCGTCGCAGCGGGACCAGTCGACGTGCAGCCGCCGCGTGCCGCCCTCGTCACGGGCGGTGGGCACCGGCAGCACCCCGGCGACCGGGCGTCCGCAGTCGCCGGACCGGGCGTGGCGGGCGAGATCGTCCGCGAAGACTTCCAGGGCGGAGGTGGCGAATCCGGCGGTACCGTCGGGATGGCTGCAGGCGCCACGCCCCTTGACCGCCGCCGCGGCCTGCCGCACGACGGCCGCGTCGCCGGACCCCGTCGCCAGGCCGTCCACGGCCCGGGCCAGGTCGGGCAGGCCCAGCCGGCACGGGCCGCACTGGCCCGCCGACTCGGCCGCGAGGTACCGCACCACCCGCGCCACCTCGCCCACCGGGCACGTGTCCGGCCCGAGCGGCAGGATGATCCCGGCGCCGAGCGCCCCGCCGACCGCCTGGAACCCGCGGCGCGAGACCTGGGCCCGCGCCGCGCCCGCCATGTCGAGCCAGCGGCCGTGGAAGCCGCCGGTGAGCACGGCCGGCCCGGCCGGGACGCCGCACAGGTCGAGCACCTCCTCGAGCGGGGTACCCGTCGGGCACTCGACCACGGCCGGGTGCCGGGCGCTGCCGGTGACGCTGAGCAGTACCGTGCCCGGCTCTTTGTTCTCTCCGTCGCCGACCTCGCAGTAGCGCCGGGGCCCGATCCGGGCCGCGATCGCCAGCTGCGCGAACGTCTCGGCGTTGGACAGCAGCGTCGGCTGCCCGGCCACGCCGGCCTCGGCCGCCCGGCGCTTGATGCCCGGCGGGATGTGCGGGAAGCCGTTGATGCCCTGCACCAGGGCGCCGCCCTCGCCGGAGATGAACCGGTGCGGCACCCGCACCACGCGGGACGGCACCGGCATGTCGCGCTCGGCCAGGGCGTTGAGCAGCGAGCGTTCCCCCACGCCGTCGTCGGCCACGCACAGCACGATCTCCACCGCGCGCAGCGCCCACGCGACGAGCGCGGCCCCGTCGAGGATGAGGTGCGGCGCGCGGGTCAGCAGCACCTTGTCCTTCCACGCCGCCGGCTCGCCCTCGGTCGCGTTGACCACGACGTACGGGGCGAGCATGCGCCGCTCGACGACGTCGACGACGGCCTTGACCTTCTTGTAGAACGGGAAGCCGGCGCCGCCGCGGCCGGTGAGCCGGATGTCCTCGGCGAGCTCGAGCAGGCCACGCATCGCCAGCGGGCCGATCGGGCCGTGCACCTGCTGGTGCGCGCGCAGGTCCAGCCGCTCGGCCCGGTCGAGCCCGGCGGTGAGCCGGGCCGGGCCGATCGTCAGGACCGTCGGCACCTGCGGCGCCGCGGTCGCGGTAGCACCACGACTGCGTGAGCTCATCGGGCCTCGCCCCGAATGCGGTTCCAGAACGCGACGTCGTCGTCATCGTCGTCGCGGTAGCGCCGGCCGCGGCTGACGCTCTTCTGAGCCTGCTCGCGCTCCTGACGGCGCAGCTCGCGCCGGGTGTCGAGGTTGACCAGGGTGGGCGTGTCGTCGTCGGCGTAGCGGTCCTGCTCCGCCTCGGCGGCGGCGGTCGCCGCGGCGGCCGAGCGGCGCGCGGCGAACCGGTCCCGCAGCGACATCCCCGCGGTGTCGTCCACTTTGGACGGCTCAGGGTAGGCGGCGTAGGGGTCGTAGTCGCCCTGGATCGGAGCGGCGACCCCGCGGTAGGTCTGGACCGGCTCCTCGATCGGCTCGTACACCGGCTCGTAGGGGGCCTCGACGAGGTGCTCGGGCTCGTAAGGAGGATCGTCCGAGAAGCGCGGCCCCTCGGCAAAACGCGGGGCTTCATCGGAGAAACGCGGGGCTTCGGCCGAGAAGCGCGGGGGATCGTCGGAGAAGCGCGGCGGGCCGTCCGAGAAGCGAGGGCTCTCGACGAAGCGAGGGGCAGAGGCAGGGACCGGGGCCTCGACGAAACTGTCCACATAGGATGGGATCGCGGTCACCGGCGTCACGTCGGCAACGGCCTCGCGCCGGTAGTCGGCGCGCAGGTCCGCCGGCCGCTCCTCCGCCGCCCACTGCTGATCGGCCGGCGGCGCGTCCCAGCGGAACCGGTTCGCCGAGCGCGACGTGCGAGGCGCGCGCCGCTCGTACCCGACCGGCTCCGGCCGCCCCACGGGCGCGATGAGGGTCGTGGTGCGATCGGCGGCGAGCTGCTGCCGGCGCCGGTTGCGCTCGACGGACAGCCGCAGCCCGAGCGCCACGAAGGTGAGGAAGGCCAGCAGCAGGTAGCTGGCGGTCACCCAGACCGCCGGCGGGCGGCCGGCGTTGAGGCCGTGCCAGAGGGCGACGGGCCAGCAGAGGTACGCCGTCGCGTGCAGCGGCCGCCACATCCACGGCTTGCCGGTCTGCGCGAAGCGGGCGCGGACCATGCCGGTCCACATCACGAGGATCATCAGGTAGGCCGCGACCGACCCGGCGCCGATGGTGAACGGCGCCATGGTGAACGGCACCAGCGCGCCGACCACGCTGACCCGCGCGGCCATCACCTCGGTCGCGATGTGCAGGCCGAGCATGGCCACGGAGGTGATGCCGAGCGTGCGGTGCACCGACTGGACCCAGACGCGGTGCCGGGCCACGAGCATGATGCGGTCGGTCGCGACGAGCCCCACGATGACCGACAGCGTCAGCGAGACCAGGGTGAAGACGCCGCAGTAGAAGACCAGGAATCCGAAGAGCTGGGTCATCGTCTCGCGCCCGCCGCCGGTCGCCACGCCGAGCAGCAGCAGCCCGGCGAGGGCCACGAGCCCGACGTTGACCGCGGACGGCGGACCGCCCCGTGTGGATCGACCGCGTGGTGCCTGTCCCCCGCCGGAGCCCGACGGGTGCGGTTGAGCCATTGCAGTTCCTCTATCCTGTCGAGCTGGTTTCCGGCGGTTTCCACCGGCCGGCGAAACCAACCTAGGCAGGGGCTGAGGAACGGGTCAATTTAAGTTTCATCGAGCGGTTCCACGCTTGCGGAACATGATCCACACACCTCATTTCAAAGTCTGTTAAACCTCTTTATTGATCGCTGGACATCGAAGGTCACCGTTAAGGAGCGCTCCCACGCCGCGCGCCGGGGGTAATTGTCCGATTTGTCGAGCATTGGTCACACATGGCGCGACCCTCGAGAACTAATGTCACCGATCCACTTCGAACCGTAACGGCCCGCCGTTCGTGAACCATTGCTTAAGTGACCGTTAGGGCTTCTTTCGGAAACCCTTGAGCCGATCGATGATCACGTCGTTCGGGCCCGCACAACCGGCGCGAGAAGGCCATCCGGGAGTTCGTACACACGTTCTATCCACAGCCTGTGGATAGAACGTGTGTACGACGGGGTCGGCCGAGGTGGTGCACCCCGCAGGCGCCGGAGCGGAACATCAGCGTCGCGTAGCGTGACAGGTCGGGCGACGGAGGCATGATGTCGTCCTCGGTTAGGCGCAGTGCATGTTGGCCACCACCCCGACCCCCACCGGACCCGGAAGGGCCGCCCGCGGTCCGTGTCGGACTTGTCCCGTTCCGCGAGCAGGGTCATGCCCCGCTTCCTACCGGGCTTCGGGCGGCCTCATCCGGGAAACGGCTGCGGATTCACCCCCTGGCGATGCGGATCAGGACGGTCTTGAACGCGGCGTACGCCTCCTCGCCGACCTCCGCGGCGTGCCGCGCCTCGATGCCGGCAAGGATGACCCGCGACTTGTGCGCCTGGTCCAGGCCCAGGTCGGTGGGGACGACGAGCTTGGCCCGGCGGTCCTGGGGGTCGGGGCGGCGCTCGACGTATCCGAGCTCCTCCAGCTCGTCCACCAGCGTGCCGATGACCTGCTTGTGCTGGCCCGACCGGGCCGCCAGGTCGGTGGCCCGGCTGCCCTCGGGGTCGAGGTAGGCCAGCACGGCGCCGTGGCGGGGCCGCAGCCGCGGGTGCCCCTGCTCGGCCAGGTGCCCGAACAGCTCCTTCTGCAGCGAGAAGAGGACCTGCGCGGAGAGGACGCCGAGGTCGGTGGGTTCGATAGTTCCCGACTATAAAGCCGGCTGCAGTTGCACGCCGTCCAGCATCGCCGCCGGGCCCCCGCCGAAGGCGGTGAGCCGCCGCTGGGCGAAGGCCGGCAGGCGCGGCAGCAGGCGCATCGCCTGGGCCATCGCCCAGATCTGCAGGTTGCTGCGCGGGACGAGCGTCGCGAGCACCGACGGGCCGATGCGGCGGCTGGCCTCGACCGTGGCCGCCATCGCGGCCTCGTACGCCGGGAAGGCCACGGTGTGGTCCCCGCCCGCCGCGGCGAGCTCGGTGGCCAGCACGTAGCCGCCGACCAGCGCGAGGCTGCTCCCGCCGCCGACCGCCGGCCCGGGGCCGTAGCCCGCGTCCCCGACGAGCGTCACGCGCCCGCGCGACCACGAGCCGAGCCGGATCTGGCTGATCTCGTCGAAGTAGAAGTCGGGGGCCTCGTCGAGGTGCGAGAGCAGCCGCGGTACCTCCCATCCGAGCCCGTCCGCGAGCGTGCGCAGCAGCCGGCGCTGGGCCGCGAGGTCCCGGTGGTCGTACTCGAGCTCGGGGCTGCGGATCAGGAATGCGGCCCGCGCCCGGGCGGGGTCGTTGGTCGGGTAGATCGCGATCGCCCGGTCGACGGTGTTGTACGTCAGGACGGTCTGCGTCTCCAGGAACGCGGGAACGGTGTAGACGGCGAGGTACGCACCGAGGAAGTGCCGGTAGCCCCGCTCGTCGCCGAACACCAGCCGCCGCACCCCCGAGTGCAGCCCGTCGGCCCCGACGATCAGGTCGAAGTGCTCCCGGGAGCCGTCGGAGAACGTCACCGCGGTGTCCTCGATGCCGGTGATGGTCCGGTCGAAGCGGTACTCCACCTGCTCCTTCGTCGCGTCGTGCAGGATCTGCGCCAGGTCCCCGCGCATGATCTCGATCTGCCGGTCGGTGATGCCGGCGAGCAGCTCGGCGGCGCGGATGGTGACGTCCGGCTTGCCCGGGCGCACCAGCGCCATGAGGTCCGTGCGGGTGCGGTGTGCCCGGACGACGTCGCCGAGCCCCATCCGGTCGATCACCTCGACCGCGGGCCCGAGCAGGTCCACCGGGTGCCCGCCGGTGCCGGTGCGCAGCGATGCCGTGCGCTCCACGACGGTGACCTCGAAGCCGGCCCGGTGCAGCCAGTAGGCGAGGACGGGTCCGGCGATGCTGGCCCCGCTGATGAGTACGCGCATGTCCACCCTCCCGAATCATTTACTTACCTACCGGACGGTAAACGCTTACCGCCCGGTAAGTCAACTAGGCTGGAGGGGTGCCGAGACCGAGAACGAGCGAGACCGCCGAGCGCATCCGGGCCGCCGCCCTGGAGCTGATCCTCGAGAAGGGGCTCCAGCAGGCGAGCCTGCGCGAGATCGCGGAGCGCGTCGGCATCACGAAACCGGCGCTGTACTACCACTTCGCCTCGCGCGAGGACCTGCTCCGCGGCCTGGTCCAGCCCTTGATCGACGACGTCGAGGAGCTTCTGGCCCGCTACGAGGCGGCGGGTTCGGCCGAGGCCGAGGAGCTGCTCGGCGACTACTTCGACGTGACGTACCGCCACCGCGCCATCACCAGCATGGTGATGACCGACCCGAGTGTCCTTGCTCACCTCAACCTGGCGGCGGCGGTCGACGGCTGGCGGCGCCGCATGGCGGTCCTGCTCTACGGAACCGCCCCGACCCTGGTGCAGCAGACCCGCGCCCTGGTCGCGATCGGCGGCCTGGGCGACTGCACGGTCATGGAGACGGACGCGCCGCCGGCCGAGCTACGAGCCGCAACGCTGGAGGCCGCCCGGGCTGCGCTCGGCCTGTAGCGAGGTCGCCTCCGGCCGGGCGCTGCTCGCCTCCGCCGAGGCCGCGGCGACGGGGAGTTCGGTGGGGCCGGCCGAGCCGGTCACGGTGGCCCGGCTCGGCTTCGGCGTGGCCGGCGAGGCGGTGGCGGCCTGCGCCCCGGGCTTCTGCACCGTGCCGACGCTGAGCGTGACGCCGTTGAGGGTGGTACGCCGCCCGGCCGTGTCGGTGACCCGCACGGTGAACGGCCCGTTCCCGGCCCCGCTCTCGGCGATCCAGTAGTTGTAGTCCGTACGGGCGAGCGCCTTGAAGGAGCCGCCCGACTGGATCTCGGCGCCGGCGAGCGGGTTGCCGGTGTTGTCGAAGCGCAGGGCGAGCCAGTACCGCGACGAGCCCTCCTTGACCCGGACCGTCATCGCCCCGGGCACGGCGGGATTGGCGACCTGGCTGTAGGAGACCTTGATGATCCCGTCGTCGATCGCCCCGATCCGGGCGAACGCCTGCCGGCTGAGGTCGATGTGCCCCGCGGCGCACTCCGGGCACCGATCCGTGATCTTCACGCGGACGCTGCCCTTGGGCCCCTTGACGTCGAGGTACCCCCCGCAGGCGGCCCCGCCCTGGTACTCGGCGTTGCCGAGCGCCACGACGAGCGGCTCGGCCACCTTGTCGAACGAGCAGTTCCCGCCGCCGTCGGCCGCGTAGTACGTGGCCTGCCCGGCGGCGCTGCCGACGGTGGCCGCGCAGGCCGCCCCGGACGCCTGTGCCACGAGCGCCACGGTGGCGACCCCGGCCACGACGATCCCGGCGCCGGCCCCGACAAGGGCCCGGCGGCTGCGCCACCAGGGCGCCGCGCGATGCCCACGGGGCGCGTCAGCTTCCACCACGGCCGCAGCCTACCGACCGGGCCGGACCGGAGCCGCCGACCAAAGCGAAGCTTAAGCTCAGCCCCACCAGAAGACGGCGGCGATGATCGCGTACAGGGCGACCAGCGTGGCGCCCTCCAGCCAGGTGGACTCGCCGTCGAAGACGATGAAGGCCACGGCGATCACCGTGATCGCGACCGCCATGATGAGCATCGGGGCGAAGACCAGGGTCAGGGTCGTCGCGGTCAGCAGGCTCAGCAGCACCAGCGCCGGGGCCAGGACCAGGGCGATCTGCAGCGGGCTGTTGATGATCACGCTCAGGGCGTAGTCCGACTGGTTCTTGTACGCCAGCTTGATGCCGATCACGTTCTCGATCGCGTTGCCGGCGATGGCCACGATCACCAGGCCCGCGAACGCCTGCGAGATGCCCATGGCGTCGATCGCGGGCTCCAGGGCGTACACGAACCAGTCCGAGACCAGGGCCGCGCACCCGCTGGCCACCGCGAGCAGGACCACGGCCAGCCAGATCGGCCAGCGCGGCGCCTCCATGTGCACGTCCGCGCCCGCGGTCGCGCTGCGCTTGAGGCTCGCCGGGAGGGACAGCGCGAAGACGAGCAGCAGGATGACCGCCACGAAGATGGACAGGGCCTTCTCGTGGGGCTCGGCCGGCGTGTGCACGTAGGAGGCGAGGCTCGGCAGCACCAGGGCACCCGTGGCCAGCACCATCAGGACCATCGTGGTCCGGGCGCGCTCCGAGTTGAACTTCTGGGTGCCGTGCTTCAGGCCGCCGGCGACGAAGGACAGGCCCAGGACGAGCAGGATGTTGGACAGGATCGAGCCGATGATGGCCGACTGGACCACCGCGACCAGGCCCGCCTTCAGGGCGAAGAAGCCGATGAACAGCTCCGGCAGGTTGCCCAGCGCGCCCTGCAGCACGCCCGTCGCGCCCGGGCCGAAGCGGTCGCCGAGCTGCTCGACGCTACGGCCGACCAGCGAGGCGAGGGCGGCCACGGCGGCGCCCGCCACGATGAAGGCCACCACCGAAGGCACGTTCGCGAACCGTGTCACCGCCGCGGCACCGACGGCCACGGCGCACAGGCCGAAGATGGTGTAGTCGGAGCGTTCGAACACTCGGACGGGAGCGGCTTCCACAGTCACGACGTCGAATATCGCATTCGATCACAAGTCTGTCGCGGCCACGGCCCTGTACAGTTCCCGCAATTTTGCGGCCCGGGCCGGGCGCCCCGCTCCGACCCAGGCGATCCGGCCCGCCAGGTGGGCCGCGAAGTCGGGGTGGCCGTCGCGGTTGGCGGCCTCGAGACCGTCGCGGGCGGCGCTGTGCAGGACGGCCCGCAGCCGGTCGTACTCCGCCCGCGCCACGGCCGGCGAGTCGTTCACCACGAGCCCGGCGAGGCGCTGCCGGTCGCCGCGGCCGCGCACCCGCGTCTTGGCCGGGTTGACGCGGAAGCCCTCGTCGGCGACCACCGCCGTCACCGCCTCGATCAACGGCGACGGCCGGAACGAACCGGAGAAGGCGAGGTCGTCGGCGTAGCGGGTGTACCGCGCCCCGAAGGCCGCCGCCAGGCCGGTCAGCCGCCGGTCGAGCCGGAACACGCAGAGGTTGGCCAGCGCCGGCGAGGTCGGTGCGCCCTGGGGCAGGTGCGGGGCGCGCAGCACGGCGCTCCGGGCGACGTCGAAGGGCGTGCTCGTCGTGCACAGCGCGGCGAGCGTGTGCGCGACCGGCTCCGGGTAGCCGATCGTGCGGAACAGGCCGTACACCCGCCGCACCGCGATGCTCGGGAAGAACGCGGCGAGATCGAGCCGGACGACCAGGGCCCGGCCGGCGTGCGGCGCGGCGAACGTGTGGACCGAGCGGCCCGGCACGAAGCCGTGCGCCGCCGGGTGCACCGGCACGCGGCCGAGCAGCTCGTCCAGCAGCCGCCGCTGCAGGCCGCGAAGGGCCGGCTTGGGCGCCTCGATCAAACGACTGCCGATCCAGGTGTACCGGTAGTGCCGGAGCCGCTCCGCGGAGCTCTTGCGGTTGATCTCCCGCCGGTCCGCGAACCAGTCGAGCCGGTCGCCGTCCAGCTCCAGCCACTCGGCCAGGGCGGCGAGGTCGTCGAGCGGCGGCGTGTCCCACCGCATGCGCACGACCCGCGTCGGCACCGCCCGGCGCACCACGATCCGCGCCGGCACCCGTGGGGGCAGCTGGGCCGCGAGGAAACCGGCGAGCTCGCGCGGGCGGTCGGCGGGCCTTTCGCGGTACCCCCGCAGCACCGCCGTGACCAGAGGGCCCATCCAGCGCGGGCGGCGCCCGACGACCTCCGACCCGGCCGCGAGCAGAACCGGCCGTGACCAGTCGGCCGCGGCCAGGAAGGCGTGCGCGAGGGCATGGGCAGCGCGCCCCGACGTCACCCGGTCGTGCCTGCCCCGGCTCGCGCGCAGCGCGGTAGTGGGCCGGCGGTGTGCTGCGGTGCTCAAATTCGCGTCCCCGGGGTTGCCCCGGAGCGATCACGGCGAGCCGCGATCAGCTCGGGACGCGCTGCCACGGGCAATACCCTACGGCAGCTTCGACTGGTACTCCTGCAGCGCCCGCCGCGCGAAGACCTGCTGGAACGTGGCCACCCGCTCGGAGCGGCCGCGGCCGACGAAGCTCACGAACCAGTGCAGCACCGCGGTGACCCGGTTCTTGAAGCCGACCAGGTAGAGCAGGTGCACCACCAGCCAGAGCAGCCAGCCGAGCAGCCCGGCGAAGTGGAACCGGCCGACGCTGGCCACCGCCGAGAAGCGCGAGATGGTGGCGAGGCTGCCCTTGTCGAAGTACTTGAACGGCTGCCCGGTCGGCTCGCCCGCCAGGCGCTTCTTGATCTGCCCCGCGGCGTGCCGGCCGCTCTGGATGGCCACCTGCGCCACCCCGGGCAGCTGGTCCAGCGACATCATGTCGCCGACCGCGTAGATCTCCGGGTGGCCGGGCACGGTCGTGTCGGGGTTGACCTTGAGCCGCCCGGCCCGGTCGGTCTCCGCCCCGGTCGCCTCGGCCAGCTGCACCGACAGCGCGGGCGCGGACACCCCGGCGGCCCAGATCTTCGTCGCCGACTCGATGCGCCGCCGCCCGTTGGCCGTCTCGACCTCGATGCCGGCCTCGTCGACGTTTACCACCTTGGTGCTCAGCTCCACCTCGACGCCGAGCTTGTGCAGCTGGCGCAGCGCCTGCGTGGAGAGGTGGTCGCCGAACGTGGACAGCACCGTCGGCAGCGCGTCGACGAGGATGATGCGCGCCTGCCGCGGGTCGATGTTGTGGTACTGCCCGGGCAGGTGCCGGTGCGCGAGCTCGGCGATCTGCCCGGCCATCTCCACCCCGGTCGGGCCGGCCCCGACGACGACGAACGTGAGCAGCCGCTCGATCACGGCCGGGTCGGTCTCGATCTCGGCGAGCTCGAACGCGCCGAAGATCCGCCCGCGCAGCTCCAGGGCGTCGTCGACGCTCTTCATGCCGGGGGCGAACTCGGCGAACTCGTTCTTGCCGAAGTAGGACTGCGAGGCCCCGGCCGCCACGATGAGCGAGTCGTACTCGACGCTGTAGGCGACCCCGGGCGCGACCACGTCGACGCGCTTGGCCACCGGGTCGATGTGGGTCGCGGTGCCCAGCAGCGTCTTGACGTTGTCCTGCCGCTTGAGGACCTCACGGATGGGCGGCGCGATCTCGCCCTCCGACAGGATGCCGGTGGCCACCTGGTACAGCAGCGGCTGGAACAGGTGGTACGCCGTGCCGTTGATCAGGGTGACGTCGACCGGGGCGCCCTTCAGCGCCTTGGTCGCGAAGAGTCCCCCGAACCCGGCGCCGATGACGACCACCCGGTGCCGCTGCTGCGAACGCTCGTCCATGTGCATCTCCCGATGTGGGGCATTGGACCCTGCGGATCAAGTACACCACCGTTTGGGGCCGGTGACGGTGTGTCCTGTACTACCTCACTGCGGCAGCAGTCCGCGCACGTAGGCGGCCTGGCCGGCGTGCTGCACGTCATCGTCGAGAATGCTCACCAGCCGTACCGCGAGCGACACCGGCGGGTCCCAGCGCTCGTCGACGATCCGGTCGAGCTCGTCCTCGGTGAGGCGCCCGATAAAGGCGCGGGTGCGGGCGTACACCGCGTCGAAGTACTCCAGCAGCGCCTCCGTCGACTCCGGGCGCACCCCCTCGACCTGGTCGGGCGTGTGCCCGTAACCGGTGTCGTGGGCCTGCGGCTTGAGCCCGAACCGCGCCGCATAGCCGCCGGTGACCCAGAGCTGCTCGGCCCCGTCGACCAGGTCGGTGATGTGGTCGTCCTGCACCCGGGTGAGGTGCCAGACCAGCCAGCCGATCGAGTTCGCCCCGGGCCCGGGGGCCCAGTGCAGCTGGTCGGCGCTCAGCCCCTCGACGGCCCCGCGCACCAGGTCGGGCAGCCGCCCGTAGCCCTCGGCCAGCAGTTCGTTCACGCGCATGGCTCAGTACCCCTCTCCAACACTCGGTCAACCCGGATCCTTACCCATCGGAGCCGGGGAGATGCCTCCAGCCCGCCGGCCCGAAAAGACGGCGGGCCGCCCCACCCGGGGCGGCCCGCCTTTTCTACCTTGTTGTCGAAGCGCCTTTTGCTACAGGAACGCCAAAGCCGGAACGAACTTGTTCGCGTCGATGGTGCCCCAGCCCGAGCTCAGGTCGTAGCCGGGCTTCGCCGGGAAGCCGGTCACGCCCTCGAAGCTGTTGTCGCCCGAGGTCACGTCGACCAGGCCGGTCGGCAGGTGCGTGCGGGTGCTGCCCGCGCCGAGCAGGTACAGGGCCGCGTTGATGTCACCGAGGCGGCGGCCCGCCTGCTGGTCGGCGAGGGCCACGATGCCCGAGAAGATCGGGGTGGCCTCGCTGGTGCCGCCGAAGATGTGCCACGGCGAGTCGGCACCGACGAAGGAGTAGTACACCCACGCCCCACCGTCGACCGCGGAGCTCATCGAGATGTCGGGCGTGCCGCGGTGGTTGCCCACCACGTTCTTCACGCCGGCCTGGAACAGCGGGCGCGGGAAGACGTGCGAGAGCCCGCCGCCGCCGGCGCCGTAGCCGTCGTTCCACACGACGTCGGCGGTGACGCGCTTGCCGCTGTTGTCGAGGTTGAGCTGCGTGCCGCCGATCGACGTCACCAGCGGGTCCGACGACGGCCAGGAGTTGACCGGGTAGGTGTAGAGGTCCTCCCCGTTCTCCTGGTAGTCGGTGGCCCCCGCGTCACCCGAGGCGGCGAGCACCGTCACGCCGTGCAGCGCCGCGTCGGCGTACGCGTACCGCAGCTTCTGGATGCTTGAGAAGTCGCCCTTGTCGAAGCCGGGGAACGTGTTCTCGGTCGCGCCGAAGCTCTGCGAGATCACGTCGCCGACGCCCTTGTCGATGAGCGCCTTCTCGGCGTTCATCATCTCGGGCAGGCCGGTGACGCCCTCGGTCTCGGCGACCGGGGTCTCCACGAGCACGATCTTGGCGTCGGGCGCGATCGCGTGCGCGTACTCGACGTCGAGCGTCGTCTCCTGGGCCCAGCCGACGTGGTCGGGGTTGTTCGGGTCGAACGCCGGAACGTTGCCGGCCTTGACCACCTGGACGTTGATGTTCGGCAGGCCGAACTGCGCGTCGAAGACCTCGAGGTCGTGCTGGATCGTCGGCGAGCCGAAGGAGTCGACGATGACGATCGTGCGGCCCTTGCCCGTGACGCCGCGGGCGTACAGCGGGTTCAGGTTGTACGCCGTGCGGTACTGCAGCGGCGAGTAGCAGTGGATGCCGATCTGCGCGACGCAGTCGGACGTGGACAGCGGGGCGGTCCGGGAGACCTTTTCCACATGCCCGGTGATCGCCGGACGGAGCTTGAACGCGGGCGTCGCGGCCGAGGCCACCGCCGGCGCGGCCACCGCCGCGAAGCCGGCCACCGTGGTGGTGACGACCGTCGCTACGGCGGCCCGGGACACGATCGAGATGAGCTTCATCGACACCTCTCGGGCGAGGAACTGGGACCAGCCCATCCGAACCGCTGGGACGCCGCCGTGCCATCCGTCGGAACCCTTTCTGTCACCCTTTCTTGATATTGAGGCCCTTCCAAATGGGACATCTTCCCGGAATAATCCGGCCACCATAACGTGACGATGTCTACTCGACCGCTGTGAGCTGCCAGAAGACCTCGACCCAGGGCGTGGGCTCGTTCGGGCCGTACACCTCCCACCGCACGCCGGTGGTGCGCTCGCCGCGCTCGGCGCACCACTCGGTCACGGCCGCATGGGCGGCGCCGAGGTCCGCGTAGGAGCCGCGGTGCACGGTGGCGGCCGCGCGCCCGGCCGGCAGCGCGGAGGGCACGACCCGGCCGGTGAGCGCGCAGGGCACGCCGAGCTCGACGCCGATCTCCACCCGCGGGCTGTCGTCGAGGTACAGCATGATGTTGCGGCATCCCCGCTCCACCCCGCCCGCCCGCAGGCAGGCCCACACCTCGCCGCTCAACTCGCGCCACAGGGCCGGGAACTGCGCCCAGGTGGTCTGCGCGGGGACGACGGCGGTCGGGCGGCGCTGCGCGTCCACGATCCTGACGTCGTACATCGCGCTAGACCGGTACGCCGTCTTCGGCGGACACGACGTCGGCGATGGTGGCGAAGAACGCCGCGATGCCGGGGCGGTTCGCGCCCTTGACGCGGGAGGCCTCCCGGTCCTCGGCCGAGGCCCAGTCGACGATGTCGAGCCACTCGTCGCCGGGCAGGCGCACCAGGCGCGCGCCGAGGAAGCCCGCGCGGTCGGCCCGGAAGTCGGCCACCATGCCGGGCCGCGCGGCCAGAAACGCGTCGGTCTGCTCGGGCGCCACCCGCAGGCGGGTGAGTTCCACAATTGCGGTCATGCGTCAAGCATGATGTAACGCTCCGGGCGCGGCGGACCAAGTACGGGGTGGAAAGCCAAGTACCTGGGAGGTGCAGTGGGGCAAGTACCCGAGTTCGCCCGAAGTCCGGAGGCGTTCGAGGCGTTCTACCGGCAGCACGTCGGTGACGTCCAGCGCTTCATCGCGAGACGCGTCGACGACCCGTACACCGCCGCGGACCTGACCGCCGACGTGTTCGTGGCCGTCATCGACTCCGCGCACACCTACCGCCCGGCGCGGGGCAGCCTCCTGGGCTGGGTCTACGGCGTGGCCCACAACGTGGTGGCGACCGAACGCCGGCGCCGCCGCCGCGAGACCACGATCGAGCGCCGAGTAGCCGGCCGGCGCCTCCTGGAGCCGGCCGACATCGCCCGGATCGAGGAACGAATCGACGCCGAGAGCGCGGCCCGGAAGGTGTACCGCGCACTCGACGGCGTCCCCGAGGCGACGCGCCGCCTCATCGAGCTCGTCGCGGTCGACGGCCTGTCCACGGCCGAGGCGGCCGCGGCCCTGGGCGTGTCCCCGATCGCGGCCCGCGTCCGCCTGCACCGCGCCCGTCGCCAGCTACGAATCGATTTCGGAGGCAGTGCCCATGTCCACGCGTGAGATGAGCTTCGAGGACCGCCTGCTGGACGAGCTCAAGCTCGTCGTCGCCGCGCGCCGGCCGGCCCGGCGGCGCTGGCTCGCCGTCGTGGCCGCGGCCGCCACGGCGGCGGTGGGCACGGCGGTGGTGGTCGAGCTGAACCAGCCCGCCTACGCGGTGGAGCGCGACGCGGACGGCTCGATCCGCGTCTCGATCTTCGACTACCGCGACCCGGACGGCCTGCGGCAGCGCCTGGCCGCGTTCGGCATCCGGGCGGTGGTGGACTTCCTGCCCTTCGACCGGACCTGCCGCGAGCCGAGGGCCGACTACGTGCCGCGGGCCGAGATGCCGCTCGCGCTCGCGGAGTTCCCGCGGCCGGGGACCAACGAGAGCTTCTTCCGCCTGCACCCGCAGTACATCGGCGCGAACCAGACCCTCGTCTACACCGTGCGCGTGGACCGGCGTGCGCACGAACAGCGCTTCGTGATCCGCCTCGCGAACGGTCCGGTCGCCCCCTGCGAGCAGATCCCCGTCTGACCCTCGGGCCGCCTTGGCCGCAGCCGTTGTCCCAGGCCGGCTGGGCTTGTCCCTCACGTGGCGTCATACCGCATAGTCGGTCGTGTGGAAGAACACCTGACCGTGGGACGGGTGGCCGAGCTGGCCGGCGTGACGGTCCGCACGCTGCACCACTATGACGAGATCGGTCTCGCGCAGCCGTCCTCGCGGACCGCGGCCGGGTACCGGGTCTACACGTCGGGCGATGTGGAGCGGCTGCGGGAGGTGCTCGCCTACCGGCGGCTGGGCTTCGGGCTGCGCGAGATCGCGCATCTGGTCGACGACCCGGCCACCGACGCCGTCGCGCACCTGCGCCGGCTGCGCGGGCTGCTGCTGGACCAGCGCGACCGCGCGGCCGCCATGGTGACAGCCATCGACAGGGAACTGGAGGCCCGGGCCATGGGGATCAGGACGACACCGGAGGAACAACTGCAGATGTTCGGCGCGCAGCTGTACGACGCCATCGGATCCGCCTACCCGGCGACGCGGCGCACCGAGCCGCGGATCGCCGCGCGTATCTGGGATGCGCTCGGGGACGCCCGGACGGTGCTGAACGTCGGGGCCGGCACCGGCTCCTACGAGCCCTCCGATCGCGACGTCACGGCGGTGGAACCGTCGGCGGTCATGCGGGCGCAGCGCCCCGCGGACGCGGCGCCGTGTGTGGCCGCCGCCGCGGAGTGCCTGCCGTTCGAGGACCGGTCCTTCGACGTCGCGATGGCGGTCAGCACCGTTCATCACTGGCCGGACCCGATCGCCGGGCTGCGTGAGATGCGGCGGGTCGCCCGCCGGGTGGTGGTGCTCACGTACGACGCCGACGACGCCGGCTGGCGGCAAAGATTCTGGCTGACCCGCGACTACCTGCCGGAGTTCGCGGACCTCTTCGCCGGCCGGCCCGCACTGGCCGACCTGACCCGCGCGATCGAGGGCCGCACGGAGCCGGTGCTCGTACCGTGGGACTGCGCGGACGGCTTCTTCGAGGCCTACTGGCGCCGGCCCGAGGCGTACCTGGACGAGCATGTGCGCCGAGCCGTGTCGGTATGGACGAGAGTCGGGCCGCGGACCGAGCGGCGGGTGGTCGGCGAGCTCGGCGACGACCTCGCCTCGGGCCGATGGGCCGAGCGCAACGGCGACCTCATCGGCCTCGATGCGGCCGAGCTCGGCCTCCGCCTCCTCGTAGCCTGACTCCATACGCAAGAAGGGGCGCGACCGGTAGCGGTCGCGCCCCTCTCGTTCGGTACGGGTCGAACTAGCGGCCGATCGGGTAGAGCGGCTCACGCGCGACGCTGGTGTCCGCGCGCAGGGACTGCACCGAAGCCGTCGCGGCGGCCGCGGTCGGGTCCGGCTGCGGCAGGGCGTCGCAGTTCTTGTCGGGGCGGTCGCCCGACTTGCGCTGCGGCAGCTTGCCGGTGGACAGGTACTCCGCGATCGTGTCGTCGATGCACGCGTTGCCGTTGAGCGAGTTGGCGTGCGTGGTCTGACCGACCTCGGCGAGCAGGGCGCTGTGCGGGAAGAGCCGGCGCGCCTCGAGGCTGCCCTCGAACGGGGTGGCCGCGTCGAGCGTGGTGCCGACGAACAGGACGCTCTTGACCTTCGAGCCGTCGACCTTGACCGGCTTGTGGGCCTTGGCCGGCCAGTAGAGGCACGGCGCGTTGTACCAGGCGTTGTCCCACGTCATGTACGGCGCCTTGAGGAACGTCAGCCAGTTGTCGCGCTGCCACTGGTTCCAGCTCTGCGGCCACTGGACGTCGCTGCACTGGACCGCGTTGTAGACCGCGAAGCCGTTGTCGTCGCCGGGGCCGACATAGTTGTTGTAGGCGTCGACGATGATCTCGGTGTTGTGGTCGTTGGCCCAGCCCGAGAAGGCGTCGGCCAGCTCCGTCCACGTCGACTGGTAGTAGCCGGCGTAGAGGAAGATGTCCGTCCACTCGTCGGCGCCGACGACGCCACCGGCGGGGGCGGTGCGCAGCTTGTTCTGCTCGGCGTACCAGCGCAGCTCGACCTGCTTGGCGGTCGTGCCCAGGTGGTACACGCTGTCGTACTTGGCCAGCCAGCCGAACCAGATCTTCTCGTTGCGCTCGAAGGCCACGTCCTGGTCCAGGTTGGCCTGGTACCAGACCTTGCGCACGTCGACGTTGCCGTCGAGGACCATGCGCCGGACCTTGTCCGGGTACATGGTGCCGTAGACCTGGCCGAGGTACGTGCCGTAGGAGAAGCCGTAGTAGTTGATCTGCTTCGCGCCGAGCGCCTTGCGGATCGACTCCATGTCGTTTACCGAGTCGACCGTCGTGATGTGGTTGAGCAGGTCACCGCCGGACTTGCCACAGGCCTCGGCGTAGCCCTTCGACCGGTTCAGCCAGGTGCTCTCGATGCTCTTGTTCCAGGGGATGTACTCCGGACGCGGACCGTTGAAGTAGTCGTCGTCGCAGTGCAGCGCCGGAACGCTCGAGCCCACGCCCCGCGGGTCGAAGCCGATCCAGTCGTACGCGTCGCCGGCGCCGTTGGGCACGTACTCGCCCAGCACCGACAGCGTCAGCCCGGACCCGCCGGGGCCGCCCGGGTTGACCAGCATGACGCCCTGGTAGTCCTTGTCGGCGACCTTGTGCTTGATCCGCGAGACCGCGATCTGGATCTTCTTGCCGTTGGGCTTGCCGTAGTCCAGGGGCACGTCGAGCAGGCCGCACTCGGCCCCGCGGGACTGCAGCCCCCTGCTCGCGCACTGGCCCCAGGGGATCGAGGCCGCGTAGCCGTCTGCGCCTGGTGCGCCGGGCGCGGCCAGGGCGCTCGAGGCCGGCGCGACGGCCGCGAGCGTGGCCGCGGCGGTGAAGAGGACCAGCCCCTTCACGGTTCTGTTCGTCAAGACAACCCTCCCAATCTGCCCAAATCTGTGCAGTGGCCAGCTGATTCGGGTCAAACAATGTCACGCCGATGCTTTCGGGCAGGCCCGCCGCGCGGAAGCCGTAGGACCCTTTCCCTCACCCGCGTAAAAACCGATGTCGGGCAACATCCGCGGTCCGGTACAACGGGAAGATGCTGCGCAAGTACCCCCGGACGCCCCACCTGCAGGGATCGCGGCTGCAGCCGGGGGACCACGACCTCGCCCAGGTGCCGTTCGCCGAGCTGGCCGGCCGGCCGCTGGTGGTGGAGGAGAAGCTCGACGGGGCCAACGCCGCGATCAGCTTCGATGCCGACGGCACGCTGCGGCTGCAGTCGCGCGGTCACTATCTGTCGGGCGGGCCGCGCGAGAAGCAGTTCGCCCCGTTCAAGGCGTGGGCGGCCGGACGGCAATACCAGCTGTGGCCCGTCCTGCGCGAACGTTTCATCCTGTACGGCGAGTGGCTGTACGCCAAGCACACCGTCTTCTACGACGCGCTGCCGCATCATTTCTGCGAGTTCGACGTCTACGACCGTCAATCCGAAACATTTCTCTCCACGCCCCGCCGCCGGGAGCTGCTCGCCGGGCTCGGCGTCGCCTCCGTGCCGGTGCTGGGCGAGGGCGAGTATGCCGACCTCGCCACGCTGACCAAGCTGGCCGGCCCGTCGACGTGCCGGACGCCCGGCTGGCGGGGCGCGCTGCGCGAGGCGGCGGTGGCCGGGGGTGCCGACCCGGAGCAGGTCGTGCGCGAGACCGACATGTCCGAGGAGATGGAGGGGCTGTACCTCAAGCTCGAGAACGCGGGCACCGTACTGGGCCGCTACAAATGGGTGCGGCCGAGCTTCCACACCGCGATCCTCGACTCGGGCAGCCACTGGCAGGACCGCCCGATCGTGGCCAACCGGGTCCGCGCGTGAACCCGGTCGCGGAGGCGCTGGACGGCCTCGACGCGTGGCGGGCGCGGCCGCCGGAGGAGCGCGAACGGGTGCGGGCGGCGGCGCTCCTGCTCGACGCGGGCGAGCTCGGGGCGCGGCGCGTCCTGTGGGCGCGCGGCGTGCCGATCGCCTGGCGGGAGCATGTCGCCGCCCTGGTACGCCACCAGCGGCTCCCCTTCGGGGCGCTCGAGCGCCCCGATCTCGACCGCGTCGCCTTCCGGGTCAGCCTGCTCGCCCGCAACGACGATCTGGCGCTGCTGGCGGCCGCGGCGTCCGGCGGCGACGCCGAGCGGCTCGCGGAAGTCGCGCTCTTCATGCAGTACACCCGGGAAATCGGCTGTTTCGACCGGCCCCGCACATTCCCCTCGGACCATGCCCGGTTCGAATATTTCCGGACCCCGGGCCGCGATCCGGGCTATGCCGCCTTCGACGGCACGCGGTTCACGGTGACCGTGATGTCGGGTCTGCCCGGCGCGGGCAAGGACCACTGGATCGCGGCCAACCGGCCCGGCGTGCCCGTGATCAGCCTCGACGACCTGCGCGACGAGCTCGGCGTGCGCCCGACCGGCGACCAGGGCCCGGTCATCGCCGCCGCCTATGCGCGCGCCCGCGAGCATCTGCGCGCGGGCACGGCGTATGTCTGGAACGCCACGAACCTCACCCGCGCCCTGCGCTCGCGGAGCATCGGGCTGGCCGCCGACTACGGCGCGCGGGTCGAGGTCGTCAGCGTCGAGGCGCCGCCCGACGTGGTGCACCGGCGCAACCGCGCGCGGGCCCGGACGGTGCCGGCCGCGGTGATCGACCGGATGGCCGGGCGCTGGGAGCCGCCCGACCCGACCGAGGCGCACGCGGTGCGCTGGATCAGCAACGTCTAGCGCGCGGTGATGCTCTGCCGCTGCATCGCCAGGGCCTGCAGGGCCGACGAGCGGATCAGCAGGAGCGGGTTGAGCCAAGTTGCACGATCGGGGCAATCAGTGAAAATCGCTCACGATCGCCTCGGCGGCCTGGCGCAGCTCGCGCTGGTCGGGCAGCCAGGCGCCGGCGATGTCGGGATGCAGACTCGCGCGGGCGACCTCGAGGAGCCGTTGGCTCACCTCGTCCACGGACTCGCCGTGGTAGTCGTCCTCGACGACCTCGGCGGCGCGCTGCAGCGCCGAGGTCAGCTGGGCCTCGAGCGGCTCCTGGAGCCGCTGGACGGCGGGGTCGGCGCCGTCCGGGTCAATGGTGACGTGCAGTTCCTGCATGGCCGTGGTAATGCCCGACGGCCGCGCCTTTTATTCAGGCTTTCAGGCGGCCATCGTACGGATTACCGCGCCCGGGCGGCGCATCGAGCGCATGGCCCGCAGCGTCTTGGAGCCCTCGACCGGGTAGGTCGCGCGGATCTGGGCCAGCGCCCACGCCATGCGGGCGACGGCGGTCTCCGGGTGGTCGCCGAACTCGCTCGCGACCCGGGCCGCGCAGCCCTGAACGCCCATGCGCCGCAGGGTCGCCGCGACCGCGGTGCGGATCTCGCCGCGCGCCGGGGCCTGCGAGCCCTGCAGATCCGAGGCGAACAGAGCCTCGGCCCGAACGGCCTCGAAAGTGGTAGCCATCTCGCACCTCCTGTGCGCCTCGTACCTTCATGTTTCCTCGATGACATTCACGTTAGAAGTGCCCCGCCGGTTCGGGCTCACGGTTTCATGCCACCGTCGTCTGTTGGTCACGTTGAGTTGATCGGCTAGCAGGGTGCACCGGTGGCAGGGCTGTGGCAGGGTGGGGCGGTGTCCCTGACCCCGAGCTCTCCGAGCAGCGCGCCTCTGCCGCTGCACCGGGCGGCGCGCATCGAGGACGCCTTCCACGCCGTGCTGGAGCGGCGGCTGCGCCGGCGGGGCTGGAGCGTCGCGGTCACCGCCTACACCGGCTACGGCTCCGCCGCGACCGAGACCAGGCCCGGCTGGGTCCGGGTGCTCGGCCGGGTGCTGCTGGCCCGCATCGACCCGAAGCCCGGCAAGCGCCTCAAGAAGCTGCGCGGCTGGCGCTCGTTCACCGCGGTGTCGGTCAGCAACGCGCTCGTGCGGATCCAGGCCGGCGGGCAGACCTGCGAGGTGCGCTGCGACCGCGGCGGGTTCGTGGACTTCGTGGTCGAGGCCGACCTCGCCCCCGGCTGGGCCACGGTGACGCTGCAGTGCGAGGACAGCGACCCCGTCGAGGCGCCGGTCCGGATCATCGACCCGGCCGCCACCCGCCTCGGCATCGTCTCCGACGTGGACGACACGGTAATGGTCACGACGCTGCCGCGACCGCTGCTGGCGGCCTGGAACACCTTCGTGCTGGATGAGCACGCCCGGGCATCGGTACCAGGGATGGCGGTGCTGTACGAGCGGCTGGTCAACGCCAACCCGGGCGCGCCCGTCTTCTACCTGTCCACCGGCGCCTGGAACGTGGCGGCGACCCTCACGCGGTTCCTGTCGCGGCACCTGTACCCGGCCGGCCCGCTGTTGCTCACCGACTGGGGGCCGCAGGCAGACCGGTTCTTCCGCAGCGGCCAGGCGCACAAGCGGGCCTCGCTGTCCCGGCTCGCCCAGGAGTTCCCGGACATCCGCTGGCTGCTCGTCGGCGACGACGGCCAGCACGACCCGGAGATCTACGCCGAGTTCGCCGCGGAGCACCCGGACAGCATCGCGGCGGTCGCGATCCGGCACCTCTCGCCCACGCAGGCGGTGCTGGCCGGCGCGGTCCCGGGCGTGGCCGGCAACCCGCGGCGCTTCCCGCCCCACGACTGGCGCTGGCTCGGCGCCCCGGACGGTGCCGGCCTGTGGCGCCTGCTGCGCGACACGGAACTCCTGTAGCTCCTCTAGCCCTTGCGGCCCGCACTCGAGCTCATCGGGGCGCCGACCTTCTCGATCAGCTCGTGCAGGACCTGCTCGGACTGGTCGTGCGGGACCTGGCAGGTGCCGGCGGCGAGGTGGGCGCCGGGGGCGTACGGCAGGTCGGTGAGGATGTCCGTCGGGCCCACGTCGACCGCGCCGTCCTTGCCACGGAAACGGCCGGTCGACGGTTGCCCCATCGGCCGGCCGCTCGCGTCTTTGAGGATTACAGGATCGAGAGGTGTACGTGGTTCGTGTGGTCGCTGGAGGGATCGCCGGCGACGCCGCTGTAATGGTGCCAGCCGACGGCGGGCGTCCAGATCTCCTTGAACCAGATCACGTACATCACGCCGAGCGCATTCGCGTTCTTGACGAAGTACGCGGCAAGCGTGCTGCCGTAGACGAAGTCGTCACCGGAGGCCACGCCGCCGAATCCCGATTTCGTCTGTACCGAGAAGTCGCAGGCCCGGCCCTTGGGGTGCTCGTACGGCCCGCTCGGGCGGAAGCACGCCACGAACCGCTTGAAGTTGTCCTTCTGCGCCTCCTGCATCGCGTGCAGCATGCGCGGGGTGATGCAGCCGGTCGTCGTGGGGTCCTTGACGCTGCACGATTCCTTCGGCAGCGCGCCGGTGGATGTGCGGGGCACCGGGTCGGCGGTCGGCAGGTTGGCGGTGACGAAGCCCTTGCTCGGCCCGCCGGCCAGCTTCAGGGCGTTCTCCGCGTCCTTCTTCTTCTGCTCCATCGTCTGGACCTGCTGCTGCTGCGCGGCGACCTCGTCCTCGAGCGCCTTCTTCTGCGCGGCCTGGCTGTCCTTGAGCTGCTTGAGCTGGTGCAGCAGGTTGTCGTTGTGGTGGGCGATCTGGTTGATGGTGCCGGCCCGTTCGGCGAAGCCGTCCGGACTGCCGGAGTCCATCAGCGCGGCGAACGTGGTGAGCGGGCCGGTGCGGTAGGCCGCGACGGCGATCGAGGCCACCTGGTCCTGCACCGTCGCGAGCTGGGCCTCGGTCGCCTGCAGCTGCGCGGTGAGCTCGCCCTGGCGCTTGACCGAGGCGTCGAACTTCTCTTTCGCCTCGGACCAGGCCCGGGTGCTGTCCTCGAGCACGGAGCCCAGGGTGGGGTTCGCGCTCGAGCCCTCGTCGCCGGTGTCACCGCCGGGCTCGGCCGCGGCGGGCGTGGCGGCGAGCCCCCCGAGCACGAATGCCGCCAGCAGCGCGACCATCAGGCGCCGGTAGGGATGTCGCAATGACATCTTGTTCGCTGTTCCTTCCGTCGGCCGCCGACCGAGTTAGCTGACGGGTTCGGGACGGAACGACCCCTACCACCCTTCGGAAGAAGGGCGGATTCACCCCAACGTTACGGTGGGTCCCCGGCTCGCCACAGTGCGGCGATTAGGCGGCAGCCTCGCCCGGCACCGGGGGCGGTGCCCTCGTGGACGTGACCGTGGGTCACTGTACCCAGGGTGCCGAATTCGCGCACCGGACGGTTTGTCCTCTTCCAGTTGAAGACACGCCGCAGTGACGTAGATCACCGTCGGGCCGCATGCCTCAAGACAACCGTAAATATTCTTCATAAAAAGATGACGTTCGCTCCTTCACGCCCCTCCGCCTGGTCGGATGGGCAGGTCAGACGACCTGGGTAAGGAGTGATCAACGGTGTCGAGAGTGCGCCTGTGGGCGATGCTGGCCGCGGTGACCGTCGTGGGCGGGGTGGTCGCGGTCTTCAACATGCTCCCCGCGTCGGCCGCGTCCTGCAGCCCCGCCTGGCAGGCCTCGGCGGTCTACACCGGGGGCGCGACGGTCTCCCGCAACGGCCACAACTTCCTCGCCAAGTGGTGGACGCAGAACGAGGCGCCCCCCGGTACGACCGGCGTCTGGCAGGACCAGGGCTCGTGCGGCGGCTCGACCCCGCAGCCCCCGACCCAGACCGGCACCGCGGGCGGCTGCAGCTTCCCGGCGTGGGTGCAGGGCCGCAACTACGCGACCGGGGACATCGTGAAGTTCACGGACGGTAACTTCTACGTCGCCGAACATGACAACCCGGGCTACAGTCCGGTGATCAGCACCTGGTACTGGGACCCGTACGCGTGCACCGGCACCGGTGGTGGAACTGGTGGGACGACTCCTCCCCCCTCGAACGGCTCCTTCGTCGTGAGCGAGGCGCAGTTCAACCAGATGTTCCCGGGCCGGAACTCCTTCTACACGTACTCGGGCTTGGTGGCGGCGCTGTCGGCGTACCCCGGCTTCGCGAAGACCGGCTCGGACGACGTGCGCAAGCAGGAAGCGGCCGCGTTCCTGGCGAACGTGAACCACGAGACGGGCGGCCTGGTGTACGTGGTGGAGCAGAACACCGCCAACTACCCGCACTACTGCGACACGAGCCAGTCCTACGGCTGCCCGGCCGGCCAGTCCGCGTACTACGGCCGCGGCCCGATCCAGCTGTCGTGGAACTTCAACTACAAGGCCGCGGGCGACGCGCTGGGCATCGACCTGCTGCACAACCCGAACCTCGTGCAGACCGACTCGGCCGTGGCCTGGAAGACCGCCCTCTGGTACTGGAACACCCAGAGCGGCCCGGGCACCATGACCCCGCACAACGCCATCGTCAACGGCGCCGGCTTCGGCGAGACGATCCGGAGCATCAACGGCAGCCTGGAGTGCGGCGGCCGCAACCCGGCACAGGTGCAGAGCCGCGTGTCGGCGTACCAGCGCTTCGTGTCGATCCTGGGCACGGGCGTGGGGGCCGGCTCCCTGTCCTGCTGATTCAGCGCTTCCTTCCGAACCTGGCGGCGGCCCTCCCTGGGGTGTGGGGGGCCGCCGCCGGGTCGTTCAGGCCCTCCTTCATTTGCGGACCGACGCCGGGCGGTCAGGTGCGGCGCTCCGGCTCCTTCTCCTCCACGACCGCCAGCACGCGGGACGGCAGCGTGACGACCTGGGCCAGAACGGCGAGCGCCGGGAACGCCAGCGCGAGGACCGTGTTACCGGCGATCAGCGCGGCCGACGGATGCGTCCAGTCCTGAGCGCTGCCCGATGCGCCACCGGCGCCGTAGAGCGCCAGCACCACGCAGGCGACGTACGCGTAGGCGGTGGACGTCACGAGCGTCCCCCACCGTCGCCGGAACCGGGGCCACGCGCCCACCAGGAGAACGGCGACGAGCATCACCCACCGGTAGACCGCCGCGACCGCCACCAGCCACCCCGGCACACTCGACGTCCGGCGAAGATCGTCGAGGTACTCGATAGCCGTCGCGCCGACGTGGTAGCTGACGATGAGCGCGATGACGTACGTGGTCACGACGTAGAACCGGGTCATCCGGCCGGAGGTCGTGTCCCCGGCGTCGATGAGCCAGCAGATGCCCGCGAAGATGCCCAGCGCGCCGAGCCCGAGCAGGCCGCTCGCGTACAGCGTCTCGGTCCAGGCCCGCCCGCACACCCGCTCACCGGCGATGACCCCGAAGAGGAACGCGTCGAACGCGAGGACGAGAAACGAGCTGCCGAACGTCACCAGCGCATTCGTGCGCCGCACCTGATCGCCGGCCCCGGACAGCAGGACCACGATCCCGGCGAACACCAGCCCGGCCAGCACCCCGGCAAACGCCGAGTGCACCGGCGCGGAGACGATCGGGCTCCACTCCAGCTCGGCGCATTCCCCGTCCATGCCAGCAGTGTGACGCCCGCCAGCAAGCCGTTACGCTCCGTCACGACCGCTGGCCGCGATCGACCGTAAGCTGCAGAAACACGGCCGGCCGGAAAGTCGTTGCGGCCATCAGCGGACCGCCCGGTACCCTGTACAGCGCGGGCTGCTAGCTCAATGGCAGAGCTGCGGACTTTTAATCCGTAGGTTCAGGGTTCGAGTCCCTGGCGGCCCACCGACCGCACCATTGTGCGAACCCGTAACCTGTCTTGGTTGGTGCCCCCGTCCGGGTTGGGCGGGGGCATTGGCGTGTCTTGGGTGGGGATCTTGAACACGGGGACGACTCCCTGGTCGGTGAGTTGGACTTCGGCGATGAGGGCTTCGATGGCGGCTTTGCGGGCGGCAGTAGTTCCGGTGGCCATGACCTGCTGCAGGTAGGTCCGGACGTGAGCGAGCGTGTCGGGTTCCGGCGCTGCAGGTTGGGTGGCGAGTTCGGTGTCGAGTTGGGCGTGTCGGGCCTGTTGCTGGGCGAGTTGGTCGCGGAGTTCGCGGATGCGGGGTCCGGCGCTGGTGTCGTCCATGGTTCCGGCCTCGAACGCGGCGTGGTACCGGTTGATGGCGGCTTCGGTGGCGGTGATGCGGGTGGAGAGGGTGGCGAGTTCGGCGTGCCGGTCGTCGGTGGTGTCCTCGCGCTGGGCGGTGGCACTTTCGATCATGGCGATGAGGACAGGGTCGGTGTTGGCGTAGAAGTCGTGGAGGGCTTGTAGGACGAGTTGGTCGATGTCGTCGGCGGCGATGCGTGGGGCGGTGCAGGTGGCGGCTTTGCCGTAGCGGGTGCGGGTGAAGCAGGTGTAGTAGCGATAGCGGCGGGTGCGGCCGTTTGCGGAGGTGCCGATGTAGCGGTGGCCGCATTGGGGACAGGTGAGCAGGCCGGTGAGGTAGTAGTCGGAGTCGCTCATGGCGCGCTGGGTCTGGGTGTCGCCGCGGGCGTTGGCGATCTGTTGGGCGATGGCGTAGGTGGCGCGGTCGATGAGTGGTTCGTGGGCGTCGGGGACGTATACGTCGCCGTAGGCGATGTCGCCGGTGTAGGCGGGGTTGTCGAGGATGCGGTTGATGGTGTAGCCGGCCCAGGGGCTGCCGGTGCGGCTGCGGAC
Organism: Dactylosporangium sp. NPDC049140; assembly: GCF_040648435.1. Taxonomy (NCBI): domain Bacteria; kingdom Bacillati; phylum Actinomycetota; class Actinomycetes; order Micromonosporales; family Micromonosporaceae; genus Dactylosporangium; species Dactylosporangium sp. NPDC049140. The sequence goes on along the minus strand of NZ_JBEZDS010000008.1, from coordinate 16,221 downwards.
GCCGCGGGTGTTGAGGGCGTCGGCGATGGCTCGGGTGCCGAGCCGGTCCTGGGTGTAGAGGCGGAAGATCTCGCGCAGAGTTGGTGTCTCCTCGGGGTGGGGGACGAGTGTGTGGGTGCGGGGTTCGACGAGGTAGCCGTAGGGTCGGGTGCCGCCGGCCCATTTGCCTTTGTTCGCTTTCGCGGTCATGCCACTTTTCACCCTGTCGATGATGATGTTGCGTTCGAATTCGGCGAAGACGGCGAGGAGTTGCAGCATCATGCGGCCGAAGGGTCCGCCGGTGTCGACGGGTTCGGTGGCGGAGGAGAATCTGACGCCGGCTTGTTCGAGTTGGTTGATGAGGTCGAGGAGGTTGGCGACGCTGCGGCTGAATCGGTCGAGTCGGTAGACGAGGAGCACGTCGAAGAGTCCGGCTTTCGCGGCTTGGAGAGCTTTCTGGAGTCCGGGTCGTTCGGTGGTCGCGCCGGAGGCGTCGTCTTCGTATTCCGCGACGATGGTCCAGTCGTCTTTTGCGGCGACGTATTTGTTGAGGGCCGCGCGTTGGGCGTCGAGGGAGAAGGGTTGGTGTTCGTCGTCGGTGGAGCGGCGGATGTAGACGCAGACGCGGCAGGGGCCGGTCCGTTCCGGTGGGGTGCCGGCGGTGGTCGCGCGTCGGCCGCGGCGTTTGGGTGGGCTGGTGGGGTGGCCTGTCATCAGGCTGGTCCTCCATGGTCGGGGGTGGACCCGGTGGCGGCCCGGCGTGGGCCGCCACCAGGGACACCTGGCTTTGCGGTTAGGGAAAGAGTTCGGGGTGTGCGCGCCGGAATTGGTTGAGCAGGACACCGAGGGCTTTTCCGGCTTTGTCGAGGTCTTCGTCGGTCATGGATATGGTGTCGACACGGGCGATGCACATTGGAATCGACGGCGGTTTCTTCCGGCGGATAGCGGTGGAGTGGTTTGTACCACCGTGGCGTGTGGTGGTACCGGGATGCGGATCGTCAGGATAGCTCCGGACGGCGTTTTCGTGGTGGGGCGTTTTCGCCACGGTCCTCCGAAAAGCGTGAATGCTGTCTGGGGTCGGAGTCCTGGGTTCATCTGTTTCCTTTCTTGCGCGAGATACGCGACGATGTGGAATACGGAAGTGCGATTGACGGGTCCGCAGGTTGCTTGTGGTGAGCGGCGCGGAAGGTACCTCCGATGTCCGGTGCTGGGAAGGGTTTGGCGCTCTCAGGGCGCTGTCAACGGGTCACGGCGCACGGCTGACAGCCGCTGACAGTGCGCCGCCGGCCACCATTCCACGAGTGCGGTGCCGGGGTGGGTGCGGGCGTGGGCGGCGAGGTCGGTGAAGAACCCGTTCACGCCGAGCAGGTGCGGGAGGTTCGCCCGGCGGGTCAGGTGTAGCCGCCGGGTGCGGGCCTGGGTGCGGCGGGGCGGGTCGTCGCCGCGCTGCGCGGCGACGACCTCGACGCCGAGTTGGTCCAGGACGTAGTGGTAGGGGTAGGAACCGCCGTCGGGTTTCTGCGGCCGGAACCGGTCCAGCACATGGAGGCGGGTGAGGCGGTGCAGCCGTTCCTGGGCGTAGTCCAGGGACGGGAACAGCGCACCGGCGATCTGGAACGACGTCAGCACACCGTGCTCGGCGAGCCAGCCGAGCAGGAGGTGGTCCCGGTCGGTCAGGCTGGACTGCACCCGCAGCACCGGATCGGTCATCGGCACGCACCGTCCATGGCAGGTCCTACCCGAGGGAGGACCCGACCAGACGGGTCAGTCGCGGCGCGACCGGCGACGCTGACAGCCGCCGCTGGCTGCGTTGTGAGCCGATCGGCGGGGTCCGTCCGGGTGTCCAGTTCAAGACGGACGCCGACGCGGACAGCGAGCCGGAGACCCGCCCGGAGACCAAGACCGGAACCGTCGCCGTGTGGACGTTGAGGGAAGGTTGGATGGGGCAGCAACACGAACACTCCTGATCATCGGAGACTGGGGGTCTGCCCGGTGCTGGAGGCGATTCCGGGCAGGTGGTGGCCTGCCGGGTAACGCCCGGCCGGGCGGTTGCGGTGCAGGCGGATCCACTGTGGAGTTCTCAACGAACGTGCCGTCCGGCGTGCCGGCGGCAGGGTTGGGCAGCGTTCATCGGCACGACCGCGGTCAGCGGGCGCGCGGGAATAGGGCAACAACGGCGACGGCGGCCGACGTGACGGCCGCTCAGGCAAGGCAACCATCCGAGCCGGGCGCGGGCGTACGGCGCACGCCGTTCGGCTGGCTGCGGCTCAGCTCGCCGGGAACGGATCCTTCATCGCGGTCCTCCTGTCGTCGATCGGACCACCGTCGGCGGGCACCCGGACCGGGGCCTTGAACGACCGCGAGCGCCCACGAGGAGCGCCCACAGATCGACCGATATGGCCCGGCGAACGAGACCGCCGCACGGGGGACGTGCTTCCAGTAGGCACCAGCTCAGTCGCTCGGTCAAGAGACTCGACACGACTATTTCGCAGAGAGTATTGACGCCAGTCCTGGCTGGTGCTAAGAGAAGCCGATCGGTGCTGATTGGTGCTCACCCGTCCGCCTGCGTCCACGGACATCGATGTGCCAAATTTCGCGCCATCAACGGCCACAGGCCAATGGCGTCGTCGAGATCGACCCATCCCGGTCGCCGGCCGAAGGTACGGACATGGCAAGCGCGTCGGCAGCAGCGACGCCGTCGAGCAGCCACGGCCCATGACCGGCACGACTTGACCCGGATCGAAAGTCAAGCGTCGATCTGTGTGCTGCCACCCGGCAGCCGGCCCCTCTGCACACCCGCACCGCGCTGCTGGCGTCGACGGCTGCCCGGATGCCAGCGACGCGGGAGACGACGCCATGCCCACCACCACGACCGGCCACCGCCAGCACCCCTCCGCCGACGTGCCCGTCCCCGACGACGTCGTCGACATCTTGCTGTGGCGGCTCGCGTTCGACGTCGCGGTCGAACACCAACGCGGCCCGGACGGCAACTGCACCAACCTGCGCTGCACCAGCGAACGCGGTCCATGCGCCGCCGCCAGGCAGGCCCAGCGAGCGTTGCACCTGGCACGCCGCCGACCGGCGCCAGCGCCGCCCGCCCCACCCCGCCACGCGCCAGCCAGCCACCAGCCGACAACCGCCGTCGGCCAAGCCCCAGTCCCAGTCCCAACGTCGGCCGCTTCACCGACTGGTTCACCAGCGCCGCCACCGCCGTCAACGACTGGCGTCCCCACCGCTACCTCCCCCGGCGCATACCCGGCGCCGCCCTCGCCACGGCGTGAAGGCGCGGGCAGCCGTCCGCGGCCCGCCAATCCCATCCTTAACCGCGCAGCCGTCCACGGGCTGCGCGGTCATTTGTCTACGCAACCCTGGACTGCGCTGGTCCTGGGCGTGCGCGGTCGCGACTGGATATAGGGCATTGGGCGCCCCCTCTCGGCGGCCACCTACTCCCGCTGCTCGCCGCTGGCCTGGCTGCCGCTGGTGCCCTCCGAGCCCGCTGCGCTCAGGGCTTGGCGGGCTGATGCGAGGCGTGCCAAGCCCACGCACAACGGCGGAATGGCCGGGAGCGCCCGCTTGCCCACTCAGACTAGCTCCGCCATGGCACGCCACGTCGCGTCAGCAGATGCTCGCGGAAGGAATAGCTCCCGCCTTGGTTCCCGTAGGTGCCAGGGTCGGTCTGTGTTCCCGGCCTCCAGCTCTGCGATTTCGATGTACTCGTTGGTGCCGTCGGGATCCGCCACCTTGGAGATGAACAGGCTGACGCGGGGATCGTCAGTCTGAACCACGAATGGCTCGGACCGGTGGTACTCATCCATCTCCGGGCTGTACGCGGTGCATACCGTACGGACGCACCAATTCGGATGCGGCTCTTCGCTCATGATCGCTCCTGGCTCGCCGATAAGGGGGCAGGGCGCGGCGGCCTCATGCTCGCATCTACAGACCATCGAACCCGCGGTCAACCTACATCACATAGTGATGCAGGCGATACCCAGTGATGCAGGTTCCGTGAGCAACGGGGCAGGGTGCGCACGTGCCTCTGAAGAACGACGGGACGCCGTACTACCGCCAGGTGGCGGCGGATCTACGCGCGCAGATCGGGGCAGGCACTCTGAAACCGGGCGACAAGCTCCCGAGCACCCAGCAACTGCGCGACATCTACGGGGTCAGCGGAACCGTCATTCAGTTCGCCATGGTCGAGCTCAAGGCGCAGGGCCTGGTGGTCGGCCAGCCGGGACGCGGCGTGTACGTGGCAGAGCGGCCAGCCTGAGCCGCTCAGCATCGAGGCGGCGCTGAGCGAGCCGTCCGTCTTCGTCCGCACAGTTTTCGGCACCTAAGGCCGCTGGCGGTAGACGGCCACCACAGGAGCGTAGCTTTCGATCGTCGTCGAGTCCTCGTACCGCGCGGATCTGCGGGGACCATCCCGGCTGTCGCCCGGGCTGGACGTAGCGATCCCAAACGTCGTCAGCGCTGCGCGGGGACGACAAACTGGGACGACCGGGGCGCGGGCACCCCCCGAGGAGCACCCCCGCACGTGCAGAGACGACCGGGGTCGTGTACGCCACGGGTCGCTCCCTAGTCCGAGCACCCCCGCGCGTGGTGGGGACGACGCCCAGTCCATCCAGGCCACCTCGAATATCGAGGGAGCACCCCCGCGCGTGCGGGGGCGTTGTATACCCCTGCGGGCACCTCCCATGAACTCGTCCGCACCGAGGCCATCATCGCCTCAAGGGCATAGGCTTCGGCGGGCTGCCGCCAGCGCACGGAGCCGATGTATGACGGGTGTTGTCACCGATACCACCTTATGGGGTTGCCGGAGCCCACTCGCTGGCGAAGGTCTCCATCTGCTTGATGACCAGGTCGACAGCCTCGCGCTCCTCGTCCGGCGGGTAATCGAACTTCGCGAGCAGGCGGCGGATGACGGTGCGGAGCTTGGCGCGGACTGGTTCGCGGGAAAGCCAGTCCACGCTAAGTTCCTTGTGGATCGTGGTCACCAGTGCACGGGCGATCTCCGCGAGGATGTCGTCGCCCATGAGCGCCTTCGCCATGCCATGGTTCGCGACGGCGTCGTAGAAGGCGAGTTCGGCGTGGTTCAGGGGCGGATCGAACTGCTCACCGCGGCGGGCATCGGCGGAGACATCCCTGGCCATCGCGACCAGCTCGGCGATCATCTGGGCGCTGGTGAGCTGTTGCTTCATGTAGCGCACCATCAGGTCTTGAAGTCGCTTGGCGAAGCTCTCCTGACGGATGATGTTGTGCCGGGTCACCTCCCGCATCTTCTGCTCGATCAGGCGGCGGAGCGCCTCGATCGACAAGTGCGGAGTCTCTGAATCCACCAGTCGGCGCAGCTGCACTTCGTTGAGCTGCGTGATGTCGAGCTGACCAATGCCGGCCTCGGCATATAGGTCAGTGATCGCCTCGGCGTCGACGACGGACGCGGCCAGTTGTGACAGGTAGAGGTTGACCTCGGCGGGCAGCGGTAGTCCGCTTGCTTCCCGTTCAGCGGCATCGAGCTTGACCATCCAGGCGCGCACCTCGACGAAGAACACGATGTCGTGTCGCCACGTCTCGAGATCGTCGAATCGGTCGGAGAGCTCTCGGCTCATTGAGCATAGGGCGTAGAAGCGTTCCAGCCTTCTGGCGCTCTCACGGAACCGTGCGCCGAGCGCCTTGGCGCCGGGCTCGACAGTGTTGCCCGGAGTGCGCGGATCCCGCAGATGGTTGGCGACCATGCGCAGTGTGTGGATCCGGGGCTTCGGATGCGTCGTGTCAGCCAGCAGTGCCCGCCAGCCAATGCCGGCGAGCATGCCGCAGATGGTCGAGTGTTCGTTGCGGACCTCGGTGATCGCACGGTCGAGGTCGCGCCCGAGCGTCTGATCCTGGCGGTCCCCGGGGCTGTACTCGGCGAGCGCCTCGCGCAGGTTCTCGGTGAGCGGCGCATAGCCGACCAGGAGACCGTCCTGCTTGCCGTTGAATCGGCGGTTGACCCGGGCGAGCGCCTGCATCAGGTTCGCGCCCCGCATAGGGCGGTCCATGTAGATGGTATGGATCGGTGGCGCGTCGTAGCCGGTGAGCAGCATTGAGTGGACGATGAGCAGTTCCAACTCGTCGTCCGAGTCCTTGGCCCGCGCCTGGACGACCTTGTGCTGGGACGGTCGCAACGAATGTCTGCGCAGGTGCGGCTTGTCGGCTGGAATGCTGTGGAAGACGATCTTCATCTTGCCCTTGTCGACCGCATCGTCGACCCAGGCGGGCCTTAGCACGGCGAGCGCGTCGAAGATCGCGACGCAGATCTCACGGGTCGCGCAGACGATCATCGCCTTACCCGGGCCGCCCAACTGCGGGCGCATGCGCAGCGACCGCTGCTCCCAGTGCGCCACAAGGTCCTCCGCGAGGGTTCGGACCCGATCTGGCGCACCGTAGATGTTGTTCATCGCCGTCGCGTACTTCTCGGCCCGCTGACGCTCGGCATCGTTCATACCGGCGGTCAGTGTGTTGGCCCGCTCGTCGATCGTCTCGGGATCGACGTCCTTCGGCAGTGAGACCGGGATGATCCGCGGCTCGTGGTAGACCCGCACGGTCGCCTCGTCGTCCACCGCCCGCTTGAGGTCGTAGATGTCGATGTAGCCACCGAATACCTTTTGGGTGTTGGCATCGGCCTTCGAGATCGGCGTACCCGTGAAGGCGATCAGTGTGGCCTTCGGCAGGGCCTGACGGAGGTGTCGCGCATATCCGTCGAGACTGTCGTAGTGGCTGCGGTGCGCCTCGTCGACGATGACCAAGATGTTGGTGCGGTCGGACAGCATCGGATGATCCGTGCCGGTCTCCCGCTCCTCCAGGGTCCGGCCGAACTTCTGCAAGGTCGTGAAGACAATCCCGCCGGTACGCCGGATGCGCAGCTCTTCGCGCAGCTCTTCACGGGTGGAAACCTGCCGCGGATCCTGGCCGAGCAGGTCCTTGCTGTCCTGGAACGTGTCGAAGAGCTGGTCGTCGAGGTCGTTGCGGTCGGTGACCACGACGATGGTTGGGTTGTTCAGCGCTGGATGCTTGGACGTCAGGGCGGCGGTGCACACCATCTCTTCGGACTTGCCGGAGCCCTGGGTGTGCCAAACGACGCCGGCCTGCCCGTTGCTGCGGGAGGCCTTCACAATCGCGGCAATGGCCTTGGCGACGGCGAAGTACTGATGTGCCTTGGCGATCCGCTTTCCCTTGGGTGTGAAGTTCACGAACCCCTCGGCGAGTTCCAGGAACTGTCGCTGGGTGAAGAGTCCATGCAGCGCGACGGTCAGCGCCTCCTCACCGTCGTACTCCGGCGAGTTGGTGTCGACGCGCTTGCCTGCCTCGTCCACGTTCCATGGGGCGAAGTGCTCGTACGGAGTGAACGGTGTGCCGTACTTCGCGGTGATGCCGTCGGAGATCAGGCACAAGACGTTGTACCGGAAGGCGAGAGGGAACTCTTCGACGTAGGTCTGTAGCTGGGCATGCGCGTCGCGGAGGGTTGTCTTCTCATCGCTGGCGCTCTTGAGCTCGACGACCGCCAGCGGTAGGCCGTTGACGTAGAGTACGACGTCGAACCGGCGATGATGGTCTCCGTCCATGACGATGACCTGGCTGACCGCGCGATACGTGTTGCGGTTCGGATCCCGGAGGTCGACCAGCCGAATAGTCGGGTTGTGTTCGGCACCAAACTCGTCGGTGTAGACAACCGCGCGAATGCCGTGGACTAGGTACTCATGCGCGTCACGATTCTCCGGCAGCGCCTCCCGAGATTTCGGGGAGGTTGCGATGCTCAATGCCTCACGGACGGCCGACGATGGCAGGGCAGGGTTGAGGCGCTCGATCGCCGTGCGCAGCTCATCGACAAGGGTCACATCGGTCCAGCTTGCACGGCTGCCCGAGCCGGGTGCGACTTCCTTGCCGAGTCGGGGCTCCCAGCTGAGTTCTGCCAACTCGTCCAGCGTGAGCGCCTCCCAGCTGGACTCGCTCATCTTGCCGTCGTCGTTCATACAGCGTCCTCTACGACTTGTTCGGCACGCTTGGCATGCAACCGTCCGGACATCAACTCTGGCAATAAGGTGTCGCGCAGGTTGGCAAGTATTTGAGATTCAGAGAGGGCCGCGGCTGCCCTTTGCTCAAGAACATCCAGCTCGCTGGCGAGCTTTTCGCAGCTTCCTGTCGGAAGCTTGATTTTCACACTCCCAAGCTTTGTGCGATTCAGCTCGGTTTGGCCGGTCGACCCTTCACCCATGCCTTCAATCTGTGACTGTTCGGCTAGGATCGCAAATGCACCAACAATTGACGGCACGACTTGCTGATTTATCCTAATGATAGTGACATGCGAGTCAACGGTTGCCATCGTTTCGCGCGACCAGATGCCAACCCTGCCAAGCGTTCCGACGCCGGTCGAGTTAACTAGAACGTCATTCTTGAGCAGCTGTCGCTCGGGATCAACGCGAGCCGACTCGGTGTGTCGTGCCGGATCAATGATTACGCGACCATCTCGCACGCACTTCTGATTAACGACCAACATGCCGTGGCCTTGTGTTGTATACCGTGGCGCTTGACCTCGGTTGAGATAGGCGGCGACTTCTCCGATATCCATAACCCTGCCATCAACACTTGTCTCGCGGTGGTGCATGTTAATGGCAAGCTGGCGGGCGGTGGTCGCGATGCGTCTGTTAATCGAGATCTTGTCGTCTAGTGCCGCTAGCGTTGCTACGATCGACCTCTGTTCTGCCATCGAAGGCCGGGGAACATTCAATGATCGGATCGAGGTCAACGGAGTAGCGATGCCAGGCACACCAACCGTCGACGCATTCGCCAGGATGGAGCGCTGCCCTTCGAGGGACTGGAACCAATAGTAGTAGAACTCCGGGACCGCTTGCGACTCATCGAGGCGCGTTTTAACCTGGCTTGAGCCGATTACGTAGCGATTGAACTTCGGCCTGCGTGGAATCATTGAAACTTGCCCAATGGTTCCACGGTGGGTGAAGATTAGATCTCCTGGCTGCACGTTTGCCGACATTAACTCGTCAGCCTTGCCGCTCGTTATATAGACAAATTCCTCATCGGAAAATATGCCGCGTGCGAGGTTCACTCCTCTGACAACCGGAACGCCTGAAGATACGTAGTTTTCCTTCGTGATCTTAGATCCGAAAGGACCCATGGCGAATGCCGACCGGTCCTTGGAGGCTAGAGATTGGTACTCAACCCACTGCCATTCAGTCACAAATCCTCCCCAGCTGTTCGCGTACGACTGCTTCTAGCCGGTCGGCTTCTTCGAACTGACTGAAGAGTGCCTTAGTGAGGCGGTCGATTCGATCCTGAATTGGCTCGGCGTTGGGATCCGGCTCGGTCTCGGCGGGGCCAACATAGCGACCTGGAGTTAGTGCGAAGTCTTGCTTGCGGATCTCCTCGATTGTCCTGGAGTGACAGAAGCCGGAAACATTCTTGTAGCCGACTCCTCTATTGGTCGCTGACTGGGTGCCGCGCCAGGCGTGGAATGTATCGGCTATCTTGGACAAGTCGTCATTGGTGAGGACGCGTTCAGTGCGGTCAACCATCGTTCCCATCGCTTGGGCGTCGATGAAGAGCACCTCGCCGCGCCGGTCGGCAAGCGCTTTGGCCCCCTGGGGGCCTTTGTCCTTATTCAGGAACCACAGACAGGCGGGGATCGCGGTGGTTCGGAAAAGGTTGGCGGGTAATGCAATCATACAGGCGACCAAGTCGGCCTCGATCATTGCGGCGCGAATCTCACCTTCACCTGATTGCTTAGACGACATTGATCCATTGGAGAGTACGACGCCTGCGCTGCCTCGGTCGCCAAGCTTCGAGACGATGTGCTGGAGCCAGGCGTAGTTGGCGTTGCTCTGCGGTGGAGTGCCGTAGCGCCACCGCGGATCGGTAGTCTTGCGCGCCCAGTCGGACATGTTGAACGGCGGGTTCGCCATGATGAAGTCGGCCTTGAGGTCAGGCAACTTGTCCTCGGCGAAGGTGTCGGCCCAGCGGTTGCCGATGCCTTCGGGGTCGATGCCGTGGATAGCGAGGTTCATTTTCGCCAGGCGCCAGGTGCGTTCGTTCGCCTCTTGGCCGTAGATGGCGATGTCGTGGGTGTGGTCGCGGCCGGCATGCGCGGCGACGAACTTCTTTGCCTGCACGAACATTCCGCCCGAGCCGCAGCACGGGTCGTAAACGCGCCCCTCGTACGGTTCCAGCACCTCGACCAGCAGCTTGACCACACTTGCCGGGGTGTAAAACTCGCCTGCGCGCTTACCCTCCGCCCGGGCGAACCTCTCCAAAAAATACTCGTAGACCTCACCGAGTACGTCCTGCGCGGGTCGGTTGCCGTGGCCGGTGAATCTGGCGTCGCTGATGAGGTCGACCAACTCCTTGAGGCGCCGTTTGTCGACGTTGTCCCGGTTGAAAATCTTCGGCAGCACGCCTGTAAGGACCGGGTTGTGCTTCATGATCTCGTCCATGGCGTCGTCGAGAAGCCGGCCTACGCCATCGTCCGTGCTCGCGGCCTGTTCGGAGATGGAGTCCCAGCGGGCGACCTCGGGCACCCAGAAAACGTTCTGGCTTGTGTATTCGTCCTTGTCGTCGAGGAACTGGGCGCGCCGCTGCTCGGCGATGGCGTCCAGGCTCTTCTCGATCTCGGCACGCCGCTCAGCGAAGGCGTCCGAGACGTACTTCAGGAACACCAGTCCGAGGACGAACTCCTTGTACTGTGCGGCGTCCATGGAACCCCGCAGCTTGTCGGCGGCCTTCCAGAGGATGTCCTGGATTTCCTTGGTGCTGGAGACCCCGGGCAATTCGTTCTGAACGGGGTTGGCGCGTTTCCGTGGAGGCATCGGCTCATCTTTCCTTCAGGGGGAGTTCTTGCGGCTGCGGGTCCTCGTCGATGCCGGCTACTCCGGCTCGATCGTGGGTGTCTCGATCGTGAGGGTGGCGTCTGCGACACCGGCTAGGGTCAGCCGGCGTAGTTCAGCAAGGGTGTCGACCTGTTGTCGCAGGAGTGAGGCTCGTTGCTCGATCTCGACTAGGAGCGCATCGAGCCTGTCTACCTCGTCCGAGTTCAAGTCGGGGATGCTGAGGCCTTCGACACGTCCAGTAGAGACGCGGGCAATGGTGTCTTTGCCAGGCTCGCGAGCGGTGTTGAGTAATGCCGCCAGGATCCGCCCGGTCAGCGGGTTCTTGGCTGTGGGGTTCACTCGGAGGCCACGGGCCGGGAACTCGATGACGGATGATCCTTCTGAGTCGACCATGGCTGCCCATGTCGGTGTGCTGGTGTAGATGACGTCGCCGGGTTCGGTCAGGATGGTGTGCTCGTACTCGGCGGCCAAGGTGAACCAATCGATTCCCCGCCGGGCGGTCGGGTGGTCTGCGCTGATCTCCGCCGAACCGATCACGCGGTACGTACCGTCCGGTGTGACGTGTGTTGGAGCCAGGCGGTGGCCGGCCAGGCGGGTGATCCGTTTCTTGGTGACGAGTGTGCCGATTGTGGTCCGCGCAGGTTTGGCGCCGGTGCGTCGGACCACCCGGCCGCGTAGCGCGCCGTGTTCTTCGACGTACCGCAGTGTGTCGTTGTGCGCGCGGAGCAGACGGTGCTCAAGTTCGCCGATGAGGGCCGGTCGGTCGTCGATCGCGTGACTGTGTGGGTGCAGCGCCGGTCGGATGAGTGGAGCATGCAGGTTGGCGTTGAGGTCGCCGACCCGCACAATGTGGCCGGTGCGTGGCGCGTGTCCGTCGTCCGGCCGCAAGCCCTCGGCTCGCCACACGAGCAGATCCTCAGCGACGTGGGCCAGGAACCTGTCGCCGAGCGCATGTGTGCTGGCGTCGATGAGCAGTACGTTCCCTCTGGCGGCCGGCACTGGATCGCGGGTCAACACCCACATGGCGGTGCGGTAGCCAGCTCGGAAGGGGACAGCTCCGTTCGGTAGCCCGATGACCGCTTCGACGACGCCGCCGCGCAGCAGCGCGGATCGGCGCTTGGCTTCGTGCGTGCCGGAGAGGGCGTCGATGAGTGCAGTAGCTGGCCCCACCACGATGCCGGTGCTTCCGGATCCGAGCAGGTCGCTGACCCGTTCGACCGCGTCCAGTGCGTCCAACGTGGACCGTTGCTCCGCGGCCTGGTAGGGGAGTTGCGTGACAATGAGGTCCGGATCGGCGATCTGCTCCTCCAATTCGACGCCGACCTGGATGTCGAGGGAGATCTCAGCCACGCCTGCCAGAAGAAGGCGGCGCCGGATGAGCCTTGCCAGCCACTCGTCCGGCTCAGCGGCGAGCACGAGGACTTGTTCGGGATCTTCGGCCTGGCTTGCCAGCGCGGTCAAAAGGTCGCCGGACCGGGCATTGGGGTCGGCAATCCGCACCTGCAACTGGCCGGTGGCTCGATGCTGCACGTCGGCGATCTTCGCGATGAGCTGGGTCAGCTCAGGTGCCAGTGTGTCGGCTGACAAACCGACCAGCCCGAGTCGGTTTCTCGCTGCCAGCAGCCACTCATGTGCCCCGCTGCCGCTGTGGGCGGCCTCGACCAGATTTTCGGCAAGGTAGGCGAGGTCGCCGAGCAGGTTTTCTGCACCGCGGAGTTCGTGGAGGACGAACTCGTCGTCGAAGTCAATCCGCTGCGCGCGGGCGAGCAGCTCTGCGCGCGCGTGGGCTGAATCTGATGCTCCGATGCTGTCGCCAGAGACGAGCGGTCGGCCATCGAGGTGGCGCAGGCACAGGAGGCTGCTGACCAACTCGACGAGTGGGCGAGGGCCGATCCGCTGTGCGTAGGCCGACAGTGCATGGAGGCTTAGCTCCGTCTGGAGTTGCGCGGCGTCGACGTTGCCGCGCCCGGTACGGATGAGCCAGGCGACGACTTCAGCACCATCGAACAGGGCATGTGGGTTGACGCCAGGGTGGGGAGCGGGGAAGTCGACATGTCGACGCTTCCAGTTCGTCACCACAGGCCGCTTGACCTGGGCCATAGCAGCGATCTCGGCCATAGAGACAAGGAAGGGGCCGATCAAGCTCATCGTTGCCCTCCTCTATCGGCGCGGTCAGTGATCGGCGTGTCGCATCGCAAACTATAAAACAAGAACACTCCGCTACGCGCTGCGAGTCTGGTTATCCCCATTATCAGGTCATGCGGTTGCCGCAGAGGAGCTTGCTGTGCTCCATTGGAAACACCCAAGCAGGCGGTGATCACCGCGAATCGGGTAGCGCGCCCCGGGCCCTCCGCTACGAGCGGATTGCCGGAATCGATCCATGAACGTAGCAACACCGCGAAGACCTACGTTTCGCCTGAGACGACCTTGACGCGGGCCAGCAAGCCGCTGGCCCGCGGCGTCGACTGGCGTCACCCAGCTTCTTGAGTGAGAAGGACGATCCGTCAATGCATGAGGCCGCAACTCATTCATCACGGGACCGCAGCGGCAACGCCCGAGCCGACCGGCACGCCGCTGGTGCGAAGCCCGGACGCAACGCCGCGAAGGGCCACCGTACTGCCAGCACCTATCGCACCACTCTTTATCGGATCGACGGCGTTGCGCCGGACCCGAAGGGGCTCCTGCGGGCCCTCAACAATCGGTACCTGCGGGAGCAGGACTTCGAGATCACCCCGACTACCGTCGCCGGCGCCCCTGCGCTGGTGGTGCACGGGTACGTGCCGCGGGAGAAGGCCGACTGGTGCGGCATCATCACCAGGCTCACCGGTGGCAGCGTCGCTGTCGGATACAGCAGTGCCGGAGGCGCGCTGCTCGTCGCCGTGGACGACAAGGTATACGCCCTCACCTACGGCACAGTTGGCCGACACATGATCAACCTGGAGCTCGCCGATCCCGGGTTCGGTATCGCCTTTGCGATCCGCGCCATCGAGCCCGAGCAGATCAGGCGGGTTACCCGCCGTGTGCTCGCCTCCACCGGCCGGGTCGACCGCAGCCTGGTGCCCGGAGGTCAGCACATCCGCCACTACGGCATCGAGCAGTGGGGCGAAATCGTCGGCCAGTTGTGCGGCACCCTCCTTGAGAACGAGCGGCTGACAGTCACCCGATTCGCCAGCCGGCCGGTCTCGATCGCGGGCGCGAACTCGTTGCAGATCCCGCTCAACGTCGACCCGACGGGCCTGCTCGCCGACCTGCGGGAGATCAGCCGCGTCTGCGCTCGCGACACCCCGTCGCCGGAGCTCGAATTCGTTGCACAGGTCCAGCCGTTGCAGACCGGCGTTCGCACCGAAAACCTCGACCAGCAGCTCGACGACCTGCTCGGCGAGAGCGACCCGCAGGCCCTCGGTCTCGCCGTCCCCACGGCGCAGGTCGAGTACGAACCGTTCGCGGCCTCTTATCAGGTCAAGGTGCCGTACCGGCGGACCTATCGCACCGAACTCGACCTCGAAACCATTCTCGAACGGGCACAGAGCAGGCCGGTGGGCAAACGGCTCGATGCGCTGAAGACGGGTGCCATCGCGCTGTGCGCCGATGCCTATGGCGAAGAGTTGCTGTGCCCGCCCACGCCGGCGAACAGGTGGCTCACGGCAGAGATCGCTGTCGGGTCCGCGCACATGATCTACCACGAGGGGAGGTGGTACGAGATCGGAGACCGTCACCTGGACTTCCTGCGTGCCGAGATCGAAGCCCTGCTGAACAGGCCGCCCACCGTTGCTCTGCCACCGTGGACCAGCGGCCTCGCCGATGAGGACGCCTACAACAAGCACGCCGCCGCGTCCGGGCCCGGCTACGTGCTGCTCGACAAGCGGCTGCTGAAGACCCGGCAGCACAAACGAGGACACGGCATCGAGGCGTGCGACCTGCTCGGCCCCGGCAACGAACTGATTCACATCAAGCGGGCGGAGCGGTCTTCCCCGCTCAGCCATCTGTTCCTGCAGGGCGAGGTCGCAGTGGACGCACTGCGCTACGAGGCGGAGGCCCGTGAACGGCTGGTCCAGTTGGTGCATGCCCATGACCCAAGTCATCCGATCGACGTGTCGTTCAAGCCGACCAAGGTCGTCTACGGCATCGCTCTCGGCTCCGGCAGGCGGCTCACCGCCGACACGCTCTTCACGTTTTCGCAGGTCGCCCTCTACCGTGCGGTCCGACGGCTGCGCAGTGACGACATCGACGTGGAGGTCATCGGGATTCCGGGCCACTGACCCAAGATGACTGGGTCGATCTCGTGCAGGCCCAGCCACTAACCCTCGGCAACGGGTCGTGCTGATGGCGGAGTCGGTCGCCGCCGACGTTGCCTGACCTCGATGGACACGACCTCGATGGACACGGCTGGGCCTCGACCCGAGCGCAGCGACTTCTGCCGCTCATGCCACATGGTGCCGAGAGGCCGGCGGGTTCCGGGCGGGTGGTACCTGCTGGAATGCGCCGTCGGCGGGGCGGGTTGGCATCTGCGACTCGGGTGTACTGCTCGGTCGACTGCCTGGTACGCGCGAAGGACGAACTCGCGGAGGGAGCCCGGCGTGGCGTGCTCGCCGCCGAGACGACAGACCGTGATCGGGCCCGGCTGACGGAGATCGCCTGCACGATGATGCACTCCGGGATGACGATCCGTCAGGCCGGGGAGCACCTGCAGATCCCGACCTCGACTCTGCGGCACTGGCTGCGGGAGGCGGGCATCGAACTCTGGTCCAACGGCACGCTGGCCGACCAGGAACCGGCGCCCGCCAAGGCGATGCCAGTAAGCGGAGGGTCTGCGGTCAGCGCGCTCAACGAACTCGCTCAGGCGGGTGTGGTCGGCGACATCCGCTACGAGTTCGAGACACACGGTTGCCGCCGCACGCACCGACCTTCGCCTGCACTGCCTCGCTCGCTCACCTCGGCGAGCGAGCGGCGGCGGGCGACCGAAATCGGCGACACGAAAGCAGCCGCGAAGGCATCGGCAGCCAAGACGTTGCTCGACCAGGTCACGGACTAACGTTGTCCGGAAGTTGCGGGGGCAGCCCAGATCGAGGAGTAGATGCCGATGGCTGTGATCGGGCGCGTCCACTGGCCGGGCTCCAGGGAAGCCGGGGTGGCACAAGGCTTCTCGCGTACTGTCGCGGAGATGGCGGGTTCGATGCGTGTTGCGCTGGCGACGTTCGGTGTTGACGAGTTTGCCCTTCTGCACGCGACTTGTCTGGCAGCTGGCCATGTTCCCGTCGCATACGTGTACTGCCGGTCGATGAAGCCGAACGGCGTCGTTGACGCCCATGCTGCCGCATCGATCGGCGGGATCGTGGGGGCGTTGCCGCCGGGGATGGATCTTCTGGTCCCTGGT